>JBBRHF010000020.1:0-33199 GCA_038223055.1 Actinomycetes bacterium | reverse complement strand
GAGGTTCGCGGTCAGGGCCTCGACCTGGTGGGCGTTGCGCAACCGGCCGGCGAAGACCCCGCGAAGGCCGGGCACGCGCTCGGCAAGCGCCCGCACGAGGTCGGTCGCGGCCCGGTCATCGCCCACGACGAGCACGTCGGTGTCCATCTGGGCGCGCGACTCGTCCAGCAGGTGCACCGCCGAGAGGTGGTGGAACGCGCCGACCACCGTGCTCTCGGGCAGCAACGCCGCAGCCTGCTGGCACGCGCTGCCCTCGGGCACCGCGAGGGCGTAGGCACCCTGCTTGTCGAAGCCGAGCGGGTTGACGCAGTCGACGACGACCTTGCCGCGCAGCGCGTCGCGCACGCCGGCCAGCAGGTCGGCGTGCCCCGCGAACGGGACCGCGACGACCACGAGGTCCGCCTCGGCGGCGCAGGTCGCGTTGTCCGCCCCGCGCACTCCGGACGGCAGGGCTGCGGCGATCTCCTCGGCCCGCGCCGCCTGCCTCGACCCGACGACCACCCGGAGCCCGGCGAGCGCGAAGCGGCGGGCGAGACCGCGCCCCTGGTCGCCGGTGCCGCCGAGCACCCCGATCGTGAGACCGCGAAGGTCCGGCTGCTCGGTGGCTGCCGTGGGAGCTGCCCCGGGGTCTGCCGTGGGGTCCGCTCTGGGTTCCGCCATGCGGTCTGCCGTGGGGTCTGTCATGCGGTCTGCCATGCGCCGATCCTGACAGCCGGTGCGAATGTGCTCGCGCCGGCCCGTCCTCGCCGCGACCATGGTCGGCGTGAGCGACCACGCCTCCTCGTCGTACTCGTGGCTCGACCGGCTGCGCGGCACCCGCCTCGACATCGGGCCGTTGCGCACGTCCCGGGACTTCCGGCTGCTGTTCGTCGGCGGGTCGGTGTCCTTCCTCGGCACGATGATCACCTACGTCGCGGTGCCGTTCCAGGTCTACGACATCACCGGATCCACCGCGACCGTCGGGCTGCTGGGAGCCGCGGAGTTGGTGCCACTGGTCGCGTTCGGCCTGTGGGGTGGCGCGCTGGCCGACGCGCTCGACCGTCGCCGCATGGTGCTGCTCACCGAGGCGGCGTTCACCGCCCTGACCGGGGCACTGCTCGTCAACGCCCTGCTACCCCGGCCGCGGGTGTGGCCGATCTTCGTGGTGGCCGCCCTCGTCGCGGCGCTGGACGGGTTGCAACGCCCGTCGCTGGACGCGTTGGTCCCCCGCCTGGTGACGCACGATGAGCTGATGGCCGCCAGCGCGCTGTCCGCGTTGCGCGGGAACCTCGGCATGATCGCCGGTCCCGCCATCGGCGGCATCCTGGTCTCGACCGTCGGCGTCGAGGCAGCCTACGGCGTGGACGCTGCCACCTTCGTAGCCTCGCTGGTCGCCCTAACCCTGATGCGGGCAGCGCCGCCCCAGATCGGGGCCGTCCCGCCAAGCCTGGGCGGAATCCTCGAGGGCCTGCACTACGCCAGGTCCCGACCGGAGCTTCTCGGCATCTACGCCGTCGACACCGCGGCGATGCTGTTTGCGATGCCGGCTGCGCTCTATCCGGCCATGGCGCAGGACGTCTTCGGCCAGGCGTGGGCGTTGGGCCTGCTCTATTCCGCCGGCTCGGTCGGCTCCCTGATCGCCACGCTGACCAGCGGCTGGACGCGTCACGTGCACCGGCACGGGCGCGCGGTCGCCCTCTCCGCGGTGGTGTGGGGCGGCGCCATCGCCGGGTTCGGTCTCGCCGCAGACCTGTGGATCGGCGTCGGGTGCCTGGTGCTCGCCGGAGCGGCCGACATGGTGAGCGGGATCTTCCGCTCGACGATCTGGAACCAGACGATCCCCGACGAGCTGCGCGGCCGGCTGGCCGGCATCGAACTGCTGTCCTACTCCCTCGGACCTTCAGGCGGCAACGCCCGAGCCGGATTCGTCGCGGGTGCCTGGACGGTGCGCGGGTCGGTGGTGTCCGGGGGGATCCTGTGCATCGGGTCGGTCGCCGCGCTGGCGGCGTCGTCGGCCCGCTCGCCACGGTCGTGGTCGGAGTTCATCCGCTACGACGACCGCACCAATCTCCACGCGGTGCAGCAGCGTGCCCGTCGCGGCGGCGCGCACTGACGGGCCGGCTCAGTCGTCGTCCTTCCACGCAGGGTCGTCGTCCCACTGCTCCGAGCGCTCCGCGGCCCGGCTGATCGCCGAGGCCGCCTCGGCCGCGGTCTCGTAGGGTCCCAGCCGCTCCTTGTTGGGGCACCCGTCCCCGGTCTCGACGGACTGGTGGGTCAAGCAGTACCAGAACTGTTGGCTCATGGGCACATCGTGCCCTCGATCTAGACTGGTGCACCATGTCGACCCTGACCCCAGGCACGCGCTCACCGCTGCGAGCCGTTCCCGACCACATCGAGCGCCCCGAGTACGTCGGTCAGAAGACCCCCCTGCCCTTCCGCGGGTCCGAGATCAAGGACGCCGAGACCATCGAGCGGATGCGCTTCGCCGGCAAGCTCGCGGCGGATGCCTTGGTCGAGGTCAGCCGCCATATCGAGCCGGGGGTGATCACCGACACCCTCGACCGGGTCGGGCACGAGTTCCTCTGCGACCACGGCGCCTATCCATCGACGCTGGGCTACCGCGGCTATCCCAAGTCCCTGTGCACGTCGATCAACGAGGTCATCTGCCACGGGATCCCCGACTCGACGGTGCTGCGCAACGGGGACATCGTCAACATCGACATCACCGCCTTCATCGGAGGGGTGCACGGCGACACCGACGCCACCTACCCCGTCGGCGAGGTCGACGAGGAGTCGCGGCAGCTGCTGGAGCGCACCCACGAGGCGATGATGCGCGGCGCCCGCAGCGTCGCCCCCGGGCGCCCGATCAGCGTGATCGGGCGGGTCATCGAGTCCTATGCGCGCCGGTTCGGCTACGGCGTCGTGCGCGACTTCACCGGTCACGGCATCGGCACGTCGTTCCACTCCGGGATGGTCATCGTCCACTACGACGACCCGAGTTACCAGACCGTCATGGAGCCGGGCATGACCTTCACCATCGAACCGATGCTCAACCTCGGCGGCGGCCACGATTGGGAGATGTGGGACGACGGCTGGACCGTCGTGACCCGCGACGGCCGCCGGTCGGCCCAGTTCGAGCACACCGTGCTCGTCACCGAGACCGGCCACGAGATCCTCACGATGCCCTAACCGCCGCCGTCCCCGACGCAGGCCGCCCCCGATCTGCTGGCTCGGCGCGCGGGCCGCACCAGGAACACCGAAGGACGCGTACTGTCGAGCCAGCGGAGCCAACCAGGGCGCCCCCCACCAGGGAGCAGGCAAAAAAATGGCCGACAAGTCACCCCGACAGCAGATGTCCCAGAAGAAGACCGGCAAGTCCCTCAAGGAGAAGCGCGCCGCCAAGCACGAGAAGGCCGAAGGCAAGACGCAGTCCTCGATCGTCCCGCCCGCCAAGAAGCGCTGAACCGGCGGGCCGCAGGCCTGCGGTAGCCGGCGGTTCCGACAGTCCGCCGTGAGTCCGCCGTCGTACGACGTGGTCGTCGTCGGCTCGGGCTTCGGCGGCTCGGTGGCTGCGCTGCGCCTCACCGAGAAGGGCTACCGGGTCGCGGTCCTCGAGGCCGGGAGGCGGTTCGACGACGACGAGTTCGCCCGCACCTCCTGGGACCTGCGCCGGTTTCTGTGGGCACCGCGGCTGGGGTGCTTCGGCATCCAGCGCATCCACCGGCTGCCCGACGTGACGATCCTGGCCGGAGCGGGCGTCGGGGGCGGCTCGCTGGTTTACGCCAACACGCTCTACGAGCCCCACGACGCGTTCTACGACGACCCGCAGTGGGCCGCCATCGCCGACTGGCGCGCCGAGCTCGCGCCCTACTACGCGCTGGCCACCCGAATGCTCGGCGTCGTCACGAACCCCACCGTCACCCCCGCCGACAACGCGATGCGCGCCGTCGCCGAGCAGATGGGAGTCGGTCATACGTTCACCCTCGCCCCGGTCGGCGTCTTCTTCGGCACCACACCGGGCCAGACCGTGCCTGACCCCTTCTTCGGCGGGGCCGGGCCTGCGCGCACCGGCTGCCACCAGTGCGGAGCCTGCATGACGGGCTGCCGGCACGGAGCAAAGAACACGTTGCCGAAGAACTACCTGTGGCTCGCCGAGCGGGCCGGCGCCGAGTGGGCCGGCGACCCGTTGGCCGGCGCCGAGTGGGCCGGCGACCCGTGGGCCGGCGCCGAGGTGCACCCGCTGACGACGGTGACCCGGCTTCGCGAGCTCCCCGACGGCCGCTGGGAGGTCACCGCGGTGCGCACCGGGGCGTGGCTGCCCGCCCGCACCGAGCGCACCGTGACCGCCGAGCACGTCGTGCTCGCCGCCGGCGCCTACGGCACCCAGCGACTGATGCACCGCATGCGCGACGAGGGTCTGCTCCCACGACTGTCCAGCCGGCTGGGCCACCTCACCCGCACGAACAGCGAGTCGCTCTTGGGCGCCACCGCGCGGCGCGGCGACATCGACTTCAGCCGCGGCGTCGCCATCACCTCCTCGTTCCACCCCACACTCGACACCCACATCGAGCCGGTGCGCTACGGCAGGGGGTCCAACGCGATGGGCCTGCTGAGCACGGTCCTGACCGACGGCGGTCCCGGCCCGAGGGTGCTGCGGTGGGCCCGCGAAGGCCTGCGGCACCCCGGCCGGCTGGCCCGGTCGCTGTCGGTGCGCCACTGGTCCGAGCGCACGGTCATCGCGCTGGTCATGCAGTCGGTCGACAACTCGCTGACCCTGTCCGGACGGTGCGGGCTGCTGGGCCGCTGGCGGCTCACCTCGCGGCAGGGCCACGGCCAGCCCAACCCCTCCTGGGTGCCTGAGGGCAACGACGCCGTACGCCGCCTGGCGACCGTGCTCGGCGGCGACCCGCGCGGCAACATCGGGGAGATCCTCGGCGCCCCGATGACCGCGCACTTCCTCGGCGGAGCCGTGATCGGCGCCTCACCGGAGCAGGGGGTCATCGACGGCTGGCACCGGGTCTTCGGCCACGAAGGGCTGCACGTCGTCGACGGCGCCGCCGTGTCGGCCAACCTGGGTGCCAACCCCTCGCTCACCATCACCGCGCAGGCCGAGCGCGCGATGGCCTTCTGGCCCAACAAGTCCGCCGGGTTCGACGCGCCCGGGTTCGACGCGTCCGGGTTCGACGCGTCCGGGTTCGACGTGTCCGGGGCAGGCTCCTCAGCGCCCGGTCCCGGTGAGCGCGACCCGCGACCTCCGCTGGGCTCGCCGTACACATCGGTCGACGTGGTCCCGGCCCGCCGAAGCGGGGACCCGGCGGGTCGTTAGCGGCACGGTTGCGCCGCCAGTCCGGTGTGGCGCGGCGCGTCCTGCGCTTGCGCCACGAGAGACTGGCGGGATGGGACTGGGCGGCGCGCCGAACGGGTGGGACGACTACGAGTGGGTGGACCTGCGGGCCCTCCCGTCCGCGCGGGCGAGCAGCCGCCGCTCCCCGGTTTCGGGCGCTGTGCTCGACGTACGCGAACCGCTCGCCGTGGCTCCGAGCGAACCGCTCGCCGTGGCTCCGGGCGAACCGCTCGCCGTGGCCTTGTCCGACTGGTTGGAGCGCAACGTGATGTGGGTTCCCGGCCCCCGCACCCGGGTGCTGCTCGTCGACCTGGACAACCTGCGGGCCGACCCGAAGCGGTGGCGGGCGCGGATGGCCGCCGTGGTGACCCTGGCCCGGCAGGCCGACCAGGTCGTGCTCGCCGGTCAGCGCGGCGCGGTCCGGCGGGGTCGTCCGCACCTGGCCGAGTTCGCGGCTGGTGCGCGGGCGGTGGCCGATGGCAGCGACGTGGCCGATCACGTGCTTCTCGACGCGACCGACGCACTGGCGGCCGACGCCATCCAGGTAACGATCCTGAGCAACGACGGCATCTTCGCTTCGTTGGCCGACCGAGGGCCGCTGACCGTTCTGAGCCCCGGGACGGAGGCGCTCAGCGACCGCCTGCGCCACGCCGCAACCCGGGTGGTCGACCTGGTGGCGCTCGAGGAGGAGGCCGCACGAGACCTGGCGCCTGCGGGGACCCGCCGGCGCTAGCGGTTTCAGAGCCGGGCCAGACCTGCCGACAGTAGACGGGTGACCACCCTTCTTGCCAGCACCGCCGTGTCCTCGATCGACGACGTGCTCGGCTCGCGATCGGTGCGCAGCGTGTTCCAACCCATCGTGGAGCTGGACACCGGGCGGGTCGTGGCCTACGAGGCTCTGGCCCGCGGCCCCGCCGGGCCGCTGCACAGTCCCGACGCGCTGTTCGCGGCCGCACGAGATGCGGGGCGACTGGGCGAGCTTGACGCAGCCTGCCGGCGGGCGGCGTTCGAGGGGGCGGTGAAGCAGGGGCTGCTCGCCCCGCTGACGGTCTTCGTCAACGTGGAGCCGGAGGTGCTCGACCGCGCGCCGCTGCGCGATCTGCTGGCTATCGCCGAGGCGGCGCCGGGCGAGCTGCGGGTCGTCATGGAGATCACCGAGCGGGCGCTGGCCACCCGGCCCGCCGAGCTGCTCTACACCGTGGAGCGGGTCCGAGACCTCGGGTGGGGTGTCGCGCTGGACGACGTGGGCGCCGAGGCGGCATCCGTGGCGTTCATGCCGCTGTTGCGCCCGGACGTGGTCAAGCTCGACCTGCGGCTGGTGCAGGACCGCCCGGGTCCAGCGGTGTCAGAGATCATGAACGCGGTCAACGCCTATGCCGAGCACAGCGGCGCGATGGTGCTGGCCGAAGGCATCGAGAACGAGGCGCACCTCATGTTCGCCCGTGCCCTCGGTGCGACCCTGGGTCAGGGTTGGCTGTTCGGCCGGCCCGGGCCGGGAGCGGCCACGACGTACGGCGTGGGCGAGCTGGTCCTGCCGCCACGTCTCGCGACCGTGTCGAGGGACCCTGGCCGCACGCCGTTCGACTGCCTGCCGGAGACGACGATCCTGCGGCGGTCGCCCAAGTCGCTGCTGATCGAGCTCAGCAAGCACCTCGAGCGCGCGGCGCTGCGGCTGGGTGAGACCTGCGTGGTCGCCGCGGCCTTCCAGGAGGCGCGTCACTTCACGCCATCCACCGCTGAGCGGTATCGGGACCTGGTCGCCGGCACCGGCTTCGTCTGCGCGCTCGGCGAGGGACTTCCGGCGGCGCCGCTGCCGGGCTTGCGCGGAGCGACACTGCGCGCGGACGACCCGCTGCTCGGCGAGTGGGATGTCGTGGTGCTGAGCCCGCACTTCAGCGCGGCCTTGCTCGCCCGAGACCTCCACGACGACGGGCCAGAGATGGAGCGCATGTTCGAGTATGCCTTGACCTATGAGCGGGACGCGGTCGTCGCGGCCGCGCACGGGCTGCTCTCTCGTGTCGTTCCCCCGCCTGCCGTCGTGACGCGGGGTTCCGACCGGGGCTGACGGGCAATGCACCCGCGCTGGCAGACTCGGCGCGTGGACGAGGAGCAACTGCGAGACCGTTTCGCCTCGAGTCCCGTCGCGCGGTTGGCGACCGTGCGCCCGGACGGCGGGCCGCACCTGGTGCCGATCGTTTTCGAGCTGGTGGCCAACACCGTCTACACCGTCGTCGACGCGAAACCGAAGCGGACCCAGCACCTGCAACGGCTGGCCAACGTACGTCGGGAACCTCGCTGCGCCGTACTGGTGGACCACTACGAGGACGACTGGTCGAGGCTGTGGTGGGTGCGGGCCGACGGCCTCGGGACGGTTCTCGAGGATCCACCTGCAGATCATCCGGGGCTGGCGGCCCTGGCCCGACGACACCCGCAGTACCGTGCGGTTGCACCAGCCGGGCCGCTGCTCGCGGTGACCGTGCAGCGGTGGAGCGGCTGGTCCGGGCACACCTGACCGACGTGAGAGGAGCCTTTCGGATGGAGATCGGCATCGGCATCCCGAACAGCGTTCGGGGAACAACTGGTGGGCAGTTGCTCGAGTGGGCCCGGCGGGCGGACGCGGCCGGGTTCTCGAGCTTGGCCTCGATCGGGGCCGTGTCCTACCCGACGTACGAGGAACTGACGGTTTTCGCCGCCGCCGGGGCGGTCACGGATCGGATCCGGTTCGTCTCCAACGTCCTGATCGCGCCCGCACGCAGCACCGCGGAGCTGGCGAAGCAGTCAGCCACGGTGCAGGAGCTGACCGGTGGACGCCTCACCCTGGGCCTCAGCGTCGGCTGGCGGGAGAGCGACTACCTGCTCACCGGGCGTCCTTTCGGTGGGCGAGGCCACGCGTTCGACCAGCAGTTGGCCGACCTGCGCCGGGCCTGGGCGGGGGAGGCTCTGCTCGAGGGGACCCGACCGGTGGCTCCGCCGCAGGCCGGCGGCATTCCCGTGCTGATCGGCGGGATGACCGAGTCGACGATCCGTCGAGTGGTGGAGTTCGGCGTCGGCTGGACCGGTGGTGGCGCACCTCCGGACATGATCCGGGCCTTCGTCCAGGACGTCCGCGCGGGCTGGGCCACAGCGGGCCGCGAAGGCTCGCCGCGGATCGTGGTGCTGACCTACTTCTCCCTGGGCGAAACGGAGAAGCAGTCGCGCGACTACCTGCTGGACTACTACGAACCGATGGGCGACGCGGCCCAGATGATCGCCGGCGGCGCGCTGCGCACTCCCGAGGCAATCCAGGGCGCCATGACGGCCTTCGCCGACATGGGCGTGGACGAGCTCATCTTCGACCCCACGGTCTCCGATCCCGATCAGGTGCGCCTGCTTGCCGACATCGCACTGGCTGCCTGAGCCCGCTCGCAGCGGGCTCCCACGCAACGGGCCGACCTGTCCAGGCGCTGTGTCAGATCACCGGCCGCGACTGCTGCCCGTCTCGCGGAGTCGAACGCACCCTCCGGGACCGCCGGAGCTTGCGCGCGTCCGGACACCAGCGCCGCACGGAAGGCCGCGGGAGATACACGCAGGCTCGTCCGTCGCCGTCGGGCATCCCCTGACCGGCCGCCGCGGGACTCGGCGGGCCTTCAGCACGGTCCGATGACCTGGAAATCTGCAGAAGGACACACAGAAGACCCCTCTACGGCCGGTTTCGTGCGCCAGAATCCCCCTTCTGTGTGTTGGTCTGCAGATCCTGCTCACAGCGCGATGTAGTCGCGGGCACAGGCGGCGGACGAGTCGGCCTGTAAGCCGGGTTCTGTGACGTCGACCCGCAGGGCGACGCCGGCGACCATCCATCTACGGCTGCCGTTGCCGACAGCCTCCAGCGGCCTACCCGGGAACTCGGGCGGGTCACCCTCGAACGCTCCCTGTCTGACCTTGCTCCAGGTGGGGTTTACCGAGCCGCCCGGGTCACCCCGGGCGCTGGTGGTCTCTTACACCACCGTTTCACCCTTACCGGCCCCCGCCGCCCGAAGGCGGCGATGGCCGGCGGTCTGCTTTCTGTGGCACTGTCCCGCGGGTCACCCCGGGTGGGTGTTACCCACCACCTTGCCCTGTGGAGCCCGGACTTTCCTCGGCGGGCCCGCTGGAATCCAGCAGGCCCGACGCGACCGCCCGGCCGGCTCGTCCGCCGTGCCGCCAGCCTAGTCGGGTCCGGCCGGGCCGGGTCAGGCCGCCACGAAACGCACCAGCCGCCGGTCGGGGTCGGCCTCGGCGAGACGCACCCGCACCGACGTGCCGAGCGGCAGTTCTCCGTCGCAGCGCGCCCGGACCGCCGGCGCGAGCAGCACGACCGTGCTGTGCCCCCTTCCGGTCGAGGTCCACAACCACCGCGTCGAATTCCTGGCCAGCCGCGCCGGCACGGTCGCCTCCATCAGGCTCACGCTTTCCCGCTCCAGCGCGTGCGCCCGCCGGTCGCTCGCAGCCATGTGCGCGGGGCAGCCCAGGGAGCGCGGCGCGCACCCATCCGGGCACCTCCAAACCGGCACACAGGGCCACGCACACCTCCCCGACGTAGCGGTCGACCAGCCGCCGCAGCGGCGCCGGGTCCAGACCGCGGACCACCTCGGCGTACGACGTGCCCCTCGGCCACGCCACGCCCAGGGCCTGCCGCGGCGCGCTTCAGGGTCGCGACGGTCCCGCGTTCCAGCCTTCGACGGCCAGCGGCTGGCGAAAGCTGAGCCCGAACGTGCCGTCCTGCACGCTGATCTGCTGCTCGGGGATGCGCAGGCTGATGCCCCCGCGGCGGGCCTCCTGCTGCTCGCGCAGCCGGCCGACCTCGCCGAGCAGGACGAGCCGCTCGTCGGCGGTGCGGGCGTCCAGCGCGGCCTGCACGCCGGCGTAGTCGAACCGGTCGGTGGAGCGCACCCGCGCTCGGCGTACGTCGACGGCGTGCGGCTCCCCCGCCGCGTCGAGGTCCAGGGTCCACAGCAGGGCCGGGCGCACCTGCCCCGGTAGCTACCGTCGCGGCGCTGCACGTGCAGCGCCTGGTCGAGGTCCATCGACCCGGGCGGATCGATCGTCAGCAGCGCAACGTCGGTCGCGTAATCGACCTCGGGCGTCGGTGCCGCAGCCACCAACCGCGCCTCGGCGACCACGTCGTCGAGGAAGTCGACCGGCAGACCCAGCTCGGCCCGGATCGAGGCGAGCCGGCTCGCAGCCGGGCGCCCTCGGCGGTGTCGGGCGCCCGAAAAAGCATCCGCCGGCGCGTCATCCCGGCAGCCTACGCAGGGCCCGCGCCCGGCCGGCTCACTCGGCGTGGCGCTTCGCCAGCCAGTTGGCCGCGCAGGTGCCCGACCTCGTTGAAGCCGCGAAGCGAGACGGTGCCATCGGCGTAGAACCGGATCTCGGTCAGGGACGCGGGTGTCATCTCCATCCGGAACATCGCCGACGCCGGGGCACCGAGGGCGAGGCGCACCAGGGTCTTCACCGGCGTCACATGGCTGACGACGAGCACCGTCTGGCCGGCGTAACGCGTGAGCAGCTGGTCCCTCGCTCGACGTACGCGGGTCTCGACGTCGTCGAAGGACTCGCCGCCGGGCGGGGCGACCGACGTCGACCCGAGCCATGCGGCGAGCTGATCTGGCCACTGCTGTTGAACCTGTGCGAAGGTGAAGCCATCCCACTCGCCGAACGCGCACTCTCGAAAGCCGTCGTGCTCGCGGACCGGGAGGCCCAGGGCCTGCGCGGCGAGGTCGGCCGTCTCGCGAGCCCGGCGCACCGGCGAGGACACGATCGCCTGCACGCCGCGCCCGACCAGCGCCGCCGCCGCAGCGCCCGCGTGCCGGCGACCCTCCTCAACCAGCGGCGGGTTCTCGCCGTCGCTGCCACTGAAACGCTTGGCCGCGGTGAAGGCCGTCTCTCCGTGTCGCAGCAGCACGAACGTCGTCGGTGTCCCCAGGTCGGTGGCCCATCCCACCACCCTGTTCGGCGGCCTGGGCTCGACCTCGGCCTCGTCGACCTCGGGCTCGGAGGCGGAGACGGGCGCCCCGGGCGCGCGGCGGATCGCCGCGCCGGCTCAGGCTGCGGCCGCCGCGGCGCCGCCCAGACCGCCTGAGGCCTTGGCGGCTGCGGCCTCCCGCGCGCTCACCCCCAGCACCCACTCCTCGCCCCGCGCCGCGGCGTCAAGCGCCTCGTTGGCCAACCGGTCGGCGTGCGCGTTGCTCTCGCGGGGGACCCAGGTGAAGGCCACCCGCTCGCGGGGCAGGATGGCCATCGCCTGCATCGCCAGGGGCCGCATGTCGGGGTGCTTGATCTTCCAGCGCCCCGACATCTGCTCGACCACGAGCTTGGAGTCCAGCCGGACCTCGACCTGCGCGTCGGGGTCGATCTCGCGCGCCGCGGTCAGCCCCGCGATGAGCCCGCGGTACTCCGCCACGTTGTTCGACGCCCGGCCGATGTGCTCGGCGCGCTCCGCCAGGACCTCGGATGTGCCCGCGTCGCGGACGACCGCGCCGTAGGCGGCCGGCCCCGGGTTGCCCCGCGAGCCGCCGTCAGCCTCGACGACCAGGCGCCGCGGACCGGCCACTCAGAGCCCGGACTCGGCGGTGCGCACGAGGATCCGCCGGCACTCCTCGCAGCGCATCACCTCGTCCTCCGCCGCGGCCCGCAGCAGGCCGATCTCGACGTTGTTCAGCTCGAGCCGGCACCCCGTGCACCGGCGTTGACGCAGCTCGGCAGCGCCGATGCCCGCCTGCTGAGCCCGGATCTTCTCGTAGAGGTCCACCAGCGCAACGTCGAGCTGGGCCGCCTGGGTGTCCCGCTGGGTAAGCAGGTTGGCCGTCTCCTCGCCGATGGCACCCGCGGTGGTGTCGCGGGACGCCGTCAGCTCCAGCACGGAGGCTTCGTCGGCGTCGCGCTGGGCGAGCAGGTCCGCGAGGTGGCCCTGCACGGTCTCGAGGCGCTCCATCACCTCGAGCACGATGTCCTCGAGATCGGACTGGCGCCGGGTCAAGGTGTCGATCTCGTGCTGAAGGCTCTCCAGCTCCTTGGGCGAGTGCACCGCGCCGGCATCGAGCCGGATCCGGTCTCGGTAGGCGCGGGAGCTCACCTGCTCGACGTCACCCTCGGCCTTGGTCAGCTCCCGGCTGATGTCGGTCTCCTCGGTCTGGGCGACCACGATCTGCCCGTCCAGCGCGGCGAGGCTCTGCCCGAGGTCGCGCAGCGCCGCGTGCTCAGGCAGCGTGGCGAGGCGATGGGTGATCTGGTCGACGCGGGCGTCCAGCGCTTGTACGTCGAGCAGGCGGTGCTGGTCGGTCGCGGCGGCCTTCAGCGCGGGGCTCCTCGGGTGGTGGACGGGTCGTGCGCAGATGTCGCGGTGGCAGTCCAGGGATCGGTCACGATCCGGGACACCCGCACCTCCACCGTAGTCCCCCGCCGGGCCAACGCGTCGGTCAACGCCCGGGCGGCCTCGGGCAGCCAGGGCCACTCGGTGGCCCAGTGAGCGGCGTCGACCAGCGCCGGACGGCCGTGCTCGCGGGCCTCGGAGGCGGGGTGGTGGCGCAGGTCCGCGGTGACGTAGACGTCGACGCCACATCGGCGTACGGCGTCGAACAGGCCGTCGCCGGCGCCGCCGCACACGGCCACGGTGCGCACCACGCTGGCCGGATCACCGGCCACCCGGACACCGGTCGCCGTCGCGGGCAGTGCCGCGGCCACCCGGCGGCCGAAATCGGCCAGCGGCTCGGGCTCGGGCAGCACACCGACCCGCCCGAGGCCGCGATCCCCCTGCGGCCCCTGGGGGACCAGCGGACGCAGGTCGGACAGCGTCAGCGCCTCGGCCAGCGCGTCGGACACCCCCGGACAGGCCACGTCGGCGTTGGTGTGCGCGACGAAAAGGGCGATGTCACCGCGGACCAGCGCGGTGACGGCCCGGCCCTTGGGCTGGTCGGTGGCCACCGTGTGCACCGCACGCAGCAGCAGCGGGTGGTGAGTGACCAGGAGGTCCGCGCCCCACTCGACCGCCTCGTCGATGACCGCCTGAACGGGGTCGACGGCGAAAAGCACCCGGCGTACGGGGGCATCGCGGTCGCCCGTGACAAGCCCCACCGAGTCCCAGTCCTCGGCCCACGCCGGGTCGTAGAACCCGTCGAGGACGGCGACGACATCGGCGACAGAAGGGAAAGGCAGCACGGTCGCAGGTTAGCGAGGTTAGCGAGGTGTGAGGTGGGCCCGGGCGGGATCGAACCGCCGACCTTCGCCGTGTAAAGGCGCTGCTCTAGCCGCTGAGCTACGGGCCCGACCGCGGGACACTGCGGGTCGCAGCCTAGATGCCGCCCACGGCATCGAGCGCCTTGACGTAGTCGTCGACCTCGCGCGCGTCGCCGAGCCCGTTGACGACCGACCACCGCACGACACCCTCGCGGTCGATGAGGAACGTCGCACGCAGGGCCGTGCCGGCCCCGGCGTGCAGCACGCCGTAGGCGGCGGCGACGCCACCATGAGGCCAGAAGTCGCTGAGCATCGGGTAGGTGAAACCCTCGCGCTCGGCGAAGACCCGCTGGGAGTACTTCGAGTCGGCGGACACGACCAGCAACTCGGCGCCGTCTGTCACGATCTCGTCCCGGCGGTCCTGCAGCGCATGCAGCTCCCCGCCGCAGATGCCGGTGAACGCGGACGGATAGAACACGAGCAGCACCGCCTTGCTGCCGCGGAAGGACGACAGGCGCACGGCCTGGCCGTGCTGGTCCTTGAGCTCGAAGTCCGGAGCCGGTTCACCCACCGCAATCGGCTCCACGGTGGTCGTCGCGTCGTTCTTCGGCTGCACGTTCATCAGCAGGGGCCGCCTCTCGCTGGTCGGGGCCGCCAGCGATCACTGGCAGGATGCCAGTGTGTCAGGTCAGCATCTCCTGCCGGGCGAGGGTGAGCGGGGACTCGCGTCCTACGCCGTCGATGACCTGCGCGGGCTCGTCCTCGGCGCCTGGGACGACTTCCTCGACCTTGCCGCCGGCGCCGACCTCGCCGCGCCGACCCGGCTCACGGCGTGGGACGCCCACGACCTCTGCGTCCACCTCGGGTCGTGGCCGGAGGCGCGGGCCTTGCAGCGGATGCTCGGCGAGGCGAAGCGCGGTGCCGAGACCGAGGACCCGTTCGACCGTGCCGACCGGACCGACTGGCCCGATGACACCGATCGCTCGCGACACTCGGACCGGTCCCGCGGCGATGCACGGTTCGACCAGGAGGCGCACAACGCGGCGATCGTCGCCGCGCACCGGCCGGCGGGCCGGGACGAGGTGCTCGAGAGCCTGGCGACCTCCCGCCGGGAGACCGCCGCGTTCTTCGACTCCCCCGCGGCGGTCGAGCTCGCGACCCGCCCGGTGCGGTCCGTGCTCGGCCCGCTGCCGCTCATGTCGATCGTCGTCGCGGGGTGCTACGAGCTCGCGGTGCATGCCCTGGACCTGGCGCCGGCTGGCGCCCGCGCACCCGGCCGGGATCTGCTGGACGCCGGGCTCGGCGCGCTCACCGATGTGACCGGCGCCCTCGCGGCCCGCAGCGAGATCGACACGACGTTCGCGTCCCTGACCCCGGAAGGTCGATGGGTGGTGGGGGTGGCCGGGCAGAGCTGGACGACGATGAGCCTGCCCGAGGTGCCGCAGGACTGGCCCGCGGTCGAGGGCACCGCAGCGGTGCTGCTCGATGTCTCCGCCGGCCGGCGCTCCGCTCCGGTGCTGCTCGCGCGTCGCGAGCTGCGGCTGCACCACGTGCCCGAACTGATGGGCCTGGCCTCGATCGTGGCCGAGGTGCCCGGCCTGCCCGGCGGGGCGACGCTGCAGGGCGCGGTTCGCCACGTCGCCGGCGTCGGGCGGTGGGTGCGACGGCTCCCTGGCCTGCCCGGACTGCCAGGCCGTTAGGTCAGCGGCCGGAGCGCCGGGTGACCAGGCGGGTGCCCGACCAGTCCGGCGCGGCGCTGATGCTGCTCGTCTGATGCAGCCCCGCCGTGGGCGCCGCGTCGCCGATGTCGCTGGGCTCGACGTGCCCCTCGCGGCCGGCCTTCGGGGTCAGCAGCCAGACGACGCCGCCGTCGCCCAAAGAGACCAGCGCGTCGACGAGCGCGTCGACGAGATCACCGTCGTCGTCGCGCCACCAGAGCAGCACCGCGTCGACGACGTCTTCGTGGTCCTGGTCGACGAGGCCGGTGCCAGCGAGCTGTTCGACCGCGGCGCGCAGGTCGTCGTCGCAATCCGCGTCGTAGCCCAGCTCCTGGATGACCTGGCCGGACCGGATGCCCAACCTGGCCGCCATGTGGCGCTGCCCCTCCGCGTGGTCCGCGGTCGCGCTCACCGAGTGCCTCCCGTGTGTGTGCCGGGTCGCCCCGACCGGGGTCCCTCCAGGTAGTCCACACGTCGGGGGCCTGTGATGCAAGCGCTTCGGGCGGCGGGACGCCTCCAGCGCGCCCCGGACGGCGCACTCGCATGCATACAGGGTTGCGTCCGGTTACGGTGCGGTAGAACAAACGGCATCACCGCCCGAAGCACGCCGTACGACGTGAAGGACAACCGTGGCCTCTGCACCCGACCGGCAGGAGCGACCAGCGCTCATCAACGACGGCCTCCCGAGCCAGCTGCCCGACATCGATCCGGCCGAGACCGCAGAGTGGCTGGAGTCCCTCGACGCTGTGGTCACGCATTCCGGGCGCAACCGGGCACGCTACCTCATGCTGAGCCTGCTTCAACGGGCCCGCGAGAACCAGGTCGGCGTGCCGAGCCTGCGCAGCACCGACTACATCAACACGATCCCGCCCGAGTCCGAGCCGTGGTTCCCCGGCGACGAGGACGTCGAGCGACGGATCCGGCGCTGCGTGCGGTGGAACGCCGCGATCATGGTTCACCGCGCCCAGCGTCCCGGCGTCGGCGTCGGTGGCCACATCTCGACGTACGCGTCCTCGGCAGCGATGTACGAGGTCGGCTTCAACCACTTCTTCCGCGGCAAGGGAGACGAGGGCGGCGGCGACCAGATCTACTACCAGGGCCACGCCTCCCCGGGCATGTATGCCCGGGCCTATCTGCAGGGCCGGCTCAGCGAGGACCAGCTCGACGGCTTCCGGCAAGAGCTGTCCCACCCTGGCGGTGGATTGCCCTCCTACCCGCACCCCCGGCTGATGCCGGACTTCTGGGAATTCCCGACGGTGTCGATGGGGCTCGGCCCGATCAACGCGATCTACCAGGCGCGGTTCAACCGCTACTTGCACAACCGCGGGATCAAGGACACCAGCCAGCAGCACGTGTGGGCCTTCCTCGGCGACGGCGAGATGGACGAGCCGGAGTCGTTGGGCGCGCTGAGCATCGCCGCCCGCGAGGAGCTGGACAACCTCACCTTCGTCGTCAACTGCAACCTGCAGCGCCTGGATGGGCCGGTGCGCGGCAACGGGAAGATCATTCAGGAGCTCGAGTCCTACTTCCGCGGCGCCGGCTGGAACGTCATCAAGGTGATCTGGGGCCGGCACTGGGATCCGCTGCTAGCCGCGGACACCGACGGTGCTCTGGTCAACCTGATGAACACCACCCCGGACGGGGACTATCAGACCTACAAGGCGGAGTCGGGCGCGTTCGTCCGCGAGCACTTCTTCGGCCGTGACCCGCGCACCCGCAAGATGGTCGAACACATGTCCGACGACGAGGTCTGGACTCTGCAGCGCGGCGGGCACGACTACCACAAGCTTTACGCCGCCTACGCTGCCGCGACCAAGCACACCGGCCAACCGACCGTGATCCTCGCCAAGACCATCAAGGGCTGGACCCTGGGCTCACACTTCGAGGCGCGCAACGCGACCCACCAGATGAAGAAGCTCAAGCTCGAGGACCTCAAGGGCTTCCGGGACCGGCTGCATCTGGAGATCCCCGACTCGGCGCTGGACGAGACCCTGCCGCCCTACTACCGCCCGGCCAAGGATTCCGAGGAGCTCACCTATATGCGCGAACGCCGCCGCATCCTCGGCGGCTATCTGCCCGAGCGCCGCCCCGACCGGGCCAAGCCGTTGGTGCTGCCCGACGACGCGGCTTACGACGTGCTCAAGCGCGGCTCGGGCAAGCAGCAGGTCGCGACCACGATGGCCTTCGTGCGACTGCTCAAGGACCTGTTGAAGGACAAGGAGATCGGCCCGCGCTTCGTGCCGGTCATCCCCGACGAGGCCCGCACCTTCGGCATGGACTCGCTGTTCCCGAGCCTGAAGATCTACTCGCCGGACGGCCAGCGCTACACCTCGGTCGACCGCGACCTGCTCTTGTCCTACAAGGAGGACATCAAGGGCGTCATCCTGCACGAGGGCATCAACGAGGCCGGGTCGATGGCGTCGTGGACCGCGGCAGGCACGTCCTACTCCACGCACGGCGAGACGATGATCCCGCTCTACATCTTCTACTCGATGTTCGGCTTCCAACGCACCGGTGACGCGATCTGGGCCGCGGCCGACCAGATGACCCGCGGTTTCCTGCTCGGTGCCACCGCCGGACGCACCACGCTCAACGGCGAGGGACTGCAGCACGAGGACGGTCACTCGATGCTGCTGGCGTCGACCAACCCCGCCTGCGTGGCCTACGACCCCGCCTTCTCCTTCGAGCTCGGGCACATCGTGCAGGACGCGCTGCGCCGGATGTACGGCGATGAGCCGGAGGACATCTTCTACTACCTGACCCTCTACAACGAGCCCTACGTCCAGCCGCCGCAGCCCGAAGGCGTCGACGTCGAGGGCATCCTGGCCGGGATCTACCGCTACTCCCCCGCACCCGAGGGCTCCGGAGCGAAGGCCCAGCTGATGGCCTCCGGCGTCTCCGTCGGGTGGGCGCTGGAGGCACAGCGGCTGCTGCAGGAGGACTGGAACGTCCAGGCCGACGTCTGGTCGGTCACCTCCTGGAACGAACTGCGCCGCGAGGCCCTCAGCGTGGACGGGCACAACTTCCGGCACCCCGACGACGACGCTGGGGTGCCCTATGTGACCCGCAAGCTCGAGGGCGCGCCGGGGCCGTTCGTCGCGGTCTCGGACTGGATGCGGGCGGTGCAGGACCAGATCGCGCCGTGGGTGCCCGGCGACTTCGTCTCCCTGGGCACCGACGGGTTCGGCCTGTCCGACACCCGCGGGGCGCTGCGCCGGCACTTCGCGGTGGACTCCTGGTCGATTGTCGTGCGCACCCTGGGCGAGCTGGCCCGCCGCGGCGAGGTCAAGCGCGAGGTGGTGCGCGAGGCCATCGACCGCTACCAGTTGGGCGACGTCACCGCGCCGCCCGCCGGTGAGACCGAGGGGAGCTCCGAGTAGGCCGATCAGAGGCCGGCGTGCATCTCCCAGACCAGCACCTCGGCGCCCCCGGACGCCTCCCCACCGGCCGCACCAACGCCGGGGACGCCCGGGACGCCGGTGACGCCACCAACGCCGGGGACGCGGGTGATGCCAGTGACGCCCGGGACGCCGGTGACGCGTTGACCCTCGGACCCGGTGATCCGGACGGCGTCGCCGGTGCCCAAGCGCCCGGCGCCCTCCAGGTCGACGCTGCCGCGAGCGACGTACAGGTGCACGTAGGGCGCGGTCGGCAGCTCGACCGTTTCGCCGGACCCGAGGCGCGCTGCCAGCAGCGCCGCGTGGCGCTGCCGGATCCGGATCGCCGAGACGTCCCGGTGCTGGTCCATGCCCGAGGCGACGGGCACCAGCCCGCCGCGGCTGAGTTCGGTCGTGATGTCCAGCTGCTCGTAGCTGGGCTCGATTCGCGACTCGTCGGGCACCACCCACATCTGCACGAAGTGGACCGAGTCGCTGTGCGCCGGGCCATCCTGCAGGCGCCACGAGTCGTTCTTCTCCGAGTGCAAGATCCCCGTGCCGGCGCTCATCCGCTGGGCCAGCCCGGGGTAGATGATGCCGCTGTGCCCGACGGAGTCCTGGTGCACGAGCCCGCCGTCCAGGACCCACGTCACGATCTCCATGTCGCGGTGCGGGTGCGTCTCGAACCCGGTGCCGGGCGCGACGACGTCATCGTTGGACACCAGCAGCAGGCCGAAGTGGGTGTCTGCCGGGTCGTAGTGCTGACCGAATGAGAACGAGTGCTTGGAGTCCAGCCACCCGAGGTCGGTCGCGAACCGCCCACCCGCCCGACGTACGTCGAGGGCCGGTCGCGCAGACGCTGTCGTCCCGGTCATGTTCGCTCCTCAGGATGAGAGATAGTTGACTGCGCAAACGATGCAGGCCAGTGCTCCATTCCGCGCGTCTAACATGATCGTGCTGTCGCTCTGGCTGATGAGACGACACCGGCACACGCGCCTCATCTGTTCCGCGCGGGGGACGAAGGTCCGGACCGGGCGGCCGGGTCGCTCAGCGATCGCGCCCGGCCCAGTCGAGCAGGTCCTGCGCCCCCATCGTGTTGATCACCGAATCGGGGGGGACGCCGCACTCCTCCGCCCGCTCGCAGCCGTACGCCTGCCAGCTGAGCTGGCCCGGCGCGTGCGCGTCGGTGTCGATCGCGAACCGGCAGCCGGCCTCGAGCGCCTGACGCAAGAGGCGCCGCGGCGGGTCGAGCCGCTCCGGCCGGGAGTTGATCTCCACCGCGACGTCGAAGCGGGCACACGCGGCGAAGACCACCTCGGCGTCGAAGTCGCTCTCCGCGCGAGAGCCACGCTCACCGGCTACCAGGCGACCGGTGCAGTGGCCGAGCACGTCGGTGTGCGGGTTGGCAACCGCTGCGACCATGCGCCGGGTCATCGCCTCGCGGTCCATCTTCAGCTTGGAGTGCACGCTGGCCACGACGACGTCGAGGCGACACAGCAGGTCGTCCTGCTGGTCCAGCGATCCGTCGTCGAGGATGTCGACCTCGATGCCGGTCAGCAGCCGGAACGGCGCCAGCCGCTCGTTGATCTCGGCCACGACGTCAAGCTGGCGGCTGAGCCGTTCGGGGCGAAGGCCGTTGGCGACGGTCAGCCGCGGCGAGTGATCGGTCAGGACGAGGTAGTCGTGGCCGAGGTCGCGCGCCGTACGGGCCATCTCCTCGATGGGGCTGCCGCCGTCGGACCAGTCCGAGTGGCTGTGACAGTCACCGCGCAGCAAGGCGCGCAGTGCCCCGCCGCCGGTCGCCAACAGGTCGCCGGCCCCCACCTCCAGCCGAGCCAGGTAGTCCGGCACCTCACCCGCCGCGGCCTGGGCCACGACCGCTGCCGTCACCTTGCCCACCCCCGTGAGCTCGGTCAGCGTGCCGCCCCGAACCCGGTCCGCGAGCTGGTCGGGCGGCAGGGCGGCGACCACGGCGGCGGCCGACCGGAAGGCCTTCACCCGGTAGGTCGGCTGGCGGTCGCGTTCGAGCAGGTAGGCGATCCGGGAAAGGGCCTCGACAGGGTCCATGCGTACGACGGTAGCGGGCACCCCCCCGGCGACCCGGACCCGGCGACCGGACTTGTGGCGCCCGCACAACTAGGCTGCGGCCATGTCCAGCCGTTCGCCGGCCACCGTGCGGCGCCTGGAGCGCAGCATGGGGACGCTGGCGACCGCGGCGATCACCCGGATGGACGAGTCGTTGCCGTGGTACCGCGCGATGCCGGCAGAGAACCGATCGTGGGTCAACCTCGTCGCGCAGGCCGGTATCGCTGCGTTCGTCGAATGGTTTCGCCAGCCTGGTGCGACGGAAGCGATCAGCGCGGACGTGTTCGGCACGGCGCCCCGCGAGCTGACCCGGTCGGTGACCCTGCAGCAGACCGTCGAGCTGGTGCGCGTCGTTATCGAGGTCGTCGAGGAGCAAATCGTCGCGATGGTGGCGCCCGGTGACGAAGCCGTGTTGCGCGAGGCGGTCCTGCGCTACTCCCGGGAGATCGCGTTTGCCGCGGCCCAGGTCTATGCCGCCGCGGCGGAGACCCGCGGTGCGTGGGACGCGCGGCTCGAAGCGCTGGTCGTGGACGCTCTGCTGCGCGGGGAGGCCGACGACTCCTTGCGTTCCCGGGCCGCAGCGCTGGGCTGGGGGACGCACGAGTCGGTCGTCGTGGTGGTGGGGCAGACCCCCGACGCTGCGCCCGAGACGGTGGTCGACGACATCCGCCGGGCCGCCGCGGCCAGCCACCTCGACGTGCTGACCGGCGTGCAGGGTGATCGCCTAGTGGCCATCCTCGGTGGCGCGACCGACCCGGTGCGCGCCACCCGGCACCTGTGCGCGCAGTTCGGCGCCGGACCGGTCGTCGTCGGTCCGGCAGTGCGTGACCTGCTGGGAGCCGGGCACAGCGCCGCCGCGGCGGTCGCCGGTCTGCTGGCCGCACCCGGCTGGCCGGGTGCGCCCCGGCCGGTGCTAGCCGACGACCTGCTGCCCGAACGTGCCCTGGCCGGGGACCACACGGCCCGAGCGCGCCTCGTCGACGACATCTATCGCCCGCTGCTGCGCACCAGTTCGGCCCTCGTGGAGACCCTGGCGGCCTACCTCGAGCAGACCTCATCCCTGGAGGCCACAGCCCGGCTGCTGTTCGTGCACACGAACACCGTTCGCTACCGGCTGCGCAGGGTCACCGAGATCAGCGGCTACTCGCCAGCCGACCCGCGCCAAGCGTTCGCGCTGCGGATCGCGCTCGTGCTCGGACGGCTCGACAGCGGGCAGCACTTGTAGGAAACCTCTAAATCGAACGCCACCTCTTTGGTTCGACACGGTACCCGGATGCGGCGTGCGGTCGGGGAGGGTGAGGGGGTGCTCGTCATCGTCGCGCCCGGGCAGGGCGCCCAGTCCCCCGGTTTCCTCGCCCCCTGGCTCGAGCTCCCGCACTTCCGGGACCGGCTGCGGTGGCTCTCGGCCTGCGCGGGGCTGGACCTCGTGCACTACGGCACCGAGGCCGACGCCGAGACGATCCGCGACACCGCCGTCGCCCAGCCCCTTCTCGTGGCCGCCGGGCTGCTCGCGGCATTGGAGCTGTTCCCGCATCCGGCGGACGCGTTCCATGCGGTCGGCGCGGCCGCCGGGCACAGCGTGGGCGAGATCACCGCAGCCGCTGGCACGGGGGTCATCTGCGCCGAGCAGGCCATGGTGCTCGTCCGCGAGCGCGGCAAGGCGATGGCCGACGCCGCGGCGCAGACCCCCACCGGCATGACCGCCGTTCTCGGGGGCGAGCCCGCCGAGGTCCTGGCGACAATCGAGCGCCACGGCCTCGTGGCCGCCAACGTGAACGGCGCCGGCCAGGTCGTCGCGGCCGGGACCCTCGAGCAGCTTGCGGCCTTCAAGGCAGACCCGCCCGCGAAGGCGCGCCTGATGCCTCTGTCGGTCGCGGGCGCGTTCCACACCGAGCATATGACTCCGGCCGTCGAGACGCTGCGACGGTTCGCCCGGGCGGTGAGCACCCACGACCCGCGGACCAGCCTGATCTCCAACCGCGACGGCGCCGTCGTGCATGACGGCAGCGAGGTGCTCGAGCGCATCGTCAGCCAGATGCGCAACCCCGTGCGCTGGGACCTGTGCATGGCGGCCATGGCCGACCTCGGTGTGACCGGCGTGATCGAGGTTCCGCCGGCGGGAGCCCTCATCGGCCTGGTCAAACGGGCTCTGCCGGGCGTGGAGACCGTGGCGCTCAAGACCCCCGCCGACCTCGATGCCGCGCGCGACCTCGTGACCCGCCACGGCAGCGCGTCCCCGCTGTCGGACTCACCCACCTGGCGGATGCTCGTCGCACCCGCCAAGGGCACCTTCCGGGTCACCGACGCCGCCGTCGGCAGCCGCCTCGAGCCCGGCGCGAGCGTCGGCACCCTGGTCACCGTGGCGGACCAGCAGTCGGTGACCGCACCCCACGGTGGCACCATCGTGGAGTGGCTGGTCGAGGACGGCGACCCCGTGTCGCCCGGCCAGCCCCTGATCCGACTGCACCCGGAGGCGGTGAACGCATGATGGCCGGCATCAACCCCTCCGTTGGCGCGTCCCATGCACGGATCCTCGGCGTCGGCGGCTACCGCCCGGCGCGGGTCGTGACCAACGCGGAGATCTGCGAGCGCATCGACTCCACCGACGAGTGGATCCGGGGCCGCACCGGCATCGTGTCCCGCCGGTTCGCCGCACCCGACGAGTCGGTCATCGACATGGCCGTGGCCGCCGCGGGGAAGGCGATCGCCCAGTCCGGCATCACCCCCGAGCAGGTCGGCTGCGTGCTGCTCGCCACGGTGACCCACCCGCTGCAGACCCCGTCGGCCGCGGCGGCGGTCGCCGAGCGGCTCAACGCCACAAACGCGGGCGCGTTCGACATCTCGGCCGCCTGCGCAGGCTTCTGCTACGGCGTGGGTCTCGCCAACGACATGGTCCGCGGCGGCAGCGCCGCCTACGTCGTGGTCATTGGGGTCGAGAAGCTCTCCGACTTCACCGACTCCTACGACCGCACCTCCGCGTTCATCTTCGGCGACGGGGCCGGCGCCGTCGTCATCGGGCCGTCCGACTTCCCCGGCATCGGCCCGACCCAGTGGGGCTCCGACGGCTCGCAGTACGCCGCGATCACCCAGCGGGCCAGCTGGATCGACGTCCGGGATCACAACGTGGAATTCCCGACCCTGACCATGCAGGGACAGACGGTGTTCCGGTGGGCCGTGTGGCAGATGGCGCCGGTCGCGCAACAGGCCCTCGATGCCGCCGGCGTCGCCGCCGAGGACCTCGACGCCTTCATCCCCCACCAGGCCAACATGCGCATCATCGACTCGATGATCAAGGCGCTCAAGCTCCCCCCGCACGTTCCGGTGGCCCGCGACATCGCCGAGACCGGCAACACCTCGTCGGCCTCGGTCCCCCTCGCGATGGAGCGCATGCTCGAGACCGGCGAGGCCAAGAGCGGCGGCACGGCGCTGCTCATCGGCTTCGGCGCCGGCCTGGTCTACGCCGCCCAGGTCGTGATCCTGCCCTAGGCCGACAAGCCCCCGAACCCCCGCACCGTGCGGGCTGCACCACAACCACCGCCCGAGAACCACCACCCGAGAAGGAGCGCAAGGACCATGGCAGCATTGAGCGAGCAGGAGATCCTCGAGGGTCTCGCCGAGATCGTCAACGAGGAGACCGGCGTCCCGACCGCGGACGTCCAGTCGGACAAGTCGTTCACCGACGACCTCGACATCGACTCGCTGTCGATGATGACCATCGTGGTCAACGCCGAGGAGAAGTTCGGCGTCCGCATCCCCGACGACGACGTCAAGGGCCTCTCGACCGTCGGCGACGCCGTGAGCTACATCCAGAAGGCGAGCGCCTGATCACATGACCGTAACCCAGCGTGTGGTCGTCACCGGGCTCGGCGCCACGACGCCCGTGGGTGGCGACGTGGCCTCGACCTGGGCGGCCCTGCTGGCCGGCCAGTCCGGGGTCGGGGTCCTGACCGAGGACTGGGTCGAGACGCTGCCCGTGCACATCGCCGCACGGGTGGCGGTCGAGCCGTCCGAGAGCTTGACCCGGCCCGAACTCAAGCGCAACGACCGCACCCAACAGTTCGCGCTCGTGGCGTCCCGCGAGGCCTGGGCCCACGCCGGCTCACCCGACGTCGACCCCGAGCGCCTCGGCGTGGTCGTCGCGTCGGGCATCGGCGGCGTTCTGACGCTGCTGTCGGCCTACGACGCCCTCAAGGAGAGGGGCGCCCGGCGGGTGCTGCCGCTGACCGTGCCGATGCTGATGCCCAACGGGCCGGCCGCGGCCGTGGGCTTGGAGTTTCGGGCTCGCGCCGGTGTGCACACGCCGGTCAGCGCCTGCGCGTCGGGGGCCGAGGCCATCGCCTACGCCGCCGACATGATCCGCTGGGGCCGCGCCGATGTGGTGGTCGCAGGCGGCACCGAGGCCGCCATCCATCCCCTGCCGCTGGCCGGGTTCGCCGCGATGCAGGCCTTGTCCACCCGCAACGACGAACCGCAGCGCGCGTCGCGGCCCTACGACAAGGGCCGGGACGGATTCGTCCTCGGCGAGGGGGCCGGAATCCTCGTGCTCGAGTCCGAGGAGCACGCGGCCCGCCGCGGCGCCACGGTCTATGCCGAGATGGCCGGCGCGGGCATCACCTCGGACGGCTACCACATCGCCGCGCCCGACCCGACTGGCGCCGGTGCCACCCGGGCGATGCGGCTCGCCCTGAAGGATGCCGGGCTCCTGCCGTCCGACATCGTGCACATCAACGCACATGCCACCTCCACCCCGGCAGGGGACGTCGCCGAGGAGCGGTCGATCCGGGCAGTGCTCGGCGACACCGGCGCCCACGCCTGCATCTCGGCGACCAAGTCGATGACCGGGCACCTCCTCGGCGCGGCGGGCGCCGTCGAGGCCATCGCGACGATTCTGGCGCTACGCCACCGACTCGCGCCACCCACCATCAACTTGGACGATCCCGACGACCTCGTCTCCCTCGACGTGGTGCGGGGCGAGCCGCGGGAGCTGCCCGAAGGCCCGCTCGCCGGGCTGAACAACTCGTTCGGCTTCGGTGGCCACAACGTCGCCCTCGCCTTCCGGAGCGTTCTTTCGTGACCGTCGCACCGGCCGTGCCCGCGGCGGCCGTGCCGGCGGCGGCCGCCGTGCCGGCACCGGCCGTGCCCGCGACGGCAGTGCCGGCGACGGCCGTGCCGGCCGCCAGATGTGGCGGCGCCGGGGAGGGGGACCCCCGCGACCCCGTGGTCCGGTTGAAGGCCCTGTTCGACCCCGGGACGATCTCGCTGATCACCCCGCTGGGGGGCACCGTCGGATCCGGCATGCAAGCCGCGATCGGGCTGATCGAGCGTGCGCGGGTGGTCGCCTTCTGCTCCGACGCCACCGTCCAGGGCGGCGCGATGGGCGAGGCCGGGTGCGGGGTCGTCCTCGCGGCCTACGAGCGGGCACTGGCCGAGGGCTGCCCGGTGGTCGGGCTGTGGCACTCCGGCGGGGCGCGGCTGCGGGAGGGCGTGGTCTCGCTGCACGCCGTCGGCCTGGTGTTCGCGATGATGACGCGCGCGTCCGGTGTCGTGCCCCAGATCTCGGTCGTGCTCGGTCCGGCCGCCGGGGGGGCCGCCTACGGTCCGGCCCTCACCGACGTCGTCATCCTCGGCCCCGACGGGAGGGTGTTCGTCACCGGCCCCGACGTCGTGCGGTCGGTCACCGGCGAGGACGTCGACGCCCTGCGTCTCGGCGGCCCCGAGCCGCATGGCCGGCGGTCCGGCGTCGTCCACGTCGTCGCCTCGACCCAGGCGGAGGCCTTCACCGAAGCCCGGCGGCTAGCCGCGCTGCTCGGGGACCAGCGCACGCTCGGCGCGGTCGAGGACCGCGACCTCGCGTCGTTGCTGCCCGAGTCCGCCAAGCGTGCCTACGACGTCCACCCCATCGTCGCGGCCCTGCTCGACGACGGCAGTGCGCTGGAGCTGCACCCGCGCTGGGCGCCCAACGTGACCACCACCCTCGGGCGGCTCGGCGACCGCACGGTCGGGGTGGTCGCCAACAACCCCATGCGCCTCGGCGGCTGCCTCGACTCGTCCTCAGCGGAGAAGGCCGCGCGGTTCGTGCGCATGTGCGACGCGTTCGGGGTGCCGCTGGTGGTCGTCGTCGACGTACCCGGCTATCTGCCCGGCGTCGGGCAGGAGTGGGACGGCGTCGTCCGCCGCGGCGCCAAGCTGCTGCACGCGTTCGCCGAGGCCACCGTCCCGCGGGTCACGCTGGTCACCCGCAAGGCCTACGGCGGGGCCTACATCGCGATGAACTCCCGATCGCTCGGCGCCACCAAGGTGTTCGCGTGGCCCGGCGCCGAGGTCGCGGTGATGGGCGCCGTCGCCGCCGTACGCATCCTGCACCGCCGGCACCTCGCGGGGGTCCCGGAGGACTGCCGCGGCAAGGTCGAGCAGGATCTCGCCCTCGAGCATGCCGCCCTGGCCGGGGGGATCGCGCGGGCGCAGGAGATCGGCGTCGTGGACGAGATCGTCGAGCCGCAGCGCACCCGGTCGGCCATCGCGGCGGCCATCCTGCAGGCTCCCCAACTGAGGGGCCGGCACGGCAACATTCCCCTGTGACCCCACTGCTGACCTGACGGGCGACACGTGCGGCGCCGCCCGGAGGCCATCACACGACCTGGTGCAGCCAGCGCACGGGCGCCCCGTCTCCGGCGTAGCGGAACGGCTCGAGTTCGTCGTCCCACGCTCGCCCCAGCAGCGCCTCGACCTCGTGCACCAGGGCGGATTCCGGCTCGCCGGTCGCCCGCTGCAGCGCCGACCGCAACCGGTCCTCCCGGACCACGATGTCGCCGTGCAGCCCGGTCGTCGCGTGAAACAGGCCCAGGTCCGGGGTGCAGGAGAAGCGCTCGCCCTCGGTCGTCGCGGTCGGCTCCTCGGTGACCTCGAACCGCAGGGGGCGCCACCCGCGCAGGGCCGAGGCCAGCCGGGCGGCGGTGCCCGTGGCCCCTTGCCAGGAAAGCTCCGCGCGCATCTTGGCTTGCTCGACCGGTTGCCTGGTCCAGTCCAGGCTCACCCGCACGCCGAGAACACCACCCGCGGCCCATTCGACATGCGGGCACAGCGCGGGCGGTGCGGCGTGGATGAAAAGGACACCACGAGTCGTCACCGGAGCCTCCTTGCAGGTGCGAGATGCGCCTTCCCCAGCGGTCTCGTCTGCAGGTGGATCCGGACAGAATGCGTGACGAGCATGGCACATGCGCCTCTCCCGCACCAGCCGGCCCCGATCATGCTGTGCCCATGAGCGCGCGTCCCGCTGCCGGCGGCGGACACTGGCACGACATCGACCCCGAACGGCTCGAGGGCTGGCTGGCCTGGTTCGCCGAGAGCCACGGCCGCTGCGAGCAGCGCCGATCGGCGACCGCCATCGTGCTCACTGCGGATGACGGCGCCGTGGCCGAGTGCGTGGTGCCGTTCCCGCCGCTGCGGGTCGAGGACGGCTCGCCGTACGGCGGGCTGGTTGCCCATGCCTGCGCCGACCGCACCGTCGGTGTCCTGCTCGTACGACGCGGCGGCTACGCCGTCGGGGTGTTCGAGGGCCGGCGGCTCGTCGCGTCCAAGGTCGGGTCGCGCCACGTTCAGGGCCGCAGCGCGGCGGGCGGATGGTCCCAGCAGCGCTTCGCCCGACGCCGGGACGGCCAGGCCCGGGTCGCACTCGGCGCGGCGGCCGACACCGCGGCGGCCGGCCTGGTGCCGGCCCGGGGCCGGCTCGCCGGGCTGGTGCTCGGCGGCGACCGCCGCTCGGCCGCCGACGTGCTCGAGGACCCCCGGTTGACCTCACTTCGGCGTCTGGTGGTCGAACCGCACCTCGACGTGCCCGACCCGCGACTGAAGGTGCTCGAGCAGAGCCCGCGGCAGTTCCGTCGGGTGCGGGTGCGCCTCGTCGAGCCGGAACCGGTCAGCTGACCGGCCACGCTGACCCGACCTGACCGCCCCATCGGCGACACGGGGGCGAGACGTCCGACGCGTTGATGCCAACGCTGCCTATGCTGGGCCCTGCTTCCCCCCCACGCGACAACACCGACGGAGAAGCCATGGTGAACTACCTCCCGCACGGATCCCGCCCCCTGCCTGCGCAGGTCGCCGCGCAGGCGCTCGGCGGCCTGGACGACAGGGCGCTGGCAACCCTGCTGGCCGCCCGCCCGGACCTGGCCGAGCCGCCGCCGAGCAGCCTCGCGGAGCTGGCGGACCGCGCCGAACGCTGGGATAGCGTGCTCGCCTGCTTCGGCGGCATGGACCTCGCCGCCCAGCAGGTCCTGCAGGCGTTCTCGCTGCTCCCGGCCCCGACCCAGGTCGAGGAGCTGGCTGAGCTCTTGGGACCCGGAGTGACCCCGGCCCAGCTGGAGCCCGTCCTGGACCGGCTCGCGGCGCTGGCGCTGGTGGTGCGCGACGGCGGGCTGCGAGTCGTCGAGGTCGGCCACGAGGTCGCTCACCCGGCCGGGCTCGGTCCCCCAATGGCGCGGCTGACCGGCGCGCTCCCCGCGGCGGATCTGCAATCCATCGCGCGCCACGTCGGGGTGGATCGGCACCAGAGCAAATCCCGCCTCGAGACCGCCGTCCGCGGCGCCCTCGCCCGCCCCGGGCAGGTCGACGCGCTGCTCGCCGACGCGCCGGCCGAGATGGTGCAGCTCGCGGCCATGCTCGCCGCCGGGCCGCCGAGCGCCTACCTGCCCTACTACGAGCCCCGCCGCGAGGACAACCCCGTCGAGTGGTTGCGGTTGCGCGGATTGGTGATGGCGGAGGGGTGGCAGACCATCACCATGCCACGGGAGGTGGCGATCGCCATCCGCGGCGGCCGGATCTTCCCGAACCTCGCGCTGGCCCGTCCGCCGCTGGAGTTCCGACCCGTCAGCCTCGACTCCGGCGCCTCCGTGGCCGTCGAGCACGCCCGCCGGCTGGTGAGTGACGTGGTCTCGTTGGTGGACGAGCTGGAGCAGAAGCCGGTGGCCCTGCTCAAGAGCGGTGCCGTCGGGATCCGAGACGTGCGTCGAGTAGCCACCCTGCTGGGCGGCGCGGAACCCGACGCCGCCCGCGTGATCGAGCTCGCCGCGGCCGCCCGTCTGCTGGGTCGCGACAAGGACCTGGCCGACAAGGGCCGCCTGCTGCCCGCGAGCGGCTACGACGACTGGTGCACCGGGGACACCGCCGCCCGCTGGGCGGCGCTGGCGGCGGCCTGGCTGCACCTGCCCCACGACCTCAGCCTCGCCGGCGCGCTGGATGACAACGGCAAGGCGACCCCGCCGTTGCTCGACCACCCGGCCGACCCCCATGCGCCGCGCCTTCGCCGACTCGTGTTGGAGACCATGGCCGAGGCAGCCCCCGGCACTGCGGTCACCGACCAGACCCTGGCCGGCGCGCTGGAGTGGGCGGCACCGTTGTCCTGGATCGAAGGCGCCAACGACGTCGATGACCTGGTCGGCGAGTTGGTCCTGCTCGGGTTGGCTGCCGACGGCGCGCTGACCGACCTCGGCCGCGGGCTGTTGGAGGGACCGGCGCACGCACAGGACGCCCTACGCCGGCTGCTGCCACCAGCGTCGCGGGAGTTCGTCCTGCAGGCCGACTTCACCGCGATCGCGTCGGCCGAGCTGGCTCCGGAGGTGCGCGGAGAGCTGGCGCTGATGGCCGACCTGGAGTCCTCCGGGGCAGCCACCGTCTACCGGTTCTCGCCTGCCTCTCTGCGCCGCGCGTTCGACGCCGGACGAGACGGCGCCGCCCTGCTCGCCTTCCTCGAGAACCACGCGACCCGGGGGGTCCCGCAGCCGCTGGCCTACCTCCTCGGTGATCTCGGCCGCCGCTTCGGCCAGCTGCGGCTGCGCAGCGTCGCGTGCTACATCCGCAGCGAAGACATCGCGCTGCTCGAACAGGTCAGCCGGACCCGCGCGCTCGCCTCGCTGGGGCTGTCACTCATTGCGCCTACCGTGCTGACCGCAGGCGCGCCGGAGTCGACGGTGCTGGCCGCGCTGCGCGCGGAGGGCTACCTGCCGGCCATCGAGGGTCCCGACGGGCAAACCCTCGTGCTGCCTCCCGGTCGGGACCGCGCTCCAGGGACGCTGCCCGCGTCGGGCGCGACCGGTCCGCACCTGGTCGAGCTGGCGGCTCGCCTGCGCAAGGGCGACTCGGAGCCGGCGGGGCGCTCGCTGACCCTGCTGCGCGGCCTCGGCGGCTTCGATGCCTCCCGGGACGACGTCGAGGGACCGCCACGACCCAAGGCTCGGGTCAGCAAGCCCGTCCAGGTGCGCTCGCTGCTGGAGCAGGCCGTGGACGAGGAGTGGGCGGTCGGCATCCGAACCGGGGGCAAGGAGTTGATCGTGCTGCCCGACGCCGTCGCGGACGGCTGGTTCGACGGCGAGAACGCCCTCACCGGTGGCCTCGTTCACCTGGCCGTCGCGCAGGTGACCAGCGCGCGAGTCCTCGGCCAAGCCGAAGAGGACGTCGTCCTGTTCGGCTGACAGGCCCCATTTTCAGCGCGGGCGCAGCGACGCCACGGTGTGCCGGAACGCCGCGTAGCGCTCGTCGTAGTGGGCGATCAGCTCGGCCCGGGGGAACACCGTCGGCTCGGCCACCGGCGGGAGCAGCCGCAGCAGGGCCGTCTCGTCCAGCAGGCCGGCGGCCCGCGCCGCGAGCAGCGCGGCGCCGCGACCGGACGCCCCTGAGACGTCGACGATCCGCAGCCGGCTGCCCAGCACGTCGGCGAGCAGCTGGCGCCACCCCGGGTCGGTCGTCCCCCCGCCGGCGAGCCGCAGGTCGTCCAGCGGCCGGCCGGGGCCCGGCAGGGCGGCCATTGCATCCCGTACGGCGAGCGCCACCCCCTCAAGCGCGGCCCGCAGCAGCCCGACGCGATCGTGCCGCGGCGACAGGCCGACCCACGCGCCGCGCAGCCCGGAGTCGAGGTAAGGCGTGCGCTCGCCGTTCAGGTGCGGCAGGAACAGCGGGTCGTCCATCGAGGCGTACGTCGACGCCGCGGCGTACATCTCGCTCCACGACGCGGCGAGCAGCCGCCGCACCCAGTCCAGGGCCAGCCCCCCGTTGAGCACGGCGGCCATGGAGTACCACCCGGCGTCGGTCGCGGCCCGATAGAGGTGGGTCGCCGGGGCGAGATCGAGCGTCGCGGCCGCGACGGGCCGGGCAGTCGGGACGACAAGCTGGGCCCCCGTGCCGATGGTGAGCTGCGCGGTTCCGGTGTCGACCAGACCCGAGCCCAGAGCCGCGGCGGCCGTGTCCGCGGCACCGGCCGCGACGGGGATGCCCGGTGGGAGACCGAGTTCGTGGGCGGGGTCGGGCTGCAGCTCTCCGGCGAGTTGACCGGCCGCGCCCAGCAGCGGCGCAAGCATCTGCGCGTCCAGGCCGAGCGCCGAGACGACCTCGAGATCCCAGCCGTCGGCGAGGACGTCGTACAGCAAGGTGGCCGAGGCGTCGCTGGGCTCGGCGTGGAACTGCCCGGTCAGCCTCGCCCGGAGCCAGTCCTTGGGCTGCAGCGCCCAGCGGGCGGCGGCATACACCCGGGGCTCGCGCTGGGCCAGCCACGCCAGCATCGGGCCGGCCATCCCGGGAGCCAGCGGGTTGGCGAGCCGGGCCCGCATCCGGTCGGGCAACGCCCGGTAGGCCGCCAGCGTGGTCGCCGCCCGCGCATCGGACCACAACATCGCCGGCCGTACGGCGAGGCCGTCGGCGCCGGTCGCGACCAGGCCGTGCATCTGGCCGGACAGGCCGAGCGCCACCGGCGTCACGGCGACGGTCGCCAGCGCCGCTGCGACCGCCTCGACGACGGCGCGCCACCACAGTTCGGGCTCGGTCTCGGCCCAGCCCGGGCGCGGGTTGTGCACCGGGTAGGGCGCGCTCGTCAACGCGAGCACACCCCCGTCAAATTCCAGCAACACCACCTTGACCGAGCTGGTGCCCAGGTCGATCCCCAGCAGCGCGGGGCGGCGCGACGCGACCATGACTGCGTCCTCCAGGTGCTCGTCGCGGCGCTGCGGTGGGGTTGAGGGGTGGTGTGGTGCGGCACAGTGAACCACCACCCAATCAGCGTGCGAGGCTACCTATCAGGCCTCGCGGTCCCCCGCTCTGCGGCTGCTCATGCCAGAGTCACCGGCGCCAAGGCGCTCCGCCATGAGCCCGGTCGCTCCCGCTGGCCACCCGCGATTTGCAGATCACCCGAAGCCGGCTCGATGGTGACGCCGGGGTCAGAGGCCTGGCCTTCGGCCTCGCCGACGCCGTGCTTTCCCCGTCCAACCTCACCGGGTCAGGCAGCGCCGCGGTCGTGCGCGGCTGAGGCATAGAGGCGCCACGGCGGGGGCTCACGCGAGCCAGCGCCGACGACATCCGACGCTTCTATCGCCCCGAACAGGCGGTAGCGTGTCGCTCCGTTGAACTGTGCTTCTGATCCGGTAGTACTGCAGGCAGTCCCTTCATGTGGTGAGGAGCTGGCTGTCTATGTTCGGTACTACGCTCGCGTTGACGGTTGACACCCCGGACCTGGGTGGGTCGGT
>JBBRHF010000019.1:0-33245 GCA_038223055.1 Actinomycetes bacterium | reverse complement strand
TGGGTCCTCGACATCGGTGAGGTGCAGGGTCACGTCGGCACCAGCGCCCACGTGCAGGGCGACCTGGGCGGCCAGGTCATGCCCCGACAGGACGTCCCCGTTGAGGATCACGACGGGTTCGTCCGGACCCCCACGCAGGTGCGAGATGACGTTGCGGATCCCACCGCCCGTGCCCATCGGCTCTGTCTCTGTGACATAGTCGATCGATAGTCCGAGTTTGGAGCCGTCGCCGAAGTGGTCGGCGAACACCTCCGGCCGGTACGACGTCGCAAGCACGACGTGCTCGATCCCGGCGTCGTGGATGCGCGTCAGCAGGTGAGCCAGGAACGGCACCCCGGCGGTCGGCAGCATCGGCTTGGGCACGTTGACGGTCAGCGGGCGCAGCCGGGTGCCCCGACCACCGACCAGCAGAACCGCCTCAGCCACCGATGAACTCGGTCACCCGGGAACCCCGACCGACGCCGCCAGCGCCCGCTGGTAGGTGTCCAGGTGGGCGCTGGCCGAAGCCTCCCAGGTGAACTCGCGGGCGCGCGGCGGCCCCGATGTGGACAGCTGCTCCCGCCGCTCGGGGTGATCGATCAGCATGCGCAGGCACCGAGCGATGCCCGCGGCATCGGGCTCGGTGTATTCCACCGCGTCACCGCCGACCTCCGGCAGGGACAGCAGCCGGGCGGTCATCACCGCCGCACCGCAGGCCATCGCTTCCAGCACCGGGAGGCCGAAACCCTCGGCTCGACTGGGATAGGCCACGATCATCGCGCCACCGAGCAGGCCCGGCAGGTCTCCCGCCCCCAGGAACCCGGGGCGCACGACCTTGAGCCGGCTCGGAACCTCGGCGATCGCCTGGTCCACCGCGTCGTCCCAGCCGCTGCTCCCGGCGAGCACGAGGGCGGGCGGCGCCTCGAGGTCCTCGACGGCCCGCACCCAGCCGCGGACCAGCTCGGGGACGTTCTTGCGCCGCTCGAGCACGCCGAGGAAGGCGATGTAGGGCCGACCGTGCAAGCCGAGGCGGTCGGAGACGCGGCGGGCCTCGAGCGCGTTCGGCGGGTGGAACGTGTGCAGGTCCACGCCATGACGCACGACGTCGATCCGGCCGGGTTCGGCATCGACGAGGCGGACAAGCTCGTCACGCGTGGCGAACGAGGGGACCACGACGCGGGCGGCCTGGCGCACGGCGGTGCGGGTGGCCGAGCGGTAGAAGCCCGCCCGGACGGCGCTGTGCAGCTCCGGCTCGGAGAAGAAGGTCACGTCGTGCACGGTGACCACCACGGGAACGGAGGCATGCAACGGCATGGTGTAGAAGGGCGAGTGGATGAGCTTCGCGCCGACCTGCTCGGCCACCAACGGCAGCCCGGTCTGCTCCCAGGCCAGCCGTGCCGGCCGGTGACTGATCGCCGACGGGCCGGCGACCACCTCGGCGCCAGCCGCCAGCCGCGCGAAGCGCTCGGCGTCGGAACGCTGGCAGGCCACCACGAGGTCGAGATCAACGCTGGCCAGCGAGCCGATCAGCCCGTCGACGTAACGTCCGACACCGCCGCGGTCCGCCGCGACCGCGGTCGCGTCGACGAGCACACGAAGCGGCACGTCGCGATCACTCCAGCCCTGTCGTTCGAGCCCTTGCCGATGCAAGGGTCTCCCCTGCCATGCAGCCTACGCCCGGGTGCGGGCGCGGTGCGGACCCTCCGGCAAGCCAGGCAAAATTCCCCGTCAGCGGTAGTAGCCCACGACGTCCCCGACGAGATGAGTGGACCCCGACCGGTTGTAGAGATTGACCACACCACCTGCCCCGACCGGGACGACGACCAGGTTGGCGGTGGTCTCCCGGGCGCGCACGTTCAGGTCGGACGCGAGCGGACGCGACGTGCCGCCAGGCCACGCCGTGAGGTAGGTCGGGGCGGTGGCCCCGGTCGCGGTGAGCGTCATGACGACCGCGGCGGCACCCGCCGGCACGGCGGTGCCGGTCCTTGCCACGGTCAAGGCGACCGTGGCGCGTGGTCCGACGGCGCCTCGCGGGGCGCCCCGGCCGGTGCGCGTGTCGAGCACCCGCACCGGTGCGAGCGGGCGGAACAGGTGACCGCCGGCGACGGTGGTCGCAGCGAAGTAGCCCACGACGTCGATGACGACGTGCGTCGAGCTGCCCCGGTTGGTCACCGTGAAGGCACCCCCGGCCAGGCGTACGACGGCGCGGTTGGCCGTCGTACGGCGGGATGCGAAGTTGACCGTCGAGGCGACCGGGCGACCGGTGTCCGCAGGGTAGGCCGTGAGGTAGCCCTTGCCGGTCGAGCCGGCAGCGGTGACGTTGACGACCGCCGCGGCCATGCCCTGCGGCGCGATCCCGTCGATCGCCGGCAGCGTCAGCGTGCGGGTCGCGTTGTGGGTGAAGATGCCGGCCGAGGTAGCGCGGGAGTCGTAGAGCCGGAACGGCTGAGCCGGGTGGTAAAGCTGACCCGGGCCGGGCGGCAGCAGGTAATAGCCGGCGACGTCGACAAGGACGTGGCTGCTGCCGAACCGGTTGAAGATGCTCACCCTTCCGCCCGCGCCGACGGCCGCGGTGACGAGCGCGGCGCGGGTCGTGGCGGCCGGCAGGCTCAGCGAGGAGGCGGTGGGCCGGCGGCTGCCCGCGGGCCACACGGTCAGGTAGGTGCCACGGCTGGGCGCCACCGCGGTGACGTTGAGGGCCGCGGCGACCGCGCCCACCGGCGGCACACCCCCGCGGCCGGCGACGGTGACGGTGACGGTGTCGTTGCCGCCGAGCGGGCGACGCGCCCTGCGGCTGTCGTAGAGGCGGGTCGGGCGCAGCGGCACGAACGAGCTGTCGCAGGCCGCGACCTGGGCTGCGGAGGACGACCCGGTTCCGGGGGTGGCGATGGTGAAGCCCGGCGAGAGCAGCCCGAGCGCCTGGCGGATGTCCCAGCCCTCGACCTGGGACGTCACCGGCACGCAGCCGCGCAGGCCGCTCACGCTGACGCCGGCGAGGCGGGCGCTCGAGCCGCGGGCCGCCACCGAGATCGAGGTGACTTGGTCGAACACCATGCCGGGGATGGCGTTGGCGGCGCCGTAGGACCGCAGCCGAGCGGTCAGCGCGGCCCACGACATGCCGACGGCCCAGGAGCGCTTGCCCGCGGGGTTGGTGGAGGCGAGGTCCCACCGGCTGTCGTCGACGGCCTTGAGCTGGGCGTTGTCGACGCCCCAGACATAGCGTTCGTCCTCGCTGTGACCGCCGAACGATGAGGAGTACAGCGTGTCGACGAGGGCGCCGGCGGCGGTCTTGAGCACCTGGCCGGTGGTGGCGTTGACGGCTGCGACCCACCGCTTGCCGAAGGCCTGGTCGGTGCCCTCGGACTCCTTGGCGTAGCCGGTGTAGTTCTGGTCCGCCGGCGTCGGTTGCAGGACGCGGCCGGCGCGCTTGGCGGCGTAGGTCCGGGCCGCGATCGTCTGGGCCTTGAGCGCCTCGACCGGGAACGAGGAGGGGACCTCGGCGACGCCCCACAGGTACTTGTCCATGGCGCTGCCCTCGGCCGTGTCACCGATGACCTGTACGGCGTCCAGCGCACCCCCGTCGAGGGTGAAGCTCGTGTGGTCCCAGCGCAGGGAGCGAGAGAGGGCCTGCGACGCGCCCTTCCAGGTGGTGAGTTTCACGACGGTACCCGCGTGCTGCAGCCGAAGCTCCTGGCCGGGCGCGCCACCGGCCCAGATCGGCACCTCGACCCCGGCCACGGGCGGCACCGCCGGGTCGACCAGCTCGAAGCCGGTCGCGGCGGCATTGAGCTGCAGCCGCCAGAGGCTGCCCTGCGGCTGGGGAGGCGGGCAGACGGCGGGCGCTGCGCAGCCGACCAGCTCCCACGTGACGGCGCCGGCGTCGGCCCGCACGTCGGCGGCGGTGCCGTTGTCGAGCATCCGCAGCTGGATCGGCGAGGGCATCGTCGCGCTGCTCACCTGGGCGCCGGAGTAGTAGCGCTCGAGGATCTGGGTGCCCGAGCAGCCGAGATTGGCCGCGCCCTGCGCGCCGTACTGGCTCATGCCCAGGCCGTGACCCCATCCGTGGCCCTGGAAGACCACCTCGCCGGACGCGGACGCCTCGGGGACGGTCGACCCGCCCGATGCCGGGCAGGTCGCCGCTCCGGCCGCGGCCGGCAGGGCGACGAGCGCGACGGATGCCACGAGGGCGGCCACGGTCAATCGGGCAACAAGCAATCGGGCAACAAGCAATCGGGCAGCAGGGCGCATGTCACCCACCGTAGACGTGTTCTACCCGTACGCGGACCGGCGCCGCCGACGTCCTGCACGTCGGATCGGCCCGCGGGCTAGGGTCGGGGCCGATGCTGGCGATCTTCTTCGGAACCTACGACGCGACCGCACACCCGCGGGTGGCCGTCCTGCGCGACGGGTTGCGTGAGCACGGTGTCACGGTCCTCGAGTGCAACGCCCCCCTCGGCCTGCGAACCGCGGACCGGGTCGCGATGCTGCGCCAGCCATGGCGGCTGCCGCTGCTGGCGCTTCGCCTCGCCGACCGATGGGCGCGACTCGTGGTCCGGGCCCGCCGGCTACCCCGGCCCGACGTGGTGGTCGTGGGATATCTGGGCCACTTCGACGTGCGGCTCGCGCGGGCGCTGTATCCGCGCGGCTCCCGCCGGCCCTGGGCGCGCTCGGGGCCCGCCCGGCCGCACGGCCCCGCCACCACGATCGTGCTCGACCACTTGATCGGGGCCAGCGACACCGCGCGAGACCGTGGTGTCGAGGGGGGGCTGCGCCAGCGACTGCTGCGGGCGTTGGACGCCCAGGCCCTGCGCGCCGCCGACCTCGTGCTGGTGGACACCCAGGAGCACGCTGTGGTCCTGGCTGAACCCAAGCCTGATCGCGATGTTCTGGTCGTTCCCGTCGGCGCGCCGGTCGCCTGGCTCGCCGCGGGTAGGCGGGCCGCCGCCGCGCGGGGAACGGCGCGTGCTGGCACAGCGTCGGGCGGCACAGCGTCGGGCGGCACAGCGTCGGGCGGCACGGGCCCGCTGCGGGTGGTGTTCTTCGGGCTGTACACGCCACTGCAGGGCGCGCCGGTCATCGGCTGTGCCCTCGCTGCCCTCGCTGCCCTCGCGGCCCGCACCGGCCGGCCGGTCCACACCACGATGATCGGGTCGGGGCAAGACCTCACGGAGACCCGCCGCCTCGCGTCCGGCAACGACCAGGTCACCTGGCTGGACTGGGTCGGCCCGGGCGACCTGCCCGACCTCGTCGCCGCCCACGACGTCTGCCTCGGCATCTTCGGCACCGGGGCCAAGGCGCTGCGGGTCGTGCCGAACAAGGTCTTCCAGGGGGCGGCCGCCGGCTGCGCCCTGGTCACCTCCGATACCCCGCCGCAGCGGCGACTGCTGGGCGACGCCGCCGTCCTCGTCCCCCTGGGTGACGCCGACGCGCTTGCCGCCGCACTCGCCGACCTGGCCGCCGACAGGGGTCGCCTCCAGCGTCTGCGCGCCGGCTCGATCGACCTCGCCCACAGGCGGTTCACCCCCGCCCAGGTCACCGCGGCGCTGTCGGAGCGCCTGCACGCCGTCGTACAGGAGAACGCATGAGATCCACCGCCGAGCTACCCGCCCTGAGCCCCAACGCCTGGCTGCGGTGGGACATCGTTTCCCGGCTGCTTCCCCCGTCGGCGGTCGACGTGCTCGAGGTCGGCTGTGGCCAAGGGGGGTTCGGCGTGCGGCTCGCGCAACGCTACCGCTATGTCGGGGTGGAGCCCGACCCGGTGTCCTACGACGTGGCGCGGACCCGGCTGGTCGCGGCCGGCGGCGGCGGCGAGGTGCGCAACGGCGACCTGTCGGCGCTGGACCCCGAGGCGCGCTTCGATCTGGTCTGCGCGTTCGAGGTGATCGAGCACATCGAGGACGACCAGGCAGCGCTCACCGAGTGGGCCGGGCGGCTGCGACCGGGCGGCGCGCTGCTGCTCTCGACACCGGCCTGGGAGCATCGGTTCGGCCCGGCCGACGCGATGGTGGGCCACTTCCGCCGCTACGACCCGCCGGTGCTGCGGGCGCGCCTCGCCGCGGCCGGGCTCACCGACATCGAGTTGCGGCACTTCGGCACCCCGCTGGGCTACGTCCTGGAGGCGGGGCGCAACGCAGTCGGCAAGCGCCGCGCGGCCCGGGTGCAGGCCGAGAGCATGACCGACCGCAGCCACGGAAGCGGCCGGTTGCTCCAACCCACCCGGCCCCTGGCCGCCGCGGCCGCCCGGTTCGGGACCCTGCCGTTCCGCGCTGTCCAGCGCGCGTTCCCGACCCGGGGCCCCGGACTCGTCGCGCTCGCCCGCCGCGCCACCTGACCGGCCGGGCCGGCACCGGCCGGGCCGGCACCGGATCGGGCCAGCACCGGATCGGGCCAGCACCGGATCGAGCTAGCACAGGATCGAGCTAGCACAGGATCGAGCTAGCGCTGGCGGTGTCGGCGCGGGACCAGACCGGCGGCCAGGGCCAGCACGCCGTCGGTGGCCATCAGCAGGCCGCGCGAGGTGAGCGCGACGGCGGTCGCCTCCGGCCCGTCGAGCACCGGGCGCAGCAGCACGAAGATCGCTGCCTCCCGGAACCCCGCACCCGCCGGGAGTACGACGAGCAGCGGGCCGATCGAGAACGCCAGCGCGAAACCGCCGATCGCCACCGGCAGCGCCGTCACCGCGTCGGCGCCCAGGCCCACCGCCAGCGCCCACACATGCAGCCCGAACACCACCCAGAAGGCGACCGTCCACGCGCTGCCGACGATGATGGCCCGCCCGGTCAGCGGCGCCTCGAGCCCGGGCCGGCGCAGCACCTGCAACGCGCGGCCGAGCAGCCAGTTCAGCGGGGCCGGCAGCAGCAGCACCGCGACCAGCGGCAGGGCGAGCAGTGCCCAGGCCAGGTTTCCCTCGCCGCCGCTGATCAGGGCCGGCAGGCCCAGCACCCCGATCAGCAGCCCCCACACCACCGACAGCCCCAGCGTCAACACGAACGCCAGCGCCATCCGCTGGCGCGGGATCCCGGCCTCGCGGCCCATCCGCATCTGGGCGACCACCGGCCAGACCGAGCCCGGGAGATATTTTCCGAGCTGGGCCACGAAGAAGATCCGCGCCCCCAGCCGCACCGGCACCGGCGAGCCGAGCATGGCCAGGACCCCGCGCCACAGCAGGAAGCTCATGAACACCGCAACCAGGCACAGCGCGAAGGATCCGAACAGCACCGACGGGTTCTGCTCACCCATCCGCGCGACGACGTCGCCCCAGCTGCCCGAGAGCTTCCACGCCAGCGCTCCGACGAGCACCAGTACGAACCCGGTGGAGATCACCCGGCTGCGCGCGCTCCTCGACGTACGGGGGGAGTCGAGGGGTTCCTCGGCGGCGTCCGGCGGGCTGGCGGGGCTGCCGGTCACGACGGGGTCAGTCGTCCCGCGAGCGCACGATGAGGTCGGCCAGCAGCGCCATCGACAGGATCACCAGGCCGGTGATGAACAGCAGCACCGTGTTGACCGAGAACCGCACCGGGTGCACGACCATGTCGTAGCCGCCCTTGAGCAGGCCGATGACGATCAGCCACAGTGCCGGGGGCATCAGCACCTTGAGCGGGTTGAAGTACATGACCATCCTGAGCACCTGCAGGATGTAGCGGTAGGCGTCCTTGGTGAAGTGGAACTTCGAGGTGCCCGAGCGCTTGGCGTAGGAGATCGGGATGTAGCGCACGTCGTGCTGGTTGGACAGGAACGCCAGCGTGATCGTCGTGACGCAGGAGAACCCGGGCGGCAGCAGCCGCAGGTAGGGCAGCGCGACGGAGCGGCGGAACGCGCGCAGGCCGGAGTTCAGGTCGGGGATCGAGGAGTTGCTCAGCCGCTCGGCGATCTTGCGGATCATCCACTTGGCCGGCACCCGCAGCAGCTTGTGGGTGCCTTCCTCGCTGGTGCGCGCACCCACGACCTGGTCGTAGCTCAGGTCCTCCTCGAGGATCGCCACCAGCTCGGGGATGCGCTCGTTGGGGTAGGTCATGTCCGCGTCGGTCCACACGACGATCTCGCCGCGAGCAGCCTGCGTGCCGACCCGGCGCACCGTGCCGGACCCGCCGTTGCGGCGGAAGGGCATCACCCGCATGTGCGGGAACCGGCTGCGCGCGCCCAGCAGCAGGTCGAGGGTGCCGTCGGTCGAGGCGTCGTCGACGGCGAGGAGCTCGTAGCGGTAGACGCTCGCGTCCATCGCGACGCAGATGCGCTCGACCTCGGCGATCACGTGCTCCTGCTCGTTGAAGCAGGGCAACACGATCGTGACCTGGATGGGCGGCTCGGACGGGCTCGAGCCGACCGGGAGGGACGCGACCTCCGGCGAGCTGGTCTTGCGCAGCGCGGGCTCTGTCATGACGCCGGACACCCTACTGGAGCACCGGAGTCCCCCTGTCCGTGCCTGTCACGCCGCTCAGTGGTAGTAGCCGACAACGTCGGCCACGACGTGGACCGAGCCGAACCGGTTGAAGACCGTCACGACGCCACCCGCGCCGACCGGCACCACCACCAGGTTGGCCGTGGTGACACGGCGGGCGATGTTGAGGTCCGACGCGCCCGGCATGGCGTTGCCGGCCGGCCACGTCTTGAGGTACGTCGAGGAGGTGGCCCCCGTCCCGGTCAGCGTCATGGCGACGGCCGTGGCGTCGGCGGGGACGACCGTCCCGGCTCCGGCGACGGTGAGGCTAAGCCGCCCGTTGGCCACCAGCGGCCGCCTCGGCGCACCGGTGCCGCGGCGGGTGTCGAGCAGCCGGGTCGGGGCCAGCGCCCTGAAGTGACGGCCGCCAGTGACCGTGGTGGGCGCGAAGAAGCCCACGACGTCGACGACGACGTGCGCCGCGTGACCCCGGTTGGTCACCGTGAGCCGGCCGGCCGACAGCCGCACCGTCGCGCGGTTGGCCACGGCGGTCGCCGACGCGAAGTTCAGGGTCGACGCGAGCGGCCGGGCCGCCCCGTCGGGATAGGCCGTCAGGTGGCCGGCGCCTGTCGCGCCGACCGCCGTCACGTTGATGACCGCGGCACCCATCTGCTCGGACGGCACGCCGTCGACGGTCGGCACCGCCATCGACCTGGAGACGTTGTTGGCCAGGATGCCGGCCGGGTCGGCTCGCGAGTCGTACAGCCGGAACGGCTGGGCCGGGTGATAGAGCACCCCGTCTCCCGCCGGGACGGCGTAGTAGCCCGCGACGTCGATGACGACGTGCGCGACCCCGGCGTAGTTGCCGATGCTGACCCTGCCGCCGAGGCCGACCGCCGCGACAACGAACGCCGCCCTGGTCGTGCCCCTGGACAGGTTCAGCGACGACGCACCAGGGCGCCGCCCGCCCGTCGGGAAGGCGGTGAGGAAGGTGCCCTTGGACGGCTTGACCGCCGTCACGTTGAGGGCCACGGCGACCGGGCCCGAGGCCGGGATGCCCGCGTGCCCGAGCACGGTCAGGTCGACCTGGCGCCCGGCGCCGAGCGGGGCCTTGGCGGTGCGGCTGTCGTAGAGCCGGGTCGGGTTCAGCGACACGAACGATGCGTCACACGCCTGCGGCAGCACGCCGGCCGCGAACGACTCGGGGGTCGGCACGACCGAGACCGAGGACTCCCAGCTGCGCGGCACACCGTCGGGGGAGACACCGGACAGGGTCTCGTCGTAGTCGCCGGGTCTGACCCTCGCGCCATCCGAGCCGGTGAGGTCCCATGCCAGCGACGCGGGCGCCCCCGGAGCGACCGAGCCGTCCAGCGTGCGCACGAGCGCTCCGCCGCAGCGCTCCCGGATCTCCAGGTGCAGGCTCTGGGGCCGCGACGCGTTGGTGGTGAAGGCGATCGGCCCCCCGCCGTACGGCGTGCTGGGCGGCACCGCCGCGGGGTTGACCAGCGACGGGCCCAGGTCGCTCGCGACCAGGTTGCGGATGGTCGGCAGCTGCGCGTAGAGGAACGTGCCCGGACAGGAGGTGTTGCCCATGTCCCGGTGCCCGGAGATCACGCTCGTCGGCACGACCGTGCCCCGGGCGAAGCGAGACGTCCCGCCGCCTTCGGAGATCAGGCTGGTCTGGCCGAACGGGTCCCGGAAATAGAGCGAGAGCTTCCATGCCAGCACCCGCGCGATGGCCTCGACCAGCACCGGCGGGGCGTCGACCTTACCGTAGTCGCCGATGGCGGACACGCCGAAGGTGTCGGTGTTGAACCCGCCGGTGTGCGCGCCCATGACGGCTCGGGTGATGCCGCCGTATCGACCCTCCCAGGTCCGCCCGAACCGGTCGACGAGAAAGTTGTAGCCGATGTCGGACCAGCCGTTGGACTTGGTGTGGTAGGCATAAATGCCACGAATGATCTTGGGGACGTCGGCCTCGCTGTAGCCGTTGGCGCCGGCGGTGTGGTGCACGAAGCCGGCCTTGATCGTGGAGTTGTAGCGCGGAGAAGCCCCGCGAAGCCGCTCGTCGGCGCCCCACTCGGCGCGGCTGAGGATCGCCGGCTGGGCGGTCTCGGCGGCGGCCGAAGCCGCCGGCTGAGACCGCCCTGCGCTGGCGTCCGCCCGCGAGCTGCCCGGGTCGATCAGGTCGACCCGTACGTCGTCGGGCAGCGCGCCGTCGCGCACGTCGACTCGCACCTGGTAGCCGTCAGAGTCCCCGGCGTAGAGCGGCTCGGTGCCGGCCCGCTCGATCGTGCCGTCGGCCTTGCCCGGCGTCGGTGCGAGGTCCAGGGAAGTCCACTCCGACCAGCCCTGACCGGAGTGTGTGCGCACCAGCACGGTGAGGTCCGATGAACCGGTGCCCGCAGCCCAGGTGACCCCGAGCAGGTCAAAGCTGGCGGCGCTGCGCTCCGCGGTGAAGACGTCCGGTCGGCTGGGCGGGTCACCCCGGCGGGCTGTGTCGAGGATCTGGCGCCGGGCCTGGGTCGAGGCGTCCTTGCTGGTGTCGCCCTCCGCGCGCAGGCTGGCGCCGTCGACCCCGGCGACCACGGCCGAGTGGACCTCGGGGGTGACCGGCTTGGGGTTCGGGGCGATGCTCAGCACCGGCAGCGCCGAGAAGGCCGGCACGGCCAGGCCGAGGAGCACGACGGTCGGGATCTTGCGCATGGGCGAGGCCTTCGTGGAGACGACAGGGTTTTCCGTTCACGCGTCCCCCGGCGCGACTGCTGGTCCTGCTCGCTGCGATGTGCATGTCGGTCGTGCTCGTCGGCCGGCCGGCTGTGCAGACCGACCACACCGAAGAGCGATTAAACGATGGTGGCACTGTGACTGTAGTGGCTGTAGGGACACCGCCGGCCGAAGGGATGCGCCCTTGTAGTGTGCCGTGGATCGGCAGCGACGCATGCACCGCAGTCCGGAGAGCGTGTGTCGGGGCCGGCCACCCGGACCGCTCGGCATACGAGACGAACTCGTCCGCCGGGTGAGATGCCGCGTGCCTCCCGAGGTGAAAAGTAGCCGGACTAGGCGTCGACGCCTCGTGAGGCTGCGCTTCACCTCGGGAGGCGCCGCACCAAGACCTTCCCGCCCGCCACAATTGCGTGATCGTGGCTTCCGGTTTAAGCTGTAAAAGCCACACTGGTCACATCAGTCTCATCTGTCACACGACGGGGGCGGGCGCCCGAACTGGCGGCTCAGCGGGTGACTAACCGGGCCGCTCAGCCGACAAATGCCGTCCCCCGCCCGACCGCGAGCCACCGGCCGGCCCCCGGTCGGCCCGGCGAGCGCCAGTGGACCGGCTGGATGGCGGGAATCTCCGCGCGCGCCCGGTCCGCTTCGGCCTTGCGCAAATCCCTCGCACCTGAGGGTCGCCCAGCTGCCTGATCACGCTGGTGTCGAACAGGAATCTCAGCGCCACGCGTCTTCGCGCTCCGCCAGATCGACCGCGGCAAGGGCATCAAGGGCATCCGCTGTCCGATGGTCGCGGCCGGCCGTCACCCGGCGGCAACGCCTCGTTGACAGTGTCCTTGATGGTGGTGTGCCGAGCTCGGCCTTCGCCGCACCGAGAGCATCTTCGTCCACGTGGATCAAGTGCTTTGCCATGGAAGCAAGTACATACGAACCACGCATCGTATATACGATGGGTGCATTCGGCGTCCCTCGTTCAAGACGGCAACGGGTCTTCGAGGGTCGCGACGCCGGGCCACCCACTGGACCGCCGCCCCGCGGTGTGGGCACCCGCGCCGGGCACGACATGTTGCCGTCCGCAGCCCTGATAGGGCCGTCGCGACACCCGCGCCCAGCGCGTAGCGTCGGCATGGTGATGACGTCCCGCGTGACGGGGCCACCGGCGCTGCCCGAGTTGCCCAAGTTGCCCAAGTTACCCAAGTTACCCAAGTTACCCGAATTGCTCGAGCATGCCTTGACCCGCGACCCGGCTCGGCCCCTGCTGACGTTCTACGACGATGCCACCGGCGAGCGCGTCGAGCTGTCTGTCGCGACCTTCGCCAACTTGGTGGCCAAGACGGCCAATTTCCTGCGCGACGGGCTCGGGGTGGCGCCGGGTGACCGAGTCGCCATCGACCTCCCGGCCCACTGGCAGGCCGCGGTCTGGCTGGCCGCCTGCTGGGCCACCGAGTGTGTCGCCGCCCCAGTTGCGCGCGACACCCCCGCCGCCACAGTTGCGCGCGACGCCCCCGCCGCCCCAGTTGTTGCCAAGGCCGAGGCCAAGGCCAAGGCCGAGGCCGAGGCCGAGGCCGAGGTCGTGGTGGTGTGGCGCGACGCCACAGCCCACCACCCGCCACCCGCCGCCGAGATCGTCGTCCTCGGGCTAGGCCCCCTCGGTTTGCCGGTCCGAGGGGCGGTCACGCCGCTCGGCTGCGACTACGACGTGGAGATCCACGGCCACGGGGACCGGTTCGCGCCAGGTCCGCCCGAGTCCTCGGACCCGCCCGCCCTGGAGATCGAGGGCCGCACCTGGACAGCCAGCGCTCTTGTCGCCGAGGCACACCGTGCTGCCACGGCATGGTCGCTGCGCGCGAGTCGCGACTCGGGCACCGCCAGCCACCGCGACTCGAACACCGCCAGCCACCGCTCGGCCGCGCGCCTGCTGGCCACCGAACCGCTGGACACGCTGGCCGCGGTGCTCGCGACGCTGCTCGTCCCACTGGTCGACGAGGTGGGCGTGGTGCTCTGCCGGCACCTCGACCCGGACCGGCTGGCCGCCCGCGCCGAGGCCGAGAAACTGGTCGCGGTGGCACCGGGAAGCGGTCTGCTCCCGTCGTACCTGCCGGGAGTCCGTCGGTTGTGAACTAGACTAGGTGGTTCGCCGCACCGCCGCAGGGAACATCAGACGTCACCGGTTCCACCCCGTTACGACACCCGGGCGACACCTGATGGTGGCGATCCCACACCGAGGACCCCGCCTTGCCGACCGCTCCCGCACACAGCGACTCCCGCGCCCGCCACGCGGTTCCGCGGCGACCGCTGCGCCGGGTGCTGACGGCGATCGGGGTGATGTTGGCGATGCTGCTCGTCGCCGGCTCGGTGGCGGCGTTCTTGACCTACTACAAACTCGACCGCAACATCTCCAGCAATGACGTGACCAAGTTGCTGGGCACCAACCGACCCAAGGCCATCACCGAAGGCAAGCGGTCCCCCGAGAACATCCTGCTGATCGGCTCGGACACCCGCGCCGGGACCAACCAGAACTACGGCAAGTCGGTCCAAGGCGCCCGTTCCGACACCACGATCTTGCTGCACCTCGCCGCCGACCGGAAGAGCGCGACTGCTGTTAGCATCCCGCGCGACACAGTTGTGGACATCCCGACCTGCGACAAGGAGGACGGCTCGGTCATCCCGGGCAGTCGCGCCCGCATCAACGACGCCTTCTCCCGCGGCGGTCCCGCCTGCACGATCCGAACGATCGAGTCGCTGAGCGGGGTGTTCATCGGCCACTACGTCGTCATCGACTTCACCGGCTTCAAGCAGATGGTCAACGCCCTGGGCGGGGTCGAGATTTGCCTGCCCAAGCGGGTCGACGACCAGAAGTCCAGACTGCACCTCGATGCCGGCCGCCAACTGGTCCGCGGCAAGGACGCGCTTGCCTACGTCCGCACGCGGCACGCCCTGGGCGATGGCAGCGATCTGGGCCGCATCGACCGGCAGCAGGCGTTTCTGTCCTCGATGATCGCCCGCGTCCGCTCCACGGGCATCCTGCGGGCGGACCGGTTGGTGCGCTTCCTCGACGCAGCCACCAAGTCGATCACCACGGACCCCGGCCTCGCCAGCCTCAACGACCTGCGCAAGCTGGCCCAGACGATGCAGGGTGTAAAGAACAATGAAGTGACCTTCCTCACCATCCCCAACAAGGCCGACCCGGCGGCACCCCAGGCCACCGTGGTCCAGAAGCAACCGGCCGCCGACGCGGTGTGGAGCTCGCTGCGCTTTGACACCCCACTGCCCGGCAAGGGCGCAAAGGGGTCCGCCAAGCCGTCCGCGAACCCCAGCGGCGCGCCGCTGAAGACTTTCCCGGGGCAGATCAAGGTCGAGGTGCTCAACGCCTCCGGTCGCAGCGGCGCCGCCAACGCCCTGGCGCAGCAACTCGAGGCCGCCGGCTTCGTGGTCACGGGCGTCGGCACGGCACCACGAGCCGACCTGGCCAAGACCGAGGTCCACCACAGCGTGGCCTACGACGAGTCAGCCCGCACCCTCGGTGCTGCGCTGTCCGGCGCGCCGGTCAAGATCGACCCCACGCTGCCCGGCTCGTCCACGCTAACCGTGCTGGTCGGCGCGGACAACCCCCATGTCGTGCCCGTCCAGGTCGCCGGCTCGCCCGCGCCCGCGGCGGCCGAGCCCAGCATCGCCACCCGATCCGGCACGCAGGACATCTGCTCCTGACCGCCCGGCCCCACGGCGCCCGGCCCCACGGCGCCCGACCAGGCTCTTGACTTCGGGCTAGAGTCGCGACCCGGACTTACACCTCGCCGCCCGGAGGCCGTCATGGACAAGGTCGTGAACTCGCCGGCGGACGCCATCGCCGGGATCGCCGACGGCGCGTCACTCGCGGTCGGCGGCTTCGGGCTCTGCGGCGTGCCCAACGCGCTGATCGCCGCGCTGCACGACGCGGGGACCACCGACCTGCGGGTCGTGTCCAACAACTGCGGTGTCGATGGCTGGGGCCTCGGACTGCTCCTCGGCGACCACCGCATCGCGCGGATGACCTCCTCCTATGTGGGCGAGAACAAGGAGTTCGCCCGCCAGTTCCTCTCCGGCGAGCTCGAGGTGGAACTCACCCCGCAGGGCACCCTGGCCGAGCGGCTGCGCGCCGGCGGAAGCGGCATCCCGGCGTTCTACACCGCCACCGGTGTCGGCACCCAGGTCGCCGAGGGCGGGCTGCCCTGGCGCTACCACCCCGACGGCTCGATCGCCTTGGCCTCGCCGCCCAAGCAGACCCGCGAGTTTTCGGTGCACGGAGAGCCCGCGACCTACGCGACCTACGTCCTCGAAGAGGCCATCGTCACCGACGTCGCCCTGGTGCACGCCTGGAAAGGCGACCGGCACGGCAACCTCGTCTATCGCCACAGCGCGCGCAACTTCAACCCGCTGTGCGCGATGGCCGGCCGGCTGACGATCGCCCAGGTCGAGCACCTGGTCGAGCCCGGCGAGATCCTCCCCGAAGACGTCCACACCCCCGGCATCTACGTCCATCGCCTGCTCGACGTGGGGCCCGACATCGAGAAGGCGATCGAGAAACGGACCGTACGCCGTCCAGCAGCCAAACAGGCAGCCAATCCAACCGCCGACCTGGCAGCGAATCCAGCAGCCGACCAGGGGAGCTGAGCCGATGACCCTGACCCGGGACGAGATGGCCGTCCGGGCTGCCCGCGAGCTCGAGGACGGGCAGTACGTCAACCTTGGCATCGGGCTGCCGACGCTGATCCCCAACTTCTTGCCCGACGGCGTCCACGTCGTGCTGCAGAGCGAGAACGGCATCCTCGGTGTCGGTCCCTATCCGGAGGAGGGCGAGGAGGATGCCGACCTGATCAACGCCGGCAAGGAGACCGTCACGCTGCTCCCGGGTGCCTCCTTCTTCGACTCGGCGGCCTCCTTCGGAATGATCCGCGGCGGCCACATCGACGCGGCGATCCTGGGTGCGATGCAGGTGTCGCGCCGGGGCGACCTGGCCAACTGGATGATCCCCGGAAAGATGGTCAAGGGCATGGGCGGGGCGATGGACCTCGTGCACGGCGCCAAGCGGGTGATCGTCGTCATGGAGCATGTCGCCAGGGATGGCAGTCACAAGATCGTCGAGGAGTGCTCGCTGCCCTTCACCGGGCGTGAGGTCGTGCACCGGATCATCACCGACCTCGCTGTGATCGACGTCACCGACGAGGGCCTCGTGTTGCGCGAGATTGCCCCCGGCGTGAGCCTGGACGTGGTGCGTGAGCGGACCGGTGTCCAGTTGCTGGTGCCCGACGAGCCGACGGTCATCCAGACGTAGGTCGTCCAACACCCGCGCCCGCAGGCGGACCGCGCTCGGCCAGCGCGCCCTCGGTCGGCCTGGGGTCGGCCGGGTCCTCGTCGGGGCGCCCGATGGCGGTGCGCAGCGCCGCCGCGGCCAGCGCGAGCAGGCAAACCGACAGGGCCAGCCGGGGATAGGTCGTGTAGCGCGCGGTGCGCGCCAGCAGCTCGGGCCAGGGCAAGCCCGGGCCGCCACTGATGGTGAGCCCCGTCGCCGCGAGCAGCGGAACCGCCACCACCGCGTGGACGAGCAGCACAGATTTCATGGGGCGGGGCAGCCGCCACACCGGCGCCCGGACCAGCACCAGGACGACGAGCCCGGCCAGCAGCGGCCCGGCCAGCCACCACAGGTGCACCGCGCCGGCATGGAGCAGGGTGCTGACTGCCGGGGACGGCAGCGGCCGAAGAACGGCCAGTTCGTCGGCCTGGGAGACACCCGGGGGTGTCGCGGGGGCGGGCTGGATCAACCCGACCAGCCGCAGCGCGACCCGCCACGAGCCCAACGCCGCGAGCCACGGCACCCCCAGCAACAGAAACCGGGTGACCCGCCGCTCGCTGTGACGCACCGAGACCATCACCGCGACCAGCACGGCGATGACCAGACCCTCGTTTTTGACCATGCCGCACATGATGGACAGCACCACCGACAGCGTCAGTTCGGCCGATCGTCGCGGCAGCAGCAGCCCAAACACCAAGGCGGCCTCTCCCGCCACGGCGTAGGGCAGGTCCTGGTGGCCTTGCGCCGAACTCGACGTCGCGAAGTACAGCGCCGCCGAGGGGACGAGCAGCGCCCCCACCCGGCCCAGCCACCGCGGATGACCCAGCAGTCGTGCCACGCCGAGCGACAGCAGCACCAGCGCGGCAGCCGTCACCCCCGCCAGCACCAGCTTGGCGGCGAAGTAGTTGACGTCGCCGGTCAGCTCCCACAGCAGCCCGGCTGTCGCCGAGGGCAGCGGGGGGTACTGCGCGTGCGGTGCGCCTGGATAGGGACTGGTGAACGGGCTCTGCAACTGCTCACGGACGTAGTCGGGCCCGACCAGGAACCACCGGCCGCGGGAGTACCAGAACGAGTGGACGTCCCAGGACATCGCCCGGCTGCCCGCCCACAGCACGGCCGCCCCGGCGCCGACCACGGCGCACAGCACGGTCAGCGGATCGAACCGGAGCGCGTCGCGAGACGGGCCGAGGCGGCGCCCCAGCAGGATGCTGCCGACCGTGACAGCGACGCCGACGGCCGCCCAGCCAGCCACCAGCGGCAGGTCCAGCAGGACGGTGACCGTGGCCCCCAGAGCGATGACGACCGCACCGACGACGGGGGCCGCGAACAGCGCGACCCACCTCCGGCCGAGCAGCGCCAGAACCGGAACCACACCCGGTCCGGCCACCGCCAGCGCGCCCACCAGCAACGCGCGAACGGTACTCACGTGGACTCATGCGGGGCGAGCCGGCGAACCCTTGGCGCCAGCGGTGAGCACCGGGTGCTTCCCGTGGCGCGAACCAGCCTCAGCTCGTAACGGGCCCGGTCGGGCCGGTCGACGACGCGCGCGTGCGGGGCGACCATCTCCAGCGCCCGCTGGTAGTTGAGCAACTTCTGGTCCATCGGTACGACGACCTGCGCACCCGCCGGCACCAGCGCCGCAATCCGCCGCTCGAGGCAGTCCCAGCCGGACTCCCGGCGGGCCGCGGCCGATCGGGCGTCCGCGGCCACTGTGGCGGTGGTGATGGCGGCGCCGCGCCGGGCCGCGACGGCGACCGGCGCCAGCGACACGGCCACCACGACGAGGGCGGCCCCCGAGCGCGCCCAGCCACGAATGCCCGCAGGGAACGCGTGACGCCGCTCAGCCACGAAGGCCCGCAGAGAGTGCGATCACGTCACGGTCGGCGCCGATGTGGATCGCCTCCCGGGTCGCCTGAGGTTGCTGGTGGCCAGGACCGTCTGCCGCCGTCGACGGCCATCACCCAGCCTAGCGACTCCCGGGTGCGAGACCGGTCGCCACGGCGCACCCCCTACTATTAGGCCGGAAACCGCCCGCCGCGTGCCGCTGGGGGCTGGTCCGGCCCGGGTCGAGAGGACGCTGTCGTGGACGGAGATCACCGGGCCCGCGTCAGCGACGGCGCCGAGGTGGACCCCCGGGCGCGGCTCGGCGAGGACACCGTGGTCTGGCCGCTGGCGCAGGTGCGCGAGGGTGCCCGCCTGGGTCGCGGCTGCGTGGTTGGGCGCGGGGTCTACATCGGGCCCGACGTCCAGATCGGCGACAACGTCAAGATGCAGAACTACGCGCTGGTCTACGACCCGGCCCGGCTCGAGTCCGGGGTCTTCATCGGGCCGGCCGCGGTGCTCACCAACGACCTCTATCCCCGCTCGGTCGACCCGGACGGGTCGCTGAAGAGTTCGGCCGACTGGTCTCCGCTTGGGGTCGTCGTCCGCGAGGGCGCCTCGGTGGGTGCCCGCGCCGTGGTGGTCGCGGGCGTCACGATCGGGCGCTGGGCGCTGGTCGCTGCCGGCTCCACGGTGACCCGCGACGTCGCCGACTTCGCCCTCGTCGCAGGCAGCCCCGCGCGGCGGATCAAGTGGGTCGGGCGGGCCGGGGAGCCCCTGGTGGACGAGGGCGGCGGCGCCTGGCGCTGCCCCCGGACGGGCAGCCGCTACCGACAGACCGACGACCTGCTGACCGAGGAGACCTCATGATCCCCGTCGCTCGACCCCTCATCGGCGACGAGGAACGTGCCGCCGTCGACCGGGTGCTGCGCTCCGGTGGCCTCGCCCAAGGCCCCGAGGTCGAGGGCTTCGAGCAGGAGTTCTCGGCCCTGGTCGGGGACCGGCACTGCGTCGCGGTCAACTCGGGCACGTCGGCCCTGCACCTGGCGCTGGTCGCCATGGGCATCGGAGCCGGCGACGAGGTGATCGTGCCGTCGTTCTCCTTCGCCGCGACCGCCAACGCCGTGTGTCTGGCCGGGGCGACGCCGGTGTTCGTCGACATCGATCCGGACAGCTTCTGCGTGTCGCCCGCTGCCGTCGAGGCAGCCGTCGGCCCGAGCACTGCCGCGATCATGCCGGTGCACCTCTACGGCCACCCGGCGTCGATGGCCGAGTTGCAGGCGATCGCCGATCGACACTCGCTCGGGATCATCGAGGACGCCGCACAGGCCCACGCCGCCGCCGTCGACGGGCGCAGCGTCGGAGCGTTCGGCCAGACCGCCTGCTTCAGCTTCTATCCCACCAAGAACATGACCACCGGCGAGGGCGGCATGGTCGTCACACCCTCGGCCGAGACCGCCCGCACCCTTCGGTTGCTGCGCAACCAGGGCATGGAACGCCGCTACGAGAACGAGATCATCGGGTTCAACGTGCGGATGACCGACATCGCCGCAGCCATCGGGCGGGTGCAGCTGACCCGACTGGCCGGCTGGACCGCCGACCGGATCCGCAACGCGGCTCACCTGACCAGTCACCTCACAGCGGTCACGCCTCCGCCGGTGGCCACCGGCGCGACCCACGTCTATCACCAATACACCGTGCGGGCCCCCGACCGTGATGCGCTGCAGCAGCGGCTGGCCGACCGCGGGGTCGGCAGCGGGGTCTACTACCCGACGCCCATCCACCGACTGCCCTCCTTCGACCTCGAGCTCGACCTGCCCGAAACCGCCAAGGCCGCCGGCGAGGTGCTGTCCCTGCCCGTGCATCCCGCCCTGACCACGGCTGACCTCGAGACCATCGTGGCCGCGGTGAACACACCGTGAGCACGCTGCGAGCCGGCCTGGTCGGCCTCGGCGCGATCGGGCGCAACCACGCGCGGGTCCTGCGCGGACTCGAGGGAGTGGACCTGGTCGCCGTGGCCGACCCGGCCGGAGACCCCGGCGGGTTCGCCGGCGGGGTTCCCGTGGTCGACGACGTCGCGGCGCTCATCGCCGCGGGGCTCGACCTGTGCGTGGTCGCCGCGCCGACCGCCCTGCACCGCGACATCGGCCTCGAGCTGGCCCACGCCGGCGTCCCCGCTCTGATCGAGAAGCCGCTCGCCGACACCGCCGCCCACTGCCGCGAACTGGTCGCGGCGTTCGCCGCCGCCGGGGTGGTCGCTGCGGTCGGCCACATCGAACGCTTCAACCCCGCCTTGCAGGCGCTGCGCGCCCGGCTGGAGGCGGGCGAGCTGGGCACCCTCTACCAGGTCGCCACCCGGCGCCAGGGCCCCTTCCCCGGGCGCATCTCCGACGTCGGCGTGGTCATGGACCTCACCACCCACGACATCGACCTGACCGGGTGGGTGACCGGCCGGGACTTCGCCAGCGTCGCCGCCCGTACGGCGCATGAGAGCGGGCGGGCCCATGAGGACCTGGTTGCGGTCGTCGGCGTGCTCACCGACGGCACCGTGACCAACCACCTGGTCAACTGGCTCTCACCGATGAAGGAGCGCCTGACCACGGTCACCGGCGAGCGCGGCTGCTTCGTCGCAGACACCCTCAACGCCGACCTGACCTTCTTCGCCAATGCCTCCGTCGTGATGGAGTGGGACGCCATGTCGATCTTCCGCGGCGTCGCCGAGGGCGACATGACGCGGTTCGCCATCGCCAAGCCCGAGCCGCTGCGCACCGAGCTGGCGACCTTCCGCGACGCAGTCCTCGGCCACCCGGCCGCCATCGTGACGATCCAGCAGGGGCTGCGCACCGTGCAGGTGGCCGAGGCCGTGCTGGCGTCCGCGGCCACGGGGAAGACCGTCGAGATCGCGCCGGCGGAGGTGGTGTCGGCGCATGGACCAGCCTGACCTGACCGTCGTGGTCATCGTGCAGGACGACCCCGTCCTGCTGCCGGTGGCGGTGCGGACGGTGACCAGCCAGACGCTGCGCAACATCGAGATCCTCATCGTCGACCACTGCTCGACCGACGGCACGGCCGAGGTGGCCGACCGGCTCGCGACGGCCGACGGCCGCATCCGGGTCATCCACCTGCCCGACCGCGAGGGGGGACCGGGACGCCCGTGCAACGCCGGCTTCGCCGAGGCCCGCGGACCCTACGTGACGTTGTGCGCCAGCGACGACGAGATGCCGCGGGACGCCTGCCGCAGGTTGCTCGCCGCCGCCGAACTGCATGACGCCGAACTCGTCCTCGGGCGCACTATGCGCATCCATCCCGACCGCGACAACCTCGAGCATCCCTGGTCGCACTCGCTCTATGAGGAGGAGGCCGTCTACGACGGCATCCGCGCCCGCAGCGGCCTGCTCCGGGACCAGATCTCGGCGGCCAAGCTCTACTCGGTGCCGTTCGTGCGCCGCCACCACCTCGCGTTCCCCGAGGACGTGATCTATGAGGACCAGCTGTTCACCCTGGGCTGCTTCGTGTTGGCGCGGCGCATCGTGGTCGTCCCCGATGTCGTCTACCACTGGATGATCCGCACCGAGTCCGCAAAGCCCTCGATCACCCACACCCGCTCGCAGATCGCCAACCTGCGCGATCGGATCGCGGTCAACCTGCGGATGGACCAGTTCTTGCGCGACCACGACGCCGAGGACCTCGCGCCGGTCAAGGACGCCAAGTTCATCGAGCACGACCTGCGGCTCTACCTGCGCGAGCTGTGGGCGCGCTCGCCCCGCTACCAGCGCGACTTCGTCGAGGTCCTGGCCGACTACGTCACCACCTTCCCCTTCGCCGTCGCCGAGGCCCTGCCGACCATCTACCGCGTCGTGCTGTTCATGCTGCGCCAACGCGACCTCGAGGGCACGCTGCTGGCCTGCGAATACGTGCGGGATCCGGGCCGGGTCAGCACCGAGCTGATCCGCCGGGACGGGCGGATCTACTGGGGACCGCACTACCTCGACGACGCGTCGGCCCTGCCCTGGCTCGACGTCACCGGGATGAACCTGCACCGCACCCCGATCAGCCAGCAGCGCATCTACAACTACCTCAGCAGCTATGTCGTCGACGGCTCGACGGTGCACGCCACCGGCGTGCTGCACAACCGGCTCGGCCAGATCGGTCCCGACGACGACCTGCGCCTGGACCTGCTGATGCGCCGACGCGGCAACCGGACGGCGGTCACGGCGCCGGTGGACGTGGTGCGCTGGGGGCCAACCAAGATCGAGTACGACGTACGCCTCGCGTTCTCGGCCCTGCTGCCGCGGGACTCGCGACCGGACCAGATCTGGGACCTGACCCTGCGCACCCACACCGGGGGTCACACCAATTCCACCAGGGTGTGCGTGCGCGAGGAGGCCCTGCACCGGCCGGTGCGCCTGGGCCAGTCCGGTGGGCTGCTGGGGGCCGACCGCCTCGAGCCCTACGTCACCCTCAAGGGCAACCTGTCCTTCCGCGCGACGTCCTCGAACACTCCTGCCCGGCGGGCGGTTGCGGTCGCTGTGCGGATGGCGGGTCCGGTGCGCTCGCCGCTGCGGCGCCGCGCGCGGTCACTGACCCGCCGGCTGCGCCCCCTGGCCTATCGCACCGTGCTCGCGAGACGCCCCCTGGACGAGTCCCTGGTGGTCTTCGAGTCGTTCCAGGGCCGGCAGGCCTCGGACAACCCGCGTGCTGTCTTCGACGCGCTGCGCGACGCCCGCCCCGACCTCACGCCGGTGTGGAGCCTGTCCCGCGCCGGGAAGCGCAACGCCAACCTGCCCAAGGGAACCGCCACGGTGACCCGCGGCAGCTGGGATCACTACAAGACCCTGGCGAGGGCGCGCTACTGGGTCGACAACTTCGGCATGCCCCGCGACGTCCCCAAGCCGCCCGCCACGACCTACCTGCAGACGTGGCACGGCACGCCCGTCAAGCGGCTGTTCCTCGACACGGCGCGGCTGCGCGCCGCGGGCGAGGCGGAGAAGTCGACCTACCAGCGGCTGGTCGACCGGTGGGACCTGCTGATCGCGCCCAGCCCGTTCTTCGAGCACTCGATGGCGCGCTCAGCCAACTACGGCGGCACGCTGCTGCGCACCGGCGCCCCGCGAAACGACACCCTCGTGCGAGCGCGCGACGCCGGTCTGGAGGCGGCGACGGCGCGGCTCAAGGCCGAGCTCGACCTGCCCAGCGACCGCCGGATCCTGCTGTTCGCCCCCACCTACCGCGCGCCCGACGCCGTCGGTGCGGCCTACCTCCCGTTAGACCTGGAGCTGCTCGCCGAGGCCGTCGGCGAGCAGTGGTACGTCCTGATCCGGGAGCACTACTATGACCACCCAGAGCCCCTCGACGTCGGCCTGCGGTGGTTCGCGCGGGACGTCTCGAGATTTCCCGACCTGTCGACGCTGCTGCTGGCCGCCGACGCCCTGCTCACCGACTTCTCCTCAGTGATGTTCGACTATGCCTTGCTGCGCCGGCCGATGCTGTTCTACGCGCCCGACCTCGACCACTACGCCACGGTCGACCCGCTGACCTACGTCGACCTGCCCGCCGTCGTGCCCGGGCCCGTGGTGCGCACCCAGGACGACGTCGTCGCCGCCCTGGGCCGCATCGACGAGAACCACGCGGAGCAGGCCGGGCGCTACGAGGAGTTCCTGGCGCGGTTCTGCCCGCTGGAGGACGGGCAGGCCAGTCAGGCCGTCGTCGAGGCCGTCTTCGGCACGGCGGCCGCGACCCGGGCAGCATCCGCGACCCGGGCAGCATCCGCAACCCGGGCGACCACACGGACTGAAGCAGTCCGGCGCACCGTCAACCGCAGCGTCCGCAGCACCGTCCGCAGCACCGCGCGACAGGTCAGGGGCCTTCTGTCTCCATAGCCTCTGTCTCCAAAGCCTCTGTCTCCATAGCCTCGGTCTCCCCAGCCGCGGTCTCCCCAGCCTTGGCGCCCATCACCCCGGCAGGGGTCTCCCGTCGCAGCGGCCGCCTCGTCGGAGCATGCTGCGCACGCAGGCCGCCGGCCGTGCCGACCCCGACGAAGAGCCCTCCGAGCAGCACGGCCAACACGGGGACGCCGCGCGAGATCGCGGCGGACCCGGCCAGCGACAGCGCGCCGATCACCAGCAACCGGCCCTCGACGCCGAGACCGAGCGCCCGCACGGCGCCGGCGGGGGCCAGCCCGTTGAGCGCGCGGTAGAGCGCGTCGTAGTGGTGGTAGGCCACCGCGAACAGCAGGGCGAACGTCGCTGGCATCGCGCCCGGGTCGACGGCATGGACCACGAGGATCAGCGTCGCGAACTCTGCCGCCCGCACCGCCCCGGGCAGCAGCCACGCGAACCGGCCCATCGGCAGCCGCCACGGCAGGCCGCGGGCCAGCGCGGCGGCGAGCGGGCCCCGGTCCAGTTGGGAGCGCACGACCTCGCGCTCGCGCTCGGTGGCCGACTCGGCGCCCCAGCTTCTTGAGCGCACCGCGCGCACGGAGGTGGTGTAGGCCAGCGCCAGCGTGGCCAGCGTCAGCAGCGCGCCGAACACCCAGGCGGGCGACCCGAACGCCGCCGCCAGGGAGATCACCAGCCAGCGCTCGGCGATTGGCAGGTAGATGACCTTCTTGAACCACCGCACCGCCGGGCGCTCGGCGACCGGCTCGTCGGGCGGCAGCGGGCCGAGGGGGACGTCGTCCACCTGGTCCAGGGGCACGCTGGTCGGCACGCCCTCGCGGACATTCCGGACCAGCGTGAACAGGTAGTCGGTGGTGTGCCGGGTGGTCTGCAGACCCATCATCGCCGCCGCCAGCAGCCAGAGGTCGACCCCGGGCCCGGCCGTGGCGGCGCCCACCGCCAGGCCGGCGTAGCAGGCGTATTCCTTGACCCGGTCGGTCGAGGCGTCCAGCCACGCGCCGAGCGCGGTGAACGCGCGCCGATAGCGGGCCACCTCGCCGTCGACGCAGTCGACGACGAGCGAGACCTGCAGCAGGACGGCTCCGGTCACCAGCCCGGCCCGGCCGCCGACCGCAAACCCTGTCGCGGCCAGCAGCCCGATGACTAGCGACCCCACCGTGATCTGGTTCGGCGAGAGGCCGCAGCGCAGCGCCAGCGGCGTGAGCCGGCGGGACAGCCGGCGTACGACGAAGGTGGAGTAGAAGCCGTCGTCCGGGCGCATCGCCCGCGCCATCTTGGTCGCCCGCACGTCGACCGCGGCCAACCGGCCGGCGAAGGCGTCGGCCGCGCCCAGGTCCGCCACACCCAGGTCTCCCACGCTCGGGTCTGCCACCCTGGCCCAGGGCCACGGGTCGATGTCGACCGCCGCCACCGCGATGCCGCTCCGCACGAGGGCGACGAGGACGGGCCCGAGCGGATCCAGCGAGGTCGAGTCGCCACCGCCTCGCGTTGCATCGGCGCGCGTTGCATCGGCGCGGGGCGGGCGGGAGGCCACCACCTCAGCCATCAGGCCCACCGCAGACGTGGCGGCCTTCAGGTCGGTCGGACCGATGACGAGCAACCCGACAAACGCGGCGTCGGGCCCGGTCACGCTGTGAAGCAGTGACCCCGCGCTGACCACCAGCCCACCACGCCGTCGTACGTCGAACGCGCCGGCCGTCACGCTCACCCCGGCGGCGGTTCGCTGGCGCGGATCGAGCACGAGAGCAGCCGCCGCCTCGTCGTGCAGAAGCACCTGCCCGCTGACCAGCGCGACCGCCTCGCCGGTCCGCCGGCCGGCCTCGAGCACCTCCTGCACCGCACGCACCGCACCCAGCGACCCGGTGGTTTGCCTGACCACGCGGCGCCCACTCGCCGCGGCAGGTGGACCCTCGACCCCGGCGAGCCGGTCGAGCACAGCACTGGCCGCCGCGTGGGCCGGTCCCTCGGTGACGAGCGAGATCACCGCTTCCCTCGGTTGTCCAGGTCCTCGTTGTACATCGCGAGGGTGTCCTCGAGCGGCCCGTCGGCCACCAACTCGCCCTTGCGCAGGTAGAGGCCCCGCGTGCAGAACCGGCGCAGGTCGCCCTCGCTGTGCGACACGAGGAACAGCGTGCGCCCGCCGGAGAGCATGGCCTCCATCCGCAGGTAGCACTTCTCCCGGAAGGCCCGGTCGCCCACCGCGAGCACCTCGTCGACGAGGACGATCGGCTCGTCCAGGCTGGTGACGACCGAGAAGCCCAGCCGCACCTTCATGCCGCTGGAGAAGTGCCGGAACGGCATGTCCAGGAACTCCCCGACCTCGGAGAACTCCACGATCTCGTCGAAACGCTCCTCGATGGTCTCCTTGGACAGCCCGTGCAGGCCGGCCGTGAGGGTGATGTTGTCCCGCGCGGTGAGGTCGCCGACGAACCCGCCGGTGACCTCGATGAGCGGGGCCACCCCGCCATGCACCGCGACCGAGCCCTCGTCGGGGAGCAGTACCCCCGCAATGATCTTGAGCAGGGTGCTCTTGCCGCCGCCGTTGGCGCCGACCAGGCCGACGGCCTCGCCCTCCCCGACCGTGAAGCTGACGTTGCGCAGCGCCCAGAAGTTGCCCTGCGGGATGGCCCCGACCCGGCGCCGGTAGAGCACTTCCCGCAACTGCATGCGGCGCTTGCGGTTGAGATGGAACTCAATGCCGACGCCGTCGGCCTCGATCACCGGGCGCATCAGATCTCCTTGAGGACCCGGCCCTCGAGCCGGGCGAACACCGTCATCCCGAGAGCGAGGAAGGCGCAGGAGACCACGGCCGCCACGATGACCTCGCTCCATCCCACGAAGAAGTCGGGAAAGAAGGCAGCCCGGTAGAGGTCGAAGATGCCGGACAGGGGGTTGAGCACGTAGACCTTCTTGAGGGCCTCGGGCATGGCGCTCTTGTAGACGTCCTGGACGCCGTAGATGACCGGGGACAGGTAGAACAGGATCCGGGTGACGATCCGCACAAGGCGCTGCACGTCGCTGAACAGCACGGTCACCGGAGCGAGGGTGAGCCCGACCCCGACCAGGAACGTCGCCTGGATCAGCACCGCCAGCGGGAACGCCACGATGTACCACGAGGGGGTCTTGGCGTACACGAGCACGAACAGCAGCACGACCGGCAGGCTGAGCAGGAACTCCATGGCCTGCGAGCCGATCACGCGCAGCACCCAGACCTCACGGGACAGGTTGGTCGAGCGCACCAGCTTGGCGTCGGAGGTCAGGGCACGCGCGGAGGCGTGGATCACGCCCTGCGACCAGTTCCACGGCAGCATGCCCAGCAGCAGGAACAGGATGTAAGGCTCCCGGCCCACACCTCGGCTGAAGATGACCGTGAAGACGAACCAGTAGACCAGCGACATCAGCAGCGGGTCGAGGATCGACCAGAAGTAGCCCAGCGTCGAGTCGGCGTATTTCACCTTGAGGTCACGCCCGATGAGCAGCCGCAGGATCGCGCGCCGCTCGACGACCGACCGAGCCCGGGTCAGCACCAGCACGTCTCCTCTCGCGTCACCTGACGGGTGCGGTCATCCCACCGCCCAGACGCGCGGGGACACCGCCCCGAGCCAGGACCGTGACGCTATCATCGGCAGCCTTGCAGACCGGCCGTTGCGGTCCCGCGCGCGCCCCCTCGACTCCCGCGCCCCAGGAGGTTCTCCCCGTGCGTCTCCCGCGGCACAGCCGGGCCACGACCATCGAGCTGCTGAGCGCGGTGACGCTGCCCGAGCCGTTGCGCCGCATCGCTTTGGGCATCGCCCGGCGGTTGCACTGGCTGGCCCGGCCCCGGCCGGTCACGACCGACGTCAACGGCAAGAAGATCCGCGGCGAGGTGGTCGTCTACTTCGCCGAGGAGGACGCCCTGATCTACCAGCTCCAGCAGTGGGCGCCGGTGTTCCAGCAGCTCGCGACCCGACACCCGGTGGTCGTCGTCACCCGCCGGCAGACGGCCTACCACTGGGTGCTCGCGAACACGACGCTGCCGGCGATCCTCACCCCGCTGTTTCCCGACATGACCGCGTTTTACCGCCGCTCGGACCCCAAGCTCGCCCTGTACGTCAACAACGGCAACCAGAACTTCCAGTCGCTCGCCTCGACCCGGATGCTGCACGTGCACGTCAACCACGGCGAGAGCGACAAGATCTCGATGGTCAGCAACCAGGCCAAGGCCTACGACCGGGTCTTCGTCGCCGGCCAGGCCGCGGTGCTGCGCCACCGGGCCGCCCTGCTCGAGATGGACGAGAGCAAGCTGGTGCCGATCGGGCGCCCGCAGCTCGACCTCGACCTGGCCCCGGCGCTGCCGCCGAGCGAGCGGCGCACCATCCTCTACGCGCCCACCTGGGAGGGCGAGGAGGATGCGAACAACTACACCTCGGTGGACGTCTACGGCCCCGACATCGTGCGCGCGGCGCTACGCATCCCGGGCGTGCGGTTCATCTACAAGCCGCACCCGCGGGTGCCGATATCCAGGGCCGTGCCGGTGCTCTCGGCGCACCAGGAGATGGTGCGCCTGATCGAGGACGCCGCCCGGCGCGAGCCGGGCGCCGGCCACGCCGTCGCGGGGTCCGCCGACGTCCTGGCCCTGCTCAAGCAGGCCGACCTGCTGGTCAGCGACATCTCCTCGGTCACCCTGGACTACCTCTACCTGCGCACCGAGCGCCCGTTCCTGCTGACCGACCGGCGCACCAACCGGGACCAACTGCTGCGCGACGCACCGGTGGGCTCGGCCTGCGAGGTCATCGATGCGACCAGCGTCGCCCGGGTGGAGCAGCTCATGGTCGAGGGGCTCGAGCAGGACAGCCGCCGCGAGGAGCGACTGCGGGTGCGCGACCTCTACTTCGGCGGGCTCGAGCCCGGCCAGAGCACCGCCCGCTTCCTCGACGAGGTGGACGCCCTGATGGCGCTGCGCGACGCGGGGATCGAAGAGCGCCGTGACCCGACCCAGGTGCACGCGCGGATCGAGGAGAGCGCCTGACCGGTCCCGGGCATCGCCGCGTGTTCACCGGTGCCCCGACGGTGCTGGGCCACCGCGGCCTGGGCGCCGGCGTGGTGCAGGGCCACCGGGAGAACACGCTGTCCTCGTTCCTCGCCGCGGCCGGCGCCGGCGCCGACTGGGTGGAGGTCGACGTACGGCGAACAGGCGACGGCGCTCTCGTCGTGTCCCACAACCCGGCCTACGCCGACGGCGCGTTCCTGGTCGACCTGACCGCCGAGGACGCGGCCGCCCGCGGCACCCTCGCGGTCACCGACCTGCTCGACGCGCTGCCCGCGGGAGTCGGCGTCGACTTCGATCTCAAGAGCTCGTTGGAGGACGCCGAGGGCCCGACCAGCCGGACGGCCGAGCTGCTGGCTCCGCTGGCGCGGCTGGAGGGCCGCCGCCGTCCGGTCGCGGTGACCTCGTTCGACCCGGCCGCCGCAGCCACGGTCCGGGCCGTCGCACCAGAGGTCGCGCTGGGCCTGCTGACCTGGGTGCGGTTCCCCGTCGACCACGCGGTCGCCGCGACGGCGCACCTCGACGTCGACTTCCTGGCCCTGCACGCAGGGTCACTGCGCCCCGGCGTGCAGCGCGCCGAACAGCCGTACCCCCTGCGCCGAGTCGTGTCGGTCCTGCACGCCGCCGGGCGCGAGCTACTCGTCTGGAATCCCGCGGCCGACGAGCTCGCGGGGCTGGTGGCTGCCGGGGTGGACGCCGTGTGCGTCAACGACGTACGGGGGGCCTGCCGTGAGCTGGGCCGCGCCGCCCGCTGACCGGGGCAATCCTGATCACGCGCGTCCGGGCTGATCACGCGCGTCCGGTGCCAGCGACTCCGTGCCCACGGGCTCCCAGGCGGCATGCCGGATGGCCCGCGAGGCCCGCCAGCCGCGCAGCAGCGGCCCGACGCCCTTGACGGTGTGCTCGACGTAGACCAGGCGCAGCAGCTCCTTCAGGAACACCAGCAAGGTCCCGACGGCGAACCCGCCGCGGCGGTAGGCGCCGAGGTGGATCAGGCAGTGGGCCATCAGGCCGCGGTTGCGCATGATGTAGAACCGGGACAGGTCCGAGGCGTCGTTGAGGTGACGCACCGCGAGCGAGACCTGGCGCTGGGGCCGGCGGCGGCGCAGCGAGAAGTGGTCGACGTAGACGACCCGGGTCACCCGCGAGGCGGTGAGAGCGAAGGCAGCGTCGTCGGTGGTGATGAAGAAACGCGGGTCGGGTGGGCCGATCTTCGCGACAACGGCCCGGCTGACGAGCATCCCCTCGAAGACCCCCGAGTTGGTCTCGAACACGGTGCGGCCCCGGCTGAACTGGTCGCCCAGCACGGGCAGCGGGACGCCCAGCCACTCGTTGATGCGTGGCTGCCAGGAGAACGGGCCACCGTGGAAGTCGACTCGGCGACCGTGGATGACGCCCGCCTGGTCGGCCCACTTCAGCAGGCCCTCGAGCCCGTCAGGCAGCGCGACGACGTCGTCGTCCATCAGCCAGAACCAGTCGTGCCCGTCGCGATAGGCCGCGATCACACCCGCGTGGAAGCCCCCGGAGCCGCCGGAGTTGGTGTCGAGCAGGACCGCCCGGACGACGGGATGGTCGGTGTAGTGCTCGGCGAGGAAGGCTCGGGTGCCGTCGGTGCTCGCATTGTCCAGGACGTAGATCGCGTCCAGCGGGCGGGTCTGGGCGAGCAGGCTGGGCAGCAGGTCGGCGAGGTAGTCCGCCCGGTTGAAGGTGACGACCACGGCCGCGACCGAACCGGCCGGGTCGGTCGTGCGCGCCACGTCAACCTCCCGCTCGAGTCTGCCCATCGTAGGTGCATGGCCGAGCCCTATGACCCTGCCGGCATTGTTGCCCGCAGCGCTACAGGCGGATGGGGAGGATGTCTAGGCTGACCACGAGTCGTCCGAGCCCGTCAGCGCGTCCCGCTGCCGCCTGCCCGAAGGAGCCCCCGAGGTGGACCCCGATCTGGTGGTCGTCGGCGCGGGGTTCTTCGGGCTGACGATCGCCGAGCGCGCCGCCGCCAAGATGGGGCTGCGGGTGCTCGTGATCGACCGGCGCGACCACATCGGGGGCAACGCCTACAGCGCGCTCGAGCCGAGCACGGGCATCGAGGTGCACCGCTACGGGTCGCACCTGTTCCACACGTCCAACCCGACCGTCTGGGACTACGTCAACCGCTTCTCGACCTTCACCTCCTACCGCCACCGCGTGTGGACGACGCACCGGGGTGAGGTGTTCGCGATGCCGATCCACCTCGGCACGATCAACCAGTTCTTCCGCGCGGCGATGGGACCCGCGGCCGCGCGGGCGTTCGTTGCGGCGCAGGCGAGCGAGATCTCCGGCGACGCCGTGGACAACTTCGAGGACAAGGCGATCTCACTCATCGGGCGCCCCCTGTACGAGGCGTTCATTCGGGACTACACCGCCAAACAGTGGCAGACCGACCCGCGCACCCTCCCCGCCGAGATGATCTCGAGGTTGCCGGTGCGCTACACCTACGACAATCGCTACTTCAGCGACACGTTCCAGGGCCTGCCCACCGACGGCTACACGGCGTGGCTCGAGCGGATGGCCGACCACCCGCGCATCGAGGTACGGCTCGGGTGCGACTTCTTCGACCCGGCCCAGCCGGTGCACAAGGCGGCGGTCGTCGGCCAGGTCCCGGTCGTCTACACCGGTCCGGTCGACCGCTACTTCGACGACGTCGAAGGACCGCTGCAGTGGCGGACTCTGGACTTCGAGCAGGAGGTGGTCGACGTCGGCGACTTCCAAGGTACGTCGGTGATGAACTACGCCGACCTCGACGTTGCCTACACGCGGATCCACGAGTTCCGCCACTTTCACCCGGAGCGCGACTACCCGGCGGACCGCACGGTCATCATGCGCGAGTTCTCCCGGTTCGCCGACCGGGGTGACGAGCCCTACTACCCGGTCAACACCCCGGCCGACCGCGAGCGGCTGCTGGCCTACCGCGAGCTGACCAGGGGGGAGCCGGGCGTGCTGTTCGGCGGGCGCCTCGGAACCTACCAGTACCTCGACATGCACATGGCGATCGGCTCGGCGCTGTCCATGGCGGCCGGCCGGCTGGCGCAGCTGATCGGCGGGCGCCATGCCTGACCGGCGACATCGGCCTGCCCGGCGGGGGTCGGCCGATGGTTAGCGTCGCCCGGGCCCGGGCCGGCGGCGCGGCGCGGCTGGCGCTGCGCCTGGCGATCCGCACCGTACGCAAACATGGCTGGCTGCCCCCCGGCATGCCCGACCGCTTCGGCGACGACGACCGGCTCGCCGGAACGTCGCTGCCGCAGGAGGTGATGGTCTACTTCCCCGACACCCGGGAGAGCCTGTACCAGCTGCGCCAGTGGTACGGCCCGCTGCTCGAGCTGGACCGGCGCCACCCGGTCGTGGTGGTGCTGCAGGACTCCCGGACCGCCGCCCTGGTCCGCCGAGAGCTCGGGCTGCCAGCGGTCACGATCGCCCACTACTCGCGGCTGGACGACCTGCTCTCGCGCAGCCGAGTCAAGCTGGCGCTCTACGTCAACCACAACCCGCAGAACTTCTCCGGCCTGCGGTTCACCTCCCTCGCGCACGTCTACCTGAGTCATGGCGAGAGCGACAAGGGCGTCATGGTGTCCAACCAGTGCAAAGCCTACGACTTCTGGTTCGTGGCCGGGCAGGCGGCGATCGAGCGCATCTCGGCCTACACCATGTTCTACGACGCCGCGAGCCGGTGCGTGCCGATCGGGCGCCCGCAGCTTGACTTCGACCGGCCACCGGACCGGCCACCGGACCGGCCACCGGACCGGGTTGCCGGGTCGGCGCGGCCGACCGTGCTGTACGCGCCGACGTGGGAGGGCGCCCAGCCGTCGCTGGCCTACGGCTCGCTGCCGTCTCACGGCGCGCCGCTGGTCCGATCGTTGCTGGCGAGCGGGCGGTTCGCCGTCGCCTACCGGCCCCACCCGCTGACCGGGATCACCGTCACCGCCCACGGCGACGCCGACGCCGAGGTCCGCAACCTGATCGTGCTGGCCGCGCTGGCCGACCCGGCCGCAGGGCACCGCGTCGACGTCGACCGGTCGCTGAACGAGGTGCTCGCCGACGCCAACCTGCTCGTGT
>JBBRHF010000018.1:0-34405 GCA_038223055.1 Actinomycetes bacterium | reverse complement strand
GGCGCTCGACGACCTGGTCGCCGCGCGGCTCGCGGCTCGGCTGGTCGCGGACCCGCAGTCGCGAGTCGTCGGCCGCTCGGCCGCGGACCTGCTCGCCGCAGCTGAGCCGCGCCGCCTCGAGGACCGGCTGCTGGACATGATGCTGCGCGCGGGACCCTACGGCGACGGTCTCGGCGCTTTTCCCGACGGGCTGAACCTGGGCGTGCTCGAGGCGCATCCGCACGGCATCGACCTCGGTCCGTTGCAGCCGAGGCTGCCCGCGGTGCTGCGTACGCCGAGCGGGCGGGTCGAGCTGGCACCGCCACAGCTTATGGCCGATGTGCCTCGGCTGGTCGAGACGCTGCACCGGCCGAGCGGCGGGCTGCGCCTGGTCGGGCGCCGCGACCTGCGGTCCAACAACTCGTGGATGCACAACATCGAGCCGATGGTGAAGGGCCGCAATCGCTGCACGCTGCAGATCAACCCGGCCGACGCCGCCCGACTCGGCCTCGCGCACGGCGCGACCGCCCGGGTGCAGTCCGCGGCCGGCGTCGTGGAGGTCGAGGCCGAGGTGACCGACGCGATCCGCGAGGGGGTCGTGAGCATCCCGCACGGATGGGGGCACGACCGTCCCGGCACTCGCATCGGTGTCGCGGCGGCGCACCCAGGCGTCAACAGCAACGTGCTGACCGACGACGTACCGGTCGATCCGCTCTCCGGCACCGCCGTGCTCAACGGCATCCCGGTGACGGTGCACCCGGCTTGAACGGCCGGGGGTCCTCGTGCGGACTCGACCGAAACGCCTGCGCTCCGCTGCATCGATGAGCATCGTCAGGCACGACGGGGGGACGTCGCTGACGCGCAACGCGTCGGCGACGACGTTTCCGAGATCTAGCCCGACCAGCTCGATCGGGGAGACGTGCAGTGCCAGACGCAGGGCCGGGAGCCCGGCGGGTGCGATCCCTGCCGGCGCCAGCCAGGAGCTCGCCTGTTGTCAGGCAGTGGTGAGGACCTGGCGTCCCAGGTTCACGGTGTAGCCGTCGCGCAAGGATCGCGCACGGAGCCAGCATCGAGAATAGGAACGCCATCGTTCTCGCCCTGGTCAGGGAACCGCTCCAGACCCTTGCTCGCAGCTTTTGCAGACATGTGCCGTCGGCAACCCGAGGCGCCGTCTTGCAGGTCGGGCTTCGGTTGACGATCCCGACATCAGCGACGTGGGGGCACCCGATGTGTCGGAGCGCCGCCGATGGGGTCCTCCGGCCACGCGTGGCGCGGGTAGCGCCCGCGCAGGTCGGCCCGGACCCCCGGGTAGCCCGTGGCCCAGAACGAGGCGAGGTCGCTGGTGACGGCGACGACCCGGCTCGCGGGCGACAACAGGTGCAGCCGCAGCGGCCGGCCGGCGACCCGGGGAACCCGCACCCAACCGAACACCTCCTGCACCCGCACGGGCAGCGTCGGGGCCGCGGGGTCCGCGTAGTCGACCCGAACCCGCGACCCGCTGGGCACGGTGACGCGCTCGGGTGCGGCGTCGTTCAGCCGGCCCGCGACCGACCACGGCAGCAGCGCCCGAAGCGCAGCGGCCACATCGATGCGGTGCAGGTCCGCCCTGTTGCGCGCCGCCGACAGGTCGAGGACCTCGAGCAGGGCCGCGTCGGCGACGTCGGGCCACGGCTCGCCGAGGCCGAGGTGGCACGCGGCGAGTCGTGCCCTCAGCTCTCGGGCGGCGCGGGTCCAGCGCAGCAGGTCCAGGCCTTCGCGGCGCAGCCCCTCCTGCAGCGCCGCCGCCACGGCGGCCGGCTCCGGGTTGCGTAGCGGTTGTTCGCGCAGGACCAGGGAACCAAGACGCTCCACCTGCCGGGCACGTACGTCGCCGTCCGCCCAGGTGATCTCCGGCCCGTCTGCGAGCAGGGTCATCCCAGCCTCCCGGGCGGTGGCCTCATCGATCGCCGCGGCCAGCCGGATGCGGGCGTCGCGCCGTCCCGGGCTGCGGTCTGCGACGGCGATAGCCAGCCACGGTGCTCCGGCGAGCCCTGAGCCGGGCGCCAGCTCGGCGGCGGTGCCCCCCGCCATCAGGTACGTCGAGCTACCGGCATGGCGGGCCTGGGCAAGCCGTTCCGGGAAGGCCAGACCGACCAGCAGGCCCGCGGCAAGGTCGGCCGGCACTGCTTCGGAGAACGTTTTGACGGGCGATGTCGACGCGGAGGGAGCTTCCACCGTGGGCACTGCTCTGGCCAGCCGGCGCGCCTCCTCCCGCCACCGCTGCGATGCCGAGCGGTCGCGGCCGGCGCGCAACCTTCGCAGCACCTCGGTCAGGTCTCCGGAAGCAGCGGCCACGCTGTCGTCGGACAGGACCGCGACTACCTCGGCGGCCAGCCGTGACCCGACGAGCGGCGCACTGTCGAGCAGCGCGCGGGCCAGTCGAGGGTGCGCACCGACTCGGCAGAGGGCACGTCCCCGCGCGGTCACCACGCTATCGGCGTCGACGGCGTCAATGCCACGCAGCACCCGGCCGGCGACCTCCAGAGCGCCGGCCGGCGGCGGGTCGAGCAGCCCGAGCCCGCGACCCCCGGGGGCTCCCCAGGCCGCCAACTCGAGCGCGAAGCCCGTCAGGTCGGCGGTGGCAATCTCCGGCTCGGCATGTTCGGGCAACCGGTCATGGTCGGCCGCCGACCAGCACCGGTAGACCCGGCCCGGCCCCTCCCGCCCGGCCCGCCCGGCCCGCTGGTGCGCCGAGGCCCGCGAGACCGGCACGGTGACCAGTGATCCGAGGCCGCGGGACAGGTCCGTGCGCGGCACTCGGGCGAGCCCGGCGTCAATCACGGTTCGCACTCCGGGCACGGTGAGGCTGCTCTCGGCGACCGCGGTCGCGAGAACGACCCGACGGCCTGGCCGCTGGGCAAGCGCGGCGTCCTGAGTCGCGGCGGGCAGCCGTCCGTGCAGCGGCACGACGTCTATGCCGGCATCGATTGTGCTGCTGGGGTCGATTATGCTCCCGGGGTCGATGGTCCTGCCCGGCTTGAGGCCGCGCAGCCGCCGCGCGACGGCGGCAACCTCGCTGGCGCCCGGTAGGAACACAAGCAGGTCACCCGTGGTCTCGGCGCACGCACGTCGTACCAGGTCGGCCACGTGGTCGAGCAGGCGCGGGTCGACCCGCAGGCCGAACGGCGGGGTGACCGGCGGGACCGGCGGGCACCAGCGGACGTCCACGTCGTGCAGCCTGCCGACTGCTTCCACGACGGGCACCCGCCCGAGCAGCTCGGCGAGCCGGGCGGCCTGGGCGGTCGCCGACATGGCGAGCAAGAGCAGATCTGGTCGCAGCGCCGCGCGGACGTCGATGGCGAAGGCGAGAGCGAGGTCGGTGTCCAGGTGCCGCTCGTGGCACTCGTCGATCACTACGGCATCGATTCCGGGCAGCTCCGGGTCGCGCTGCAGTCGACGTACGAGAACGCCGGTGGTGACCACCTCGATCCGGGTCGCCGGCCCGACCGTGCTCTCCCCTCGGACGGTGTGGCCGACACTGCGACCGAGCGGCTCGCCGAGCAGCGCGGCCATCCGCCGGGCACCGGCGCGGGCCGCCAACCGGCGCGGCTCCGCCACGATGACCCGCCCGTGAACCAACCCGGCCAGCGCGAGCGGAACCAGCGTGGTCTTGCCCGCGCCGGGAGGGGCGACGAGGACGGCCGCCCCGGCGCCACTCAGGGCATCCGCCAGAGCCGGCAGTGCGAGGCGCACCGGCAGGTCGGTGCCGGGCGTACCGGCGGGTGGCAGCACGTCATCAGTGTCGCGGATTGCAAGAAATCCAACGATCCAGTGCCCGTTGCCGCGGTTCGGCCCCGGCCGGAAATACCGCCCGCTGATCGAGCGCGCGACGTCCGGCCCCAACGTCACCAACCGATACTTTCCGCTGACGCCCGAGACCACGTTCGTCTGCACCGGAACCAAGGACGGAAAGCGGGCGCTCGACCTGGTGATGACCACGGCGCGGACCAAGGTCGTGGAAGGTGCTGTCGGCGTCACCCGCGATCCGCAGCCGGGGCAGCCCGGACCGCCGCTACCGCCGGGACCACCAGGACCACCAGGACAGCCGCGCCTCACACCCCAATGTCCGGCGCCGCCGTTGCCGCGACGGCCGCGGTGACGGCCTCGCTGATCGCTGCCGCGCCCCGAGCGCCAAGCAGGACGGAGTAGTGGTTGCTGTCGGGGACCGTGCGCGCGTCGACCGGCGGGCTCCCGGTTGACCACCGCGCAACGACTTCCTCGGTGTAGAGGGGAGGCGGGGCGTCGAGCAGCCCGCGCTCGGCCCGCAGGAACGTGATGGGCACGGCAACTCGGCGAAGCGCGGCGGCCGCGGCGGCGTGGTCGGCGACCTGCGCGCCGTCGGTGCGCATGGCTGCCCCGCGGCAGGACGAGCGCATAAGGGGTGGCTCACCGACAAGGTCGTAGTCGACGTAGGCCTGCACCGCGGGCCCCCACAGCGACCCCATGGCGGGGTGGGCGCGCCAGAACTCGCGGTAGGCCTCCCGGCTTTCGAAGGTCATGGCCAGGCGGGCGGCGGCCGGGCCGAGTGCGGCGTCGATCCCGCCCGGAACGACGGCATCGTCGGGCCGCCCGAGCGGCAGCCCGCCGTCGATCAGCACGAGCCGGGACACCCGATCCGGGTGCATGGCCGCCAGCAGCACGGCCACGAACCCACCCATGGAGTGACCGATGACGACGACCCGTTCGCACTGCGTGGCGTCGAGCAGCGCCACGAGGTCTGCGACGTGCGCGGTGAAGCCGTCGTCGCCAGGCAGGTCCGCGCTCCGGCCCCGGCCGCGCAGGTCGGGCGCGAGCAGGCCCACGCCGGGAAGTCGCTCGGCGACCCCCAACCACCCGACGTGGGTCGCCGTGATGCCGTGTACGGCGAGCACGGCCGGCACCCCCGGCCCCCAGCGGCCCGCGTGCAAAGACCCACCCGAGACGGAAACGTCCATCTGCCGGTACGTCGTGGTCACCGAGCGGTCCACCCGCCGTCCACGGTGATCGCCGATCCGGTGATGAACGACGCGGCCGGCCCGCACAGGAAGGTCACGACCTCGGCGACCTCGGCGGGCTCGACCAACCGCTTGATCACCGGCTCGGTGAGCATCACCCGCTCGACCACCTCGTCCGGCGAGATGCCGTGCGCCTCGGCCTGGCTAGCGATCTGGCCCTCGACCAGCGGCGTGCGTACGTAGGCGGGGCACACGGTGTTGGAGGTGACCCCATGCGGGCCACCCTCCAGTGCGGCGACCTTGGATAGCCCCTCCAGTCCGTGCTTGGCGGCGACGTAGGCCGACTTGTACGGCGACGCGCGCAACCCGTGGACCGAGGACACGTTCACGATCCGCCCGAAGCCGCGCGCGTACATGGCCGGGAGGACCGCCCGGATCAGCAGGAACGGCGACTCGAGCATGAGCGCCAGGATGGCCGCGAACTGTTCCGGCGGGAACTCCTGCAACGGCGCCACATGCTGGAAGCCGGCGTTGTTCACCAGGATGTCGATGTCCAGGTTCAGCTCGGCCAGGGCTGCCGTGTCCCCGAGGTCCACCTGCCAGGGCTCACCGCCGACCTCCTCGGCGACCGCCTCGGCGCGCGCGCCGTTCAGGTCGGCCACGGTCACCCTGGCACCGGCCTGGGACAGGCGGCGCGCGCAGGCCGCGCCGATGCCGCTGCCCCCTCCGGTGACGAGGGCGCGGCGACCGGACAGATCGGCTGGCGGCTGTGCGGCCAGGGCGGGGGCTGCCTCGGTGAGGGATGCCATGGGAGGACCCTCTCACGGCTGCACCGCTCAGGTTTGGAGTGTCACCGGCACCTGTTGGACGGCTCTCGCCGCCGGGTCGATTCGCCGTCCCGCGCACCACAGGTCGAAGGCGTCGACAGTGAGCGGCCGGGACAGGTGGTAGCCCTGCGCCACGTCACACCCGAGGGCGCCAAGGGCGTGCAGGGCCGCTGCCGTCTCGACGCCCTCGGCGACCAGCGTGAGTCCGAGATTGTGGCCGAGGTCGACCACGCTGTGCACGATGAGGGCGTCGCTGCGGTCGCGCATCATGGTCATGACGAACGACCGGTCGATCTTGAGCTCGCTGACCGGCAGTGTCTTGAGCTGACTCAGGCTGGTAGCCGACCGCAGAACTCGCGTCGGCATGGTCGGCGGACAGGTTGCTGGCGTCGACGGCTCGACGTATCGCACGACGGGTGGCGTCGGAGGCCCAGAACGCGAACCCACTCAGAGCAATCAGCACCAGCACCATGGCGGGGCCGCGGTAGCGGTGCGGGCCGAGCGTCTCCTGAGCATGATGGTGGTCCTCACGGCCGCTCGGCGGGAATTCGACGGTTGTCGCAGCCTCCCCATCGGCAGACGAGTCAGGGCAGGGCGGCGTAGCGGCGGGGGAGGGCCCGCTGCACCGATGTGGTGAAGGACTGGAACGGGGTCGCGGCCAGGCTGCGCTTCGTCCCGCGGCCCGCGTGCCGCCACGTCCCGACGACCTGGCCGCCGCTGACCACGGTCGGGCGGAAGACGCCGTTGCCGCCGGGGACGATGAGGTCGGCGAACTCCGCGGGCAGTGCGGCCCGGCGGTCGCCGTAGCCCAGCATGAACTCGTCGAATCCCGGCAGCAGGAACACCCCGCGCGCCTGCCGACGGCAGGCCGCGAGCCGGTCGGGTGTCCCCGGGTCCATCAGGTGCTCAATGCCGTCGACCGCGACGCTGGCCAACACCGGCCGGGCAAGGGCAAGCCCCATGCGTACGTCGGCGGCGACGAGCTTGGTCCACCGGGTGAAGTCGGCCACCGTCGCCGGCCCGTGGCTGCGGAAGTATCGGGTGGCCAGCTCGCCGAGGCTCTCGTCCCGGTCGAGCCGGCGGGGACGCGGTATCCATTCCTCGACGAGGACGACGAGACGGTCGCCGTCGCGGGTTGGGCCGAAGCACAGCTCACCCGTCTGCGCGAGGTGTCCCAGCAGGTGGTAGCCCCGGGGACCGGCCGCGGTCAGGCCGCCCTCGTCCCAGCGGGCGATCAGGTCGGCTCGGGGCAACCCCCGGCCGCCCTCAAGTTCGGCGCGGGCGATCGTTCGAGCCCGGTCGATCTGGCGTTCGTCCAGGCCGAGCTGCGCGCGGCGGGCGGCGGTGCCGGCCACCACGCGTGGAGCCATGAGCCCCAGCATCCAGGGCAGGTCCTCGGCCGCGACGAGGTGCAGGGTGCCCCGCATCGGCCACGACGTGACGATCTCGCCCGCGTCGAATGCGGCCTCGACGGCGGCCCGGGTGCCGCAGGCGGTGCGCAATGCCACCGACGTCTGCACCCCGGCAGGGTCCTGTGCCTGCATGGCGGCCAGCCACCGGACCGTGTCGACCGGACGGGCCGCTCCGGCTCCGGCGAGGCGTTGCGCCGCGAGCCGGAGCAACGCGATCTCGCGAGGGGTGGTTCTCGTCGTGGTTCCCGTCGTCGCTGGCCCCGGCGTCGTGTTCGTCCCCATCGTCGTGGTCCCCGTCACATGACCAGGCGCTGACACAGCCAGGCCACCGCGAGACGGTCGACCTCGGCCGCGGCCGACGTCTGGGCGCCGGCCGCAAAAAGCCCTCCTGGTCGTCGGTGAGCTCGGGTCGTCATCGGGATCTCCTCCGAGAGCGGGTGCGCTGTACGCCGTACCATCTAACTGTACGTTGTACAGTGGACACGTGCTTCCTCGAACCCCCGGCCAGCGGGCCGGCCTCGACCGCGGCGCCGTCCTGGTTGCCTCGCGCGGCCTGCTGTCCGAGCGGGGCCTGGCGGGCGTCACGATGCGCGCGGTGGCCGGGCGACTCGGCGTGGCCCCGAACGCGCTCTACAGCCACGTGTCCAGCAAGGCCGCCCTGCTCGACGACCTGCTCGACGACGTGCTGGCCGACGTCCGCGTGCCCGCGCCCGACGGGGCTGACCCGAGCGCCGGGCTGCACGCGTTGCTCGTCTCGACGTACGAGGTGCTGCTTGAGCATCCGGACCTCGTCCCGCTCTACCTGGCTCGCCAGGGCGCCCGCGGCCCCCGTGCCCAGCGGCTCGGCGACGCCATGGTGCCGCTGCTGGCGCGGCTCGGCGTGTCCGGACCGGCAGCCATCGACGCGCTGCGGGTGCTTGTGGTCTACACGATCGGGTTCGCTGCCTTCACGGCGGGCCTTCCGTTCGTGCCCGGCTCCCCCGAGGCCGGCTCGACCGAGCCGGGCTCGACCGAGCCGGGCTCGACCGAATTCGAGGCCCAGCGCCCGGTGCCCAAGGCGCTGGTCGAGAACTTCACCGGCGGACTGCGCTGGCTGCTCGCGGGGATCGAGGTCTCCCATGCCGGGTCACCATCACCCGTTCGGCCTCGTCCACTCGAACCCCCCGATGCCGAAGCAGGGCATGCAGGACATGCCCACCCCGGCCTGGCGCATCTTCGACGAGACGGCGGACCGCGCGGCGCGTTCGACGCCGACGCCGGGCGGCGTGCCTACCGCGGCCCCGCCTGATCGCGCCGGACGCCAAGATGGGCGGATGGACACCAGCGAGCGGCCGGTGACGATCGTCACCGGGGGGAGTCAGGGGATCGGGGCGGCGACCGCGGTCCACCTCGCTCGCGCGGGTCACGACCTGGCGATCACCTACCGCGAGAACGAGGGTGGCGCCCGAGCAGTCACCGCGAAAGCGGCCGAGCTGGGGGTCAGGTGCATCGCGATCCGGGCCGACGTCACCAGCGACACCGATGTCGAGGGGTTGTTCCGCGCAGCCGCCGAGCAGCTGGGCATGGTGACCGGATTGGTGAACAACGCGGGAATCACCGCTCACGTCGGCGACCTCGCCGACACCAGCATCGAGGTCATCCGGCGGGTCATCGACGTCAACTTCCTGGGCGTCGTCCTGTGCGCTCGCCAGGCCGTTCGGGTGATGTCATGTCACCGAGGTGGACGCGGCGGCGCGATCGTCAACGTGTCCTCCGCCGCTGCCACGTTGGGCTCCCCGCACGAGTATGTGCACTACGCGGCGGCCAAGGCGGCCGTCGACGCCCTGACGATGGGGCTGGCCAAGGAACTGGCCGACGACGGCATCAGGGTCAACGCCGTCGCCCCGGGCATCGTGCGCACCGGCATCCATGCCGCCGCAGGCGACCCCGGTCGCGCCGACCGGGCCGCGACCCGTGTCCCGTGGGGCCGCGCCGGCGAGGTGGACGAGATAGCTCCCGCGATCGCCTGGTTGCTCGGCCCGCAAGCGGGCTACGTCTCCGGCGCCGTCCTGCGGATCGCGGGCGGGCTGTGACATGAAGTTGCAGGTAGGTGTCGGTGTCGACATGGCGGGTCTCCTGGGTCGGTCGGGGCGCGAACGGCGACCGTCATCGACAGGTGCGCCGCCCGGGCGCAACGACTGCTCGCATTGTGAGCGGGGCCAGCATGTGCAGGGCGCCGGATCTACCCGGACCGGCCCGGGGTGAAGACGGCGATCAGCGGCTCTCCCAGATCGAGCGTCGGGGCCGCAGTGCCCGGGCCTGCAGCGCGACCAGCGCGGCGGCACGACCGGCCGCATTCAGCCGCCATGTCGGCGAGTCCCACCATGTCGCCCCCGGCGGCCGGTCGACCAGCCGCAGGACTTCGAGCCCCCAGCGCAGATCGCTCAGGCCTTGCAGCGCGGCGCGGCGCCCCGGCCGGGCGCCGGAGCTCTGGCCGGTCCAGTTCTCCTCGACAATCCGCGCGGCGACCGCTTCCGAGAGCTCGTCGTCGGTGTCCGCCTCGCCCTCGAGCAGGACGACCAGCGCGATCTCGCCGGCTGCGGCCGGGAACCCGCTGTCGTCCAGCAGCCCGCCGCATAGGGCCTGCCACAGGCCACTCTCGTCCGCGAGCAGCCGCCGGCCGGCGGTCGTGAGCACGAGCCGCCGACCGGACCGGCGCAGGGCACCGACCCGCCGGGCCAGGTGGCGTACGGCGACAACCTCCCAGACGTCGCCTTCGGTCTGCCGCGTGCCGACCTCGAGGGACCACCCGAACCCGCGGGCCAGCTCGGCCACTGTGGCGGGACGCAGCCGGTTGGTCGCGGTCAGATCCAGCCCGGTTTCCGCTCGTTCCAGCAACCAGCGCACCGGCGCCACGTGCTGGGCGACGTCGTCGGGCACCGGAACCTTGGGCCCCGTCACCGCGTCGCGGACGCGGCCCAGCAGCTCCCGCCGGGACTCGCCCCGGGAGGTCAACCATCGCTCGACCCGTTCCTCATGCACCTGGTCCAGCCAGCAGCCGGCCGCCAGGTCGGGTCGAGCCAGCAGCAGCGCCCGCCGGACGACCGCCTGCTGTCGTCCCCGCCAGCCGCGGGTGCCCGGGCGGATCTCGCCCGCTTCGATCGCCATCTCCAGCACGCCGGACACCGCCTCGTGGGCCTGGACCTCCTCGACCCCCATGATGGCGCTCCAGCGCAGCTCGGGGACGTCGGGAGGCGAGATCCCGGAAGCGTTCATGGCCTTGCGGAACGCGGCGCGCCCGTGCGCCTCGTCCCGTTCGTAGGCGGCCAGAACATCGTGGGTCGTGGCCCCGCGGCACAGGGCGCCGTAGCGGGGAAGCTCGACCAGGTCGAGCAGCCGGCCCAGCGCCGTGGCGATCTGCACCCACTCGGCTAGGTCGGTCCAGAACTTGACCGGCAAGCCGTACCACAGCCACTCCTGCAGCCGCATCTGGGTGATCGTGGCCAGACCCTCGTCCCAGGTGAGGGCGTTGAGGGCCGCGTCGGCCTGCTTCGCCAGCGCGGGATCCTCCCGGTCGAGCTGGGCGAGGGCGGCGGCGACCACGGGATCTCGGACGTCACGCATGATGGGGGGAGTCTGCCAGTCGGCGACCGCAAACCGGGTCGCGACGTCCCGGCGGGCGAGCGCCAACTAGGTGGCGGTGCCTCGCGAGGATGGTCCGGCGCGCCGGGATGAGCCGGCTCAGGTGCGCCGGATCGAACTCGCTTCCAGGGTCCCGTTGACGACGGCGAGCGCGACCCCCGACAGAGGACGGTTGGAGCTACGGGCGTGCATGCGCATCAGCGTGAAGGCCTCCAGGACCGAGATCCCGGCCCTCTCGGCGATCACCCCCTTGGCCTGCTCGATGATGACGCGGCTGTCCAGGGCCCCCTCCAGCTGGGTGGCGAGCACGTCGCGCTCGCGGACTGCCCGCTCGTTGAGCAGCCCGATCGTGGCGATGTCCGCCATCGCCTGACCGATCGCGATGTCGTCCTCGCTGAACGGCTCGACCCTCGTATGGAAGAGGTTCAGCGCGCCGATCACCTGCTGGCGCAGTCGCATCGGGATGGCATGGCACATCCGGAACCCGGACTCCAGGGCGGCGGGGGCGAACACCGGCCACCTCTCGGCGGACTGGGACAGGTCGACGTTGGTGATCGGCTGTCCTGTCGCGAAGCAGTCCAGGCACGGACCCTCGTCGTGTTGCAACTCGAACAGCTCGAGACTGCGGACCGACTCGATCGAGGACGTCATCGCCTGCAGCGTGCCGCGGTGGTCGGCGAGCAGCAGCCCGGCCGCGTCGACGTGGAGCAACTCGACACACCGCTCGACCAGCACCTGCAGGAACTCCATGACGTCGAACTCGGCGACCAGCGTGTCGGCGAGTTCGACGAAGACCTGGGCAAGACGGTGTTCCTCAGCCACGGCTGGACCTCGATCTGAGCATCCCCATCGCCATCTCGATCACCATCTCCGGTTCGCCTCCGATCACCACGCCGCACCGCCTTGGGGACTGCCGGGCGCGTGGCCGATGTCTGAGTCGAACCGAAGAACTCGCTCCACGACGTCGCGTGCGACTGCAGCGACCGACCGCTCCGCAGCGAAGGCTCGGGCCCGCAGCAGCAGCAGGGCTTCGCGCAGGCCCACTCCGGCCTGGACGCTGATCATACCGGTCGCCTGGTGCACTTCGCTGCGGTTGGCACCCTTGGAGAGCCAACCCGGGTCGAGCGCGTCGGGAGGGTGTTCCGCGTGCAGGTGCAGGAGCAGCTGGGTAGCGGCGTCGGCGAAGAACAGCGCTTCGCGGAGCGAGTCGTCGGACAGGGCGCCGACCTCGTCGCGATAGAGGTCGAGGGTGCCGAACTTGATCGCGCCCACGCGCAGCGGGAAGGCGAACGCGGCCTGCACCCCGGCCTGCAAGGCCCCCATGGCGAACCCGGGCCAACGTCCCGGCCCGGAGCGCTTGAGGTCGGGGTGCAGAACCGGACGTCCCGTCGCATAGGAGTCAATGCACGGACCTTCCCCGAGCGTGAACTGCAGCTCGTCCAGGACAGCGGCCGGTCCGTCGGTGGCCGCGAGCATCGCGCCGGGCCCATGCTCGGTCACCAGGGCCAGACCAGCCCAGGTTACCGGCACACCGAGTGCGCACGCCACTACGAGCCGCTGTGGCAGCTCGGCCCCGTCGGGTGCCCCGTCGATCACGTCGGACAGGATCTGGGTCGCGCGCGGGGACGTCATGGCCTGTTCGACCGTGCCCGCGCAACCGTCCCCGCCATCCGATGACCTACTCCGGCGCCGGGCCCGGCGGAGTGGTCGGCTTGCGGGGGGCTGTTGCTGCCTTGCGCGGCGCGGCGACCACCTTCTTGGCGGCCGACTTCACCGCTTTCGCCGCCTTCGGCGCGAGCGCGGCCCCCGCGGGCGAATGCTCGTGCTCGTGCGCCTCGCCCAGGTGCTCGCTGGCGAAGTCCTCGTGCGGATAGTGACTATGCGACCCGGCGCCGTGGGTGTGCTCATGGGTGTGCTGGTAGGCCAGGTGCTCGAACCCGCTGACCCGCTCGATGAAGTTGTGCGTCAGGTGGTAGTGCGGGTGCTCGTGCGCCACAGCGTCGTGCTCGTGCTCCGGCCAGTTGGGGTGTTCCGCGGTCACCGATTCTCCTCGTGTGGTGGACGACCATTGTGCCGTACGACGACCAGCCGACCTATTCGTAGACCAGCTTCTGTGGTCCGGGATAAAGATAGGACAAGGCGTCGCGTAGCCGGTCGCGCCAGGCCTCCCAGCTGTGCCCGTCGCGTGCCTCGACGTAGCGCACGTCCATGCCGGTCGACTCGAAGCTCGGCAGCATCGAGCGGTTGGGCCCGATCAGCGGCTCGTAGATCCCGCAGCTCTGAAAGACCCGGTCGGCCACGTGCCGGGGCTTGGCTCGGTAGCGGTTGACGAACTTCACCACGGGGTCGAAGGCCGGGCCGCCTCCGTGGTCGACGTCGATGTCGGTGAACACGAAGGACCCGGACAGCACCGCGAGCCGACCGTAGGTCTCCGGTGACCGGTAGGCGGCGGACAGGGCCGCGATGCCGCCGAAGCTGGATCCGAGCAGGCCCCGACCGGACCGCGCGCCGGACAGCGGGAGGCTGACCTCCAGCTGGGGGACGAGCTCGTGCGTGAGGTAGCGCGCGTGCCCGGTGGAGTTGGCGTATTCGATCAGCCGGTCCTGGGGATGCACGAACGCGACCACCATCTCGGCGATCTCCAACCGGTGGATCAGGTTGTCCAGCACCACCTTGGCCCCGGCGTAGGCCAGGAAGTCGCCCCCGTCGTGCACGACGAGCAGGGGATAGGAGCCCGTGCGGTGGAACCGGGCCGGCAGATAGAGCGTGACGTCGCAGTCGCGGCGCAGCGCCCGGCTGGGCACGACGAGGTTGGTGAGCTCACCGGGTCGCGCCTCGGGATCATGGCGGGTCCAGTCCGGGGTGCTGTAGCCGTGCGCGAAGCAGACCGAGGAACTGCCCATCGGGCTGTGCGAGACCTCGGGGTTGCGCGGGTCGTTGAACCGCTCGTAGCGGTCGCCCTGCCGGATCTCGATCTGGTACTCGATCCGGGAGCCCTCCGGCAGCTCGAGCACGAGGTACCACAGGTCCGTGTCGCGGAGCCGCCGGAACGGCATCCGGTCCGGCAGGCCCAGGATCCGCTGGACCAGCCACACCTCGTCGACCTCGCCGCGGAATGCGAAGGTGCATCGGGTGCCCTCGACGATCGGCACGGCGTGCCGGGAGAGGAACCGATCGACGGCAGCGCCGTCGACCGGTTTGCGCGCCTTGAGCCGGTTGATGGCCAGCCGGCCCGACGCGGACGCTGTCATGACTGAGTCCCGACGGCGAGGATGCGGCCTTGGTCGCCGACCACCCGTGCGTCCGGCGGCAGCGCGCCGTCGCGGCCGATGTCGATCCGGATCCCGTCGTCGAGCACCACGCACCGGTCGGGCGCGAACCGCGCGGCCAGCACTGCCATGTGGGGCAGGTCATCGACCCGCAGGCGTCGCCGTGCGTGCGGCAGGAGGACGACTCCGTGCAGCAGCCCGATGCCCGCGTCGTAGAGTTCGGCGTGCGAGGGACCCTGCGGCGCCCGGTCGTGGAACAACACGACCCGCTCGGTGAGGGCCATCGCGCCGGCCGACCAGGACACCACGGTGGGCGGGACGAACGGGGCCACGTGGAACAGGTGCAGCACCCGCAGCAGGACGCCGACATGGCCGCCGGCGACGACCAGCCCGGCAGCGTCCTCGAGCCTCCGCTGCACGTCCGCGCGGTGCTCGGCGATCACCGGGCGGTCCTGCGGCAGCCAGGCCGCGGCGAAGTCGTCGTGGGCGCGACGTACGCGCATGGCATGGCGCTCGTCCACCAGCCGCACGACGGCCAGCGCGTCCTCCATCGCAGCCACGGCGGTGCGGGGCCGCCCGCCACCCCGCGCGGCCGTAGCGTGGAGCGCGGTCAGCGCGTGGTCGAGCGCGACGAGGTAGTTCTGCTGGAGCTCGTCGAGGACGGCGCGATGCTCCTGCGCGGCCCCGGCGAACTCGCGGTCCCGTTCGCGCACGTCCAGCCAGCGCGCATGCAGGCCGAGGTTGACGCCGCGATTGCCGAGCAGGGAGCGGACCTCGCCGTCGTCGGCCTCGCGCTCCAGCCAGCCGGCGGTCACTACGGCGATCGGCCGGTCATCGGTGTGGTCACCGGGTGAGCCACCAGCATCCGGCCAGACGAACTGGCCCAGGGTGGGCCGGCGTTGCGGGCCGAGCACGGTCACGCCCGGCGGAGGTGGGCTCACCCGGCGTAAACGTGCACGGTGCGCCCCACGTCGTCGAGCAGGCCGTGCAGCACGTCGTAGTCGGGGTGGCGCATCCGGACGTAGGCGTTGGCCATGTAGCCGGCGGCGACCGGCTGGGTGGGCGTGCCGGGGGAGGGCAGATGGGCGTCGATCACCCATTCGCCGAGCCGGGACTGCACCTCGTCGACGCCGGAGTAGCCGGTGATCTGCCCGTCGTGGTCGGGGCGCAGCGCGACGATCCCGGTGGCGAAGCGCCGCGACGGGCGGGCCCCGACGTTGCCGTGCACGATGGCGTTGGCCCACTCGCCGTAGACGTCGAGGTCGTTGCCGGCGGAGTAGAGATCCCAGGCGCCGACCCCCGGGGGGCGGGCGCCGATCTCGGAGAAGCGCAGTCCCTTGGGTCCGAAGAACCACTCCATGTGGGTGGCGCAGGTCCCGATGCCCAGCACCTCGTTGACCCGCAGCCCCATCTCGCGCAGCTGGGCGTAGTCGCCCTCGGAGTCAACCCGGTTGGTCGCGATGAACTGCGGCGAGATCCAACGCGTGCGCATGGCGTCGAGCACGTTGGGAAAGTAGTGGGAGACGAAGTCCAGCGCGGGGCGACCGTCGATCGAAAGCGTGTCGTAGAAGCCCTCGTGACCCTCGACGAACTCCTCGACCGCGATGGATGCCACGCCTTGACCGCCGAACACCCCGAGCGCCGTCTCGAGCTCGGCTGCGTTGTCCACCCTCATCGTGTCCAGCGCGCCGGCGCCGCTGCGCGGCTTGAGGATGAGCGGGAAGCCCACCTCGCCGGCGAAGGCGTGCACGGCTGCGGCGCTATCGGCGGCGGCGGTCGCGGCGGTCGGGATGCCAGCAGCCCGCAGCGCCTGCTTCATCGAGGGTTTGTCCCGGCACAGCCACGCCGTGCGCAGCGACGTTCCGGGGATGGTGCAGGTCTCGCGCACCTGCGCAGCGGCGAGGGTGTGCGACTCGATCGTCGCCTCCAGCCGGTCGACCCAGACCTTGTCCTGGATCCAGCGCACCGTGTCGGTCATGACGCCGACGTCGACCACGCTCGGGACCTGGTGGTAGTGCGCCATCCAGCTGCGCAGCTGGTCGTCCAGCGAGTCCTGGGAGGTCTCCCCGACGCCGATCACGCTGGCGCCGGCCTCGGCGAGTGCGCGCACGAAATGGCGCTGTGTCGGGGGGAAGAAAGGCTCCACGAAGACCACATTCACGAGCCAGATGCTAGCGCCCGTCGCCGTCGGCGCCGTGGCGGGTACTTTTCGCTCCATGGTCGTCGCTGCCTTCGTCGCGCCCTTCCTGCTCGAGGCCACCGCGCGGTTCGTCGCCGCCGCCGCGGCGCTGCCAGGAGTCCGTCTCGGGGTGATCACGGCTGAACCGCTGGCCGCCCTCCCGCCCAGCCTCACCGAGGATCTCGCCGGCCATTGGCGGGTGGACGACCCGCTGGATCCGCGGGCGATCGCGGCGGCGACGACCGGGCTCAGCGCCCAGCTGGGCCGGGTGGAGCGGCTGGTCGGCGCCCTCGAGCAGCTTCAGGTGCCCCTCGCGCAGGTGCGGGAGGGCCTCGGCATCGAGGGCATGGACGTGGCGACCGCGCGCAACGTGCGCGACAAGGCGCGGATGAAGACGGTGCTGCGTGCCGCAGGGGTGCCATGCGCCCGCCATCAGCTGGTCCGCGAGCCGGCCGAGGCCATCGCGTTCGCCGAGGAGGTTGGCTTCCCGCTCGTGGCGAAGCCCCCGGCTGGAGCCGGCGCCCAGTCGACGTACCGGCTGGACGAGGAGGGAGCGTTGCGCGGCTGGCTTGCGGCCGTACCACCCCGGCCGGACGCCCCGGGGTTGCTGGAGGAGTTCCTGGTGGGCGAGGAGCACACCTTCGACAGCGTCACCCTGGGCGGGCGAACCGGGTGGGCGTCGGTCGCGGACTACCATCCGCCGCCGCTGGAGGTGCTGCGCAACCCGTGGGTGCAGTGGACGGTCCTGTTGCCGCGCGACATCGCCGGACCCGACCATGCGGGCATCCACGAGGTGGGGCCGGCCGCCCTGCGCGCCCTGGGCGTGCGCGACGCGCTGACCCACATGGAGTGGTTCCGCCGCCCCGACGGGACGGTCGCAGTGTCCGAGGTCGCGGCCCGCCCGCCCGGAGCGCAGCTCAGCTCGATGCTGGGCTACGCCCATGACATCGACTTCTACCGGGCCTGGGCCGAGCTCGTCGTCCTGGACCGGTGGGAGGCACCCGAGCGGGCGTTCGCCGCGGGGACGGCCTACTTGCGCGGGCAGGGTCGGGGCCGGGTGCGGGCGGTGCACGGCGCCGACGAGGTCCAGGCCCAGATCGGGCACCTGGTGGTCGAGGCGCGGCTGCCCCAGCCCGGTCAGCCGGCGTCCTCGGGCTACGAGGGCGAGGGCTACGTCATTGTCCGAGATCCTGACACCGAGGTGGTGCGGGACGCCCTGACCCGCATCATTAGTGGCGTGCGGGTCGAGCTCGAGGAAGCACAGTGACCGTGGACGGGCCAGTACAGGGCTTCTTCAACGAGGAGCGGCAATGAACGTCGTCCTGCTCTCGCCGGGCTACCCGGCCGAGATGGCCTACTTCGCTCGCGGGCTGGCGGCCGTGGGTGCCACGGTGATCGGTGTCGGCGACCAGTCGCCAGAGGCGCTGCCGACCGCGGCTCGCGAGGCACTCACGCACTACGAGCACGTCTCGCTCGCCGACGAGGGAGCCGTTCTCGCCGCGCTGCACGGTGTGGCCCACCACGTGCCGATCGATCAGGTGGAGTGCCTGTGGGAGCCCTACATGATCCTCGCGGCCCGGATCCGACAGTCCTTCGGCCTGCCAGGGATGACCGTAGAGCAGACGATCCCCTTCCGGGACAAGGAAAAGATGAAGCAGGTCCTGGATGCGGCCGGCATCCGCACCCCGAGGCACGCGAGCGCCACCACGGTGGGCGAGGTGTGGGAGGCGGCGGAGCGGATCGGGTTCCCGCTGATCGTCAAGCCCATCGACGGCGCCGGCTCGGCGGACACGTTTCGGGTGAACTCCACCCAGGATCTGGACGACGTGCTGCCGCTGCTGCGCCACGTGGGCAGGGTCAGCGTCGAGGAGTTCGTCGACGGGGAGGAGTTCACCTACGACACGGTGTGCGCGGGCGGGGAGATCCTGTTCGAGAACATCCTGTGGTACCGCCCCCGTCCGCTGCAGATGCGGATGCACGAGTGGATCAGCCCGGTCTCGATAGCCCTGCGCGACATCACGGTCCCACACCTGCAGGGCGGTCGCGCGATGGGGGCGCAGGTGCTGTCCGCGCTGGGTTTCCACACCGGGTTCACGCACATGGAGTGGTACCTCACGGCCGCTGGTGAGGCGGTCTTCGGCGAGATCGGTGCCCGCCCGCCGGGAGCGCGGGTCGTCGACCTGCTCAACTACTCCACCGACGGGGACCTCTACGTCGGCTGGGCCGAGGCCGTCGTACATGGTCGCCTGTCCCGGCCCCTGGAGCGGGGCTTCAACGCGGGCAGCATCTTCAAGCGGGCGCACGGCGCCGGCCACATCGCCCGAATCGTCGGTCTCGGGCCGCTGCTGGAGGCCTATGGCGACGCGGTCACGGCGGTAGACCTGCTGCCCCTCGGCGCCCCACGGCGCGATTGGAGAGCGACCGTGATCGGGGACGGCGCCGTCATGGTGCGCCACTCGGAACTGGCGCGGGTGATCGAGATGACCGAGCGGTTCGCCAGCGACCTGCAGATGTACGCCGAGTGAGAGGCAGCCGTCAGCAGAACTCGTGGAGATAGGTGGGCAGCATGTGGGCCCAGGTCGGCCAGTCGTGCTCCCACTCGGGGCCCCACACGTCGACCCGGTTGGGGATGCCCTTTCGCCCCAGCACATCCGCGGTCTTCCAGGACTCGTCGAGGTTCTCCCACGCGCCCTGGCCCGAGGCGAGCACCACGGTGCGCTGGCGGAGCAGGTCCAGCTGTGGGCCTTCCAGGCCGGGAAGGAAGTGCACCGGAGAGGAGACGTAGAGGTCGTCGGTGAACTCGCCGTGATAGAACCGGTCGATCCAGTAGGAGCCGCTCATGCCGACTGCCGCGCGGAAGACGTCCGGGTAGCGGCACAGCACGGCCAGCGCGTTGAATGCTCCGATCGAGGCGCCGGTGGCCACGATGGGCTGGGCAGCGCCGAGATCGGCGTGGATCGCGGGCACGACCTCGTGGCGCACCGCGTCGTGGAACTGGTTCAGCAGCCACATCCGGTAGGCCGGGGACCCGTCTTCGGAGACCATGGCCCGTCCGGCGACGCTGTCACAGGAGAAGAGCTTGACCCGGCCGCTGTCGATGAGCTCCCCGCACGCCTCGATGAGATGGTTGCGTTCGATCTCCTCCGCGTCGCCCCCCGCCGTCGGGAACACCACCACGGGTGTGCCGTAGTGGCCCCACCGCGCCAGCCCGATGTGCTGCTGCATTCGCGCGGAGTACCACCGCTCGGTCGCCTTCACGCACCGCTCCTCTCGGACCCCGTTTCTCGAACAGGCCGACCGGAGCCTACCCGCCGCGCTCCCCGGTTCTTCCGGAGCCACGGGCGACGAGTTGCCGGCAGGGACAGGAGTTGTGCGGGGGCCGAAAGTCCCGTCGTTCTGCGTGGCTCTCCGGGCTGACTCTCGGCACGGGGACCTTTGGCTCTGGAGCCGCACGACCCGACCAGCGACGATGAAGGGTGGGACAGGAACCCAGGAAACCCGACAGGAAACCGAGGTACCTCATGCGAGGCGTGGTCGTCTACGAGTCGATGTACGGGAACACCCATACGGTGGCTGACGCGATCGGCGACGGTCTGGCCCAGAGCCCCGACTCGAGCGGCGTCCTGGTGGTGCCCGTGGACCGAGCCGAGTTGTCGATGCTCGAGCACGCGAACCTGATCGTGGTGGGCGGGCCGACCCATGTGCACGGCATGAGCCGGGCCACGACCCGCAAGAACGCGGTCGAGGTGGCCGCCAAGCCCGAGAGCGGGCTGCATGTCGACGCGGCAGCAGGCGAGACGGGGCTACGCGACTGGTTCGAGGCGCTCGGCACGGTGCACGGAGCGTCCGCAGCCTTCGACACGAGGGTGAGCGGGCCGTCGGCGCTCACCGGCCGGGCGGCCAAGGGCATCGCCAAGATGCTCCGGAAGAACGGCCTGGACCTCGTGGCCGAACCCGAGAGCTTCTTGGTCGACAAGCAGAACCATCTGCTTCCCGGCGAGGCCGACCGGGCCCGGGCGTGGGGGGCGCAACTCGCCGCGACGCTCGCCTCGGCTGGCAGCCCGAGCTGACTAATCCGATCCTATCTGGCCCGAGGCTCGGTCGTCCCGAGCAGGATCTCGCGACCGGAGACGTCCTCGGCCACGATGCGCACCCACAGGGCGTCCTCGCCGATCCCGGCCCAGCTGCGCACTCCCAGCCGCTCCAATGTGCTCGCCTCGTCGTTGTCGTAGACGACGCTCGCCGTCCCGGTGACCAGGACGCTCCAGCCCGTCTCGCGGTCTTCGTCGATGCCGTCGACCTCGAAGGCGACCGGTCCTCTCAACTCGGCGACCATCAGCTTGGCCCCCCACGTCGCCCGGAAGACGACGCCGAGGTGGTCGACCCCGTGGTTGACGGGCAGAACGACTGGGCCGCCGTCGCGCAGGAAGCCCAGACGGCCGATCGGTGCCTGACGCAGCCGCACGAGGCACTCGTCCAAACCGAGCACGCGCAGGCCCCGGTGGTCGGTGGGCGGGCCCCAGACTGGGATGGGTTGCGGCTGGCCCGTCGCCGCGGCGGCCTCAGGTGCGGCGCCGTCGGCTGCGGCGACGTCGGCTGCGGCGCCGTCGGGTGCGGCGACGTCGGGTGCGGCGACGTCGGGTGCCGTGTCTGGATCGGCCGCAGCAGCAGCGCCGCCCGCGCGCGTGTGGACGCGGGCCACGCCCGGCACGGTCTCGACCAGCAGGACGGCGATGCGTCGTTCCTGGTCGGTGGCAGGGCCGGAGATGGTGACGACGCCATCGTGCGCCGCGACCTCCCAGCCGGTCTGGCCGCCGCCGTAGTCGCGCAGCCGCGCGGCGGCCTCGGTCGCGATCTCGTCGTCGCCGCGGACCTGGGTCCGCAGCAGGTCGCTGGCGCTCACCATCCCCACCAGCTTGCCGTTCGCCACAACCGGGACACTCTTGATCTTGTGTTCGAGCATGAGGGCGGCGTACTCGCTCTGGTCGGCCGTGGCCGGGAGGGCGAGGACCCGGCGGGTCATGACCGCTCCGACCGTGTTGGGTGGTGCGGTCTCATCGACGGCCACCGGCATCATGTGTGCGCGGGGGTCTGCGCCGAGACGGCCGCGCAGCAGGTCGGCCTGGCTGACGATGCCGATCAGGTGTTCGCCGGCGTCGACGACAGGAACGGCGCTGAAGGCCCGATCCAGCAGCAACCGCGTGGCTTCGGAGATCGGTGTCTCAGGTGTGACCGTGACGACCGAGGTGGTCATGAACTCATGAGCGCGCATTTTTGGCCTCCCGTTCGGGACAACGTGGTTCGCGCCCTCGACACCCTCACGACAAACTGTATGCCAGCAGCGAGACGGTCATGGCAGCGCGTCCGACGCGGCCGGGTGCCCGACGCCTAACCCACTCTCGCGTCCAGGTCATCGGGGTCGCGTCGTTCAGGTCCGAAGCGGATAGGTTGACGGCGACGTGCAGGTCCGCACCGCCGGCGCGCCAGCCGGCGAGCTCCGATCCCGGCGCGCTTGGCGTTGTACATGGCCAGGTCGGCGCGTTGCAGCAGCACCGACGCCAAAGTGTCGCGCTCGGGGGCGACGGCGATCCCGATGCTGGCCGGGACGCGAATCGGGATCCCGTCCACCACGAACGGCTCGCGCAGCACGAGGTTCATCTCCCGGGCCACGCGGCCCGCCTCGGCCCGGTCCGCGCCGAGCAGCAGCACGCCGAACTCGTCCCCGCCCATCCGGGCCAGCGTCCCCGCTCGGGCCAGCGTCCCCGCTCGGGCCAGCGTTTCCGCTCGGGCCAGCGTCCCCGCTCGGGGCAGCGTGCCGGCCAACCTTGGGCCGACCATGCGCAGCAGCCGGTCCCCCACCCGGGCTGTGTTCGCTGCTGCTCGGTTCGGTGAGTCACGCGATGCTGCACCATGCGCGCTCTCCGGTGGCGGTGATCGGCCGCCACGCTGCCGACGCCGGTGAGGCGCGAGGCGGAGCGGCGCCCGCGAGCATGACGGCCGGACACGCGGCGCGATGTTGCGGAATGGCAGAGGTCGAAACGTTTGTCGCTACGCTCCCCACGGAACGAGCCGAACCACCACGACCGGCCGAGGGAGACGCGCATGGCCGCATTGGACGTTGCCCGCTGGCAGTTCGGGATCGTGACCGTCTACCACTTCCTGATCGTCCCGCTGACCATCGGCCTTGCGCCGCTGGTCGCGATCATGCAGACGGTTTGGCACCGCACCGGCAACGAGGTGTGGCTGCGGCTCACCCGCTTCTTCGGCAAGCTGCTGCTGATCAACTTTGCGCTAGGCGTGGTCACCGGCATCGTGCAGGAGTTTCAGTTCGGCATGAACTGGAGCGACTACTCGCGCTTCGTCGGTGACGTGTTCGGCGCGCCGCTCGCGATGGAGGGGCTCGCGGCGTTCTTCCTCGAGTCCACCTTCCTGGGTCTGTGGATCTTCGGCTGGGACCGGCTGCCGCGGCGTGTCCACCTGGCCTGCATCTGGGCACTGGCCCTCGGCGTCAACCTGTCCGCCTTCTTCATCCTGGCGGCCAACTCCTTCATGCAGCACCCGGTCGGCGTGGTCTACAACCCGGCCAAGCACCGGGCCGAGCTCACCAGCATCTGGGCGCTGCTCACCAACAACACCGCGCTCGTCACCGTCCCGCACGTCATCGCCGGGGCCTGGCTGGTCGCCGGGGGCTTCGTGCTGGCCGTCTCCGCGTGGCACCTGACCCGCCGCGACGCCGAGGTCGACGTCTTCCGGCCGGCGTTCCGCCTGGGCGTCCTCGCCGTACTGCTCGCCGGGGTGGGTGTCGTGCTCACCGGGCACGTGCAGGGTCAGATCATGGTCGACCAGCAGCCGATGAAGATGGCGGCCGCAGAGGCGCTGTGCTCCACCGAGAAGGGCGCCGGGCTGTCCCTGTTCGCGGTCGGGAATATCAACGCGTCCTGCGACGAGGTCAAGTCGGTCACCATTCCCGGGCTGCTCTCGTTCATGTCCACCAACGATCCCAACGCCACGGTCGAGGGCGTCAACGACCTGCAACGAGAGGCGGTCGCGAAGTACGGCACGGGCGACTACATCCCCAACCTGCCGATCACCTACTGGAGCTTCCGGCTGATGATCGGGCTCGGCCTGGTCACCGTCGGGGTTGCGCTGGTCGGGATGTGGCTGGCGCGACGCGGCCGGGTGCCCCAGAACGCTTGGTTCGCGCGCGTCGCCGTGCTCACCGCCCTGGCGCCCTTCCTCGCCAACTCCTTCGGGTGGATCTTCACCGAGATGGGCCGCCAGCCCTGGGTGGTGGTGCCCAACCGCACCGGCGTCCTCGCGGTGCGGATGTTGACGCGTGACGGGGTCTCTCCCTCGGTGGGCACAGCGACGGTCCTCACCTCCCTCATCGCCTTCACGGTCCTCTACACCGTCCTCGGCGTCATCGAGCTGAAATTGTTGCTGCGCTACGCGAAGGCCGGCCCCCCGCAGCTCACCGACGTCGAGCGGGCCGAGCCCGGTCAGCACGACCCCGACCGGCCGATGGCCTTCGCCTACTAGAGAGGGGGACTCATTCATGGCGCTCACCGACGTGTGGTTCGGCCTGATCGCGGTCCTGTGGATCGGCTACTTCTTCTTGGAGGGGTTCGACTTTGGCGTCGGCATCCTGCTCCCGGTGCTGGGGCGCGACGAGTCCGACCGGCGGGTGATGATCAACACGATCGGCCCGGTCTGGGACGGCAACGAGGTGTGGCTGCTGGTCGCGGGCGGAGCGACTTTCGCGGCATTTCCCGAGTGGTACGCCTCACTGTTCAGCGGCTTTTACCTCGCCCTGCTGCTGATCTTGCTCGCTCTGATCGCGCGCGGCGTCGCGTTCGAGTACCGCGCCAAGGGAGACACCCCACGCTGGCGAGGTGGCTGGGACCAGTGCATCTTCTGGGGCTCGGCACTGCCGGCCCTGCTGTGGGGGGTGGCCTTCGCCAACATCGTGGCCGGGGTCCCACTGAACAGCCGGCACGACTTCACCGGGTCCCTGCTGACGCTGCTCAACCCCTATGGGCTGCTCGGCGGTCTGGTCACCCTCTCGCTGTTCACTCTGCACGGCGCGACCTACCTCGCGCTCAAGACCGACGGCGACGTACGTCGAGGAGCCAACGCCCTTGTTCGCCGCCTTGCCGCGCCGACGGTCGTGCTCTCCGCCTCGTTCCTGCTGTGGACCCAGTTCCGCGACGGGCGGGCCGTCTCCTGGGTGCTCACCGTTCTGGCCGCGGGTGCCCTGCTGGGAGCCGTCGGGGCCAGCTGGCGCGGTCGCGAAGGCTGGGCCTTCGTCGGGACCGGCCTGACCGTGGCACTGGCCGTTGCGTCGCTGTTCGCCACCCTCTATCCCGACGTGCTGCCCTCCACGACCGACCCGGCGTTCAGCCTCAACACGACGAACGCCGCGAGCACCCACTACACGTTGACGGTGATGACCTGGGTGGCCGTCCTGCTGACGCCCGTCGTGGTGGTCTACCAGGGCTGGACCTACTGGGTCTTCCGGCGGCGCATCGCCAACCGCCATCTCCCGGTCGCGGCATCGGGGGATCCCGGGACGCGTCGTGAGTCGGCGACGACGGGACACTGATCGGCCGTGCGGCCTCTCGACCCCCGACTGCTCCGGGTGTCCGCCTCGGCCAGGAGCTACCTGGCGCTGACGGTCGCGGTGGGGCTGGCCACGGCTGGTCTCGTCATCGCCGGGGCCTGGCTCATCGCCACGGCGGTGTCCGAGGCCGATGGGTTCGGCCTCGGCACCACGCTGGCCCTGCTGCTCGTCGTCGTCCTGGTGCGGGCCGTGCTGGCCGGCGTCCAGGAGACCGCAGGGCATCGGGCCGGCGCCCGGGTCAAGGCGACGCTGCGCGAGGCGTTGTTGCGCCGGTCGACGCAGGACGCGGGATCCGGCGGGTCGGGTCCGTCGGGCGGGTCGTCGAGCACCGGCGGTCGGGCCGCGCTGGCGACGCGGGGGATCGACGCGCTCGATGGCTACGTCGCGCGGTTCCTCCCGCAACTGGTGCTCGCCTGCATCGTTCCGATCGTGGTGCTCGTCCAGATCGCCCTGATCGACTGGGTGAGCGGGCTGCTGATCGCGATCACGCTGCCGCTGATCCCGGTGTTCATGGTTCTGGTCGGGATGCACACCCGCGAGCAGACGGCGCGGCAGTGGCGCACCCTTTCCGTGCTGGCCGGGCACTTCCTCGACGTCGTGGCCGGGCTGCCCACGCTCAAGATCTTCGGCCGGGCCCGGGCCCAGGTCGAGCAGATCGCCCAGGTCAGCGACGAGCACCGCAGCGCCACCTCCCGGGTCCTGCGAGTGGCGTTCCTGTCCGCGCTTGTCCTGGAGCTCGCGGCGACACTGTCCGTCGCCGTGGTCGCGGTCGGGGTGGGGCTGCGGCTGCTGGAGGGCCGCCTGGACCTGCGGACGGCCCTGGTCGTGCTGATCCTCGCGCCCGAGGCCTACCTGCCGATCCGCACCGTCGGCGCGTCGTTCCATGCCAGCGCCGAGGGGCTGGCCGCCGCGGACGAGGTGTTCGCCGTGCTGGAGAACCCGGTGCTGGAGAACCCGGTGCTGGAGAACCCGGTGCTGCCGTGGCCGGGGCAGGCCTCCGCTCCGACCGCACCCGACCTCTCGACCGCCAACCTCGTGCTGAGCGACGTGACCGTGGCCCGCCCCGATACCGGGGGCGACCGGCTGCCGTGCACCACGCTCGTCGTACGGCCGGGGGAGCTCCTCGCCGTCACCGGGCGCAGTGGCGCGGGCAAGTCGACGCTGCTCGGGCTGCTGCTCGCCAGCCTGCCCCCCAGCTCCGGCACGATCCGGGTGGGCGGCGTGGAGCTCGCGGCGCTGGACCTGGACGCGTGGCGGGCGGGGGTGGCCTGGCTGCCGCAACGCCCGCTGCTGTTCGCGGGCACGGTCGCGGCCAACGTACGGTTCGGCGAGCCCGACGCCACCGACGACGAGGTGGCGCGCGCCTTGCGCCTGTCGGTGGCCGACTTCGTGACCGGCCTGCCCGGCGGGCTGCACGCCACGTTGGGGGAGCGAGGGTCGGGGCTGTCGGCGGGGCAGCGTCAGCGCATCGCCCTCGCCCGGGTGGTGCTCCGGACGGTGCGCCGCGACTGCCGGCTGGTGCTGCTCGACGAGCCCACGGCGCACCTCGACTCGGCCACCGAGGCTCGCGTGGTCGCCGCCCTGGTCCAGGCCCTCGCGGGTCGGACCACGGTGGTGGCCACGCACCGCAGATCCGTTGCGGCTGCTGCCGATCGGGTGCACGCGATGACCGGTGAGCCCGTGGCTGTAGAGGGTGCGGCATGAGCACACCGCTGCGCCGCCTCGTCCGGCTGGTGCGCACCCGCTGGCCCCGCCTCGCTCTCGGCGCGGGCGCCGGGCTGCTCGCGTCTGGGTGCGCGGTGGCCCTCCTCGCGACCGGTGCGTGGCTGATCGCGCGGGCGGCGCAGCGGCCGCCGATGGTGGCGCTGTCGCTGGCGGTCGTCACCGTGCGCGCCTGTGCCGTGGGCCGGGCCGGCTTCCGCTACGTCGAGCGGCTGGTGACCCACGACGTCACCCTTCAGGTGCTCGCCGACCTGCGGGTCGCGGTGTTCGGCCGGCTGGAGCGGCTTGCGCCGGCGGGGCTGCCGATGTTCCGAAACGGTGACCTGCTGTCCCGGCTGGTGTCCGACGTCGACGCCGTGCAGGATGCCTTCCTGCGCGCCCTGTTGCCCTGGGCGACTGGGGTCGCAGTGGCCGCCCTGGCCGGCGTCGGGGTGATGCTCGTGCTGCCCCGAGAGGGCGTCGTGCTGGTCGCGGTCACCCTGCTGGTCGCCGTCGTCGTGCCCCGGCTCACCCGCCGCTGGTCCCGACGAGCCGAGGCGGGCGCGCTGGAGGCCCGCGGGCGCCTCAGCGAGGATGTCGTGGACACCTTCGAGCGGCTGCCCGAGCTCGTCGCCTACGGCGAGGTGGACCGGCGCCTGGCCGGCCTGGCCGCGACCGAGCGGCGGCTGCTGGGCCATCTGGACTCGGCCGCCCGGGTGCGCGGTCTCGGGGCGGCCGCGGTGAGCTTCGGCATCGGCGCATCCGTCTGGTGCGCGCTGGCACTGGGCGTGCCCGCCGTGCGGTCGGGCTCGCTGCCCGTCGTGCTGCTCGCCGTCGTGGTGCTGGTGCCCCTGGCGCTGGCAGAGGTCCTCGCCCCGCTGCCGCTGGCGGCGGCCGAGCTCACCCGGGCAGGTGGCGCGGCGGGACGGGTCGTCGCGGTGCTCGACACCGCCGACCCGGTGGTCGAGCCGGACCGACCGGCCCCGTTCCCGGCGGCGCCCTTCGACCTCGCGGTGAAGGGGCTGCGGGTGCGCTGGCCGGGGGCTGACCGGGACGCTCTCACCGGGATCGACCTCGACCTGCGGGCCGGCCGGCGGGTCGCCGTGGTCGGCGCCAGCGGCAGCGGGAAGACGACGCTGGCCATGGCGCTGCTTCGTTTCTTGGACCCCGCGGGCGGAGCGATCACCCTCGGCGCCGTGGACACCCGCGAGCTGGCGGGCGACGACGTACGCCGGGTGGTCGGCCTGCTCGCCCAGGACGCGCACATCTTCGACTCCACGGTATGGGAGAACGTGCGCCTGGCCCGACCCGACGCGACCCGGGCCGAGGTGCTCGCCGTGCTGGACCGGGCCCGACTGCTCGACTGGGTGCAGGGTCGGCCCGACGGGCTGGACACTTGGGTCGGCGAGCACGGTGGCCGGATGTCCGGCGGCGAACGTCAGCGACTGGCGCTGGCGCGGGTGCTGCTGGCCGACTTCCCCGTCGTGATCCTCGACGAACCGGCCGAGCACCTCGACCTGCGGACCGCCGACGAGTTGCTGGCCGACCTGCTCGACGCGACGCGCGACCGCACGGTGCTCGCGATCACCCACCGAATGCAGGGCTACGAGGACTTCGACGAGATCGTGGTGCTGGCGAGGGGCGCAGTGGTCGAACGCGGCACGCACGACGAGCTGATGCGTCCGCAGGGGCTCTATCGCACGGCCTACGACCTGGAGGTCGCGCTGGGCTGACCCGATCATTCGGCGTGCAGCATCGCCACGAAGTCCGGGTCGAAGGTGACGCTCACCCGCTGACCTGGGTGCGGGGGAGCGATCTGCCTCGGCAGGTGTGCCCGGAGCCGGTCGGGGCCGTCGAGCGAGATCTCCCAGCAGCCCGGACCGGGGGTGACGCGAATGACGGTGTGGAGCTTTTCGCCGACGGCGCAGGAGTCTGTGCCGGAGTCTGTGCCGGCGTCTGTGCCCGCGTCGAGCCGTACGCCGGCGGCCCACACAGCGATCGCCGCGGGTCCGATCGGTCCGGCGGTCGTGGCCTCGACCACGTTCTCGTAGCCGACGAGCCGGGCGACGGTCGCGTCGCGCGGATGGCCGGCCAAGGCCGTCGGCGTGTCCAGCTGGCGCAGCTCGCCGGAGACGAGTACGGCGACCCGATCGGAGAGCCGCATCGCCTCCTCGGCCCGGTGGGAGACGTGCACGACGGTCGCCGAACGCTCGGCCAGCGCGTCGTCGACGTCGGCGAAGAAGCTGGCGCGGGACTCGGGATCCAGCGACGCCGCAGGCTCGTCGAGGAGCAGCAACGACGGCTCGGTGGCCAGCGCCCGCGCCAGGCTCACCCGCTGCATCTCCCCCCCGGACAGGGAGTGCGCGGGCCGTGCGGCGAGGTGGGCGATCCCGAGGCGCTCCAGGGCGGCCGTGGCGAGCACCCGTCGCCGCCGGCGGGAGACCCCACGCCAACGAAGCGGAAGCTCGACGTTGCCGAGCACCGTCGCGTGCAGCAGGCCGGGCCGTTGCGTGGCGTAGGCCACCCGCCGTCGCAGCGCGACCCCGCCCGTCGTGGTCGACACCCCGTCGATGCGCACGGTCCCGTCGCTGGGCGCCTCGATCGCCGCGAGCAGGCGGAGCAGGGTCGTCTTGCCCGCGCCGTTGGGTCCCAGGACGGCCAGCCGCTCACCGGCGGAGAGGTCCAGGGCGTCCAGCCGGAGAACCTCGCGCCCGGCGCGCCGATGACGGACCGCGCGCAGGCTCAGGACCGCGCCCACGTTGCCCCGCGCTGCTGCACCGAGGAGAGCAAGCCGTTGACCGTCAGCGCGAGGGCAAGCAGCACACCGGCGTAGACGAGCGCGGACCCGAAGTCGCCGCGCCCGACGTCCTCCACGATCGCGGTCGTCATGACCTGGGTCTGCCCGTGCAGGTTGCCGCCCACGATGGTCGCCGCGCCCACCTCGGAGACGGCATGTCCGAATCCGGCCATCGCCGCGGCCAGAAGCGGGAGCCGCGCCTCGAGCCACAGCTGTACGACGAGTTGGCGGCGATTCGCGCCGAGCCCTCGGAGCTGGTCGGGCAGGCCCGCCGGCAACAGCTGCAGCGCCGCCATCGTGATGGCCGTGATGAGCGGGGTCGCGATGAGCACCTGGGCGATCACCATGCCCCGCAAGGTGTAGATGAGGTTCAGGTCTCCCAGTGGCCCGCTCCGCCACAACCCGAGTGCGACGACCAGGCCGACCACGACGGTGGGCACGGCCATTCCGGTGTTCACGGCAGTGACCAGCAGCCCACGGCCGGGCAGGCGGGCCAGGGCAAGGGCGGTGCCCAGGGGGATGCCGACGATCAGCGCGATCAGGGTGGCTGTCACCGACACCGCTGCAGTGCGTTCGAGCACCTCCCGCAGCGGGTCCGACATCAGGGCTTGGCGTCCGGGACGAACAGCGCCTGGCCAAACTTGGCGACCCCGAACGCGGCGATCGCCTTCTGAGCGGCGGGCCGGGTGATCCAGGTCGCGAAGGCGCGGGCGCAGCCGACGTTGGTGCCGGCATGCTTGACCACGATCACGTGGAAGTCGTTGCGGAGGTCAGGACTACGCTGGGTGAGGATCTTGAGGCCGGAGTTCTTGGTGGCCAGGAAGGTGCCGCGGTCGGACAGCGTGTAGGCCCGCTTCTGACCGGCGACGGTCAGCGTCTGGCCCATTCCCAGCCCGGTCGTGAGGTACCACGTGGCTCCAGCCGGCGTGACGCCTGCCTGGGCCCAGAGCTTGAGCTCCTTGGCGTTGGTGCCCGAGTCGTCGCCGCGCGAGGCGAACAGAGCCTTGGCCCGGGCGATCCGTGCCATGGCGCCCGCAGCGTCCGCGGCGCCGGCGGCCTTCGCCGGGTCGCCGGCGGGACCGACCAGAACGAAGTCGTTGTGCATCACCTCGGCACGGCTCGCGCCGGCTCCGGTGCGCATGTAGGCCGTCTCTGCGTCGGGGGAGTGCACGAGCAGGACGTCGGCGTCGCCGCGCGATCCGAGCTTGAGCGCCTCGCCCGACCCGGTGGCCAAAGCCTTGACCCGGCACGTGTTGTCTGCCTCGAAGCGGGGGGTGAGTACGTCGAGCAGCCCGGTGTCGCGGGTGCTCGTGGTGGTGGCCAGGATCATCGTCCCGTGGGGACCGGCGGCCTTGGCCGTCCCCGCATCACCTCCGCACGCGGCCACCAGGATGAGCGTCACCACCGCGAGCGCCACTCTCGGGGGGCCAGCGGCCTTGCGCGATGTCAGCGGCCAGCGCGGTGCGATCTGCTCGGCGGTCTGCATCTGCACAGGATGCTACAGATCCCCGCCCCGATCATGCAGAAATGGTCGGAACCTCAGCGGATGCGGCGCCCCATCTCCTGGGTCGAGTAGCCCCCGAGCGCCTCCACCGCGGCGCGGAAGGCCGTTGTTGCAAGCAGGTCCCAGAGCGGCGCAAGGAGGGGGTCGTCGACCACGTCGGCGTCCACCACGAGGTCGTAGGGCTCCCTGGCGACGGGGACGAAGTCGAGGCCGAACGGGCGGGCCGCGGCGAGGATGCCGAGCCCGCAGTCGGCCCGGCCGGAGCTGATCGCCGCGGCCACCGCAAGGTGGGTGTGCTCCTCGCGGGCGTAGCCGTCGACCTCCGTGCCCGACAATCCCCGAAGTGACAGCTCGTGGTCGAGCAGCACCCGAGTCCCCGCGCCGCGCTGGCGGTTGACGTAGCGCAGCCCTTGTCGCACCAGGTCGTCGATTCCGGCCAGGCCCAACGGGTTTCCCGGCGCGACGAGGAGGCCCTGGTCCCGGTGCACGAGACGGATCACGGCGACGGGCCGCCCGGCGAGCACCCGGTCGACGTACGGCAGCGTGTAGTCACCGCTCTCCGGGTCTAGCAGGTGCGACCCGGCCAGGTGGCAGAGCCGGTCGCGCAGCGCCACCAGGCCACCGAGGGATCCGATGTTGGACGAGGCCAGCGTGTTGCGAGGGTCCGCGGCCCGCAGTGCCGACGCAGCGAGGTCGAGCACGAGGTCGTGCGAGCCGATCGCGACGATCGTGCGGGCGATCTCCGGCAGGCCGCGCAGCAGCTCGACGCTGACCCGGTCACCGGCGTGGCGGCCTTCCACCCCAGCCGGTACGACGAGCAGGCCGTCCGCTCGCACCAGCGACGTGAGCACGCCGGCTCCCCGGGGCAGTGGGGTTGCGACGACCTCGTTGTGAACCACTCCCAGACGGACCCGCACCCAGTCGTCCATGCCGACGACCGAGGCCAGCTTTCGGGCCAGCCGCGCGCTGGTCGTCGGCCGCCGCCGCTCCGCCGCGCCCTCGAGCGTCGCGAGCAGCGGCGCGGCGAAGATGTCGAACGTGAGTGCGGCAGACACCGGGTAACCCGGGGCGCCGATGACCGGCGTCCCCTCGACGACCCCGAGTACGACGGGGTGGCCCGGGCGGACCGCGACGCCGTGCACCGCGAGGGTGCCACACTCGGCGACCACCGCAGCGGTGTAGTCGTCGCGACCGGCGCTCGAGCCCGCTCCGATGATCACCAGGTCGGCATCGGCGGCGGCGGCGCGCAGGGCCGCGGCGATGCCGGCCGGGTCGTCGGGTTGGATCGGCAGGCACCAGGCCTCGCAACCCAGCTCCCGGGCCTGGGCGGTGAGCATCAGCGAGTTGGTGTCGAGGATCTCCCCCGGGCCGGTGGAAGACCCGATCGGGCGCACCTCGTCGCCGGTCGGCAACACGGCCACGCGGGGTCGCCGCCGTACGATCAGCTCGGTGGCCCCGGCCGCCGCGGCGGCGGCGATGTCTACGGGGCGCAGGCGGTGCCCCTCGGGCAGCAGCAGCTCCCCGCTCGCGATGTCTTCGCCGATGGAACGCACGTGCTGGTATGGCGGCACGGCGGCCAGCAGCTCCGCCTCCGCCTCAGTCCCGTGCGCGCCGTCGACGTAGTGCACGTGCTCGCGCATCACCACCGCGTCGCGGTGCTCCGGCAGCGGGTCCCCGGTGTCCACCACGTCGTAGCCGCCCGGGGGCAGCAGCAGGGGAATTGTCTCGCTGGCACCGACGGTGTCCGCGGCGCGCACCGCGATCCCGTCCATGGCGGCCGCGTCGAAGGGAGGCGAGGAGCGGGTGGCCCACACCGGAGCGGCGGTGACCCGCTCGAGCGCGTCCTCGAGGCCGACGGTGACTGTCGGCAGCCGGGTCGGGCATCCGCCGGCCATGCACGCCGCGGACCAGGCGGCCATCGCCTCCGCGGCGGGCAGGTCACGAATGAAGGGGCTGTGTGGCACGACCGACCACGCTATCCGTACGGCGGCGGGTTGCGCCCGGCCGTGGGGGCTTGGGGGGACGAAGGCTGCGCCGCGCCGGTCAGACGCCCGGCCTTGTCGTGCGTGGCAATGGCGCGGGGGTTGGCTTTAGGGCCAGAGAACGGCAAGGCCGGCGCCCGCGAACCCCAGCACAATGCTGCGGTCAGCGAGCGGGTAGGTGGCGTTGGCGCCGAGCACCCAGCATTGCACGGTGCGGGCGTCGGGGTCGGCGACCAAGATCTCGTCAACTCCGTGCGCCGCGCAGAAGCCGAAATTGGCGTATGTCTCGTCCTCGGGTGAGAGGACCTCGACGACGACTCGGCAACTCGGCAGGTAGACGGAGTCGGGACTGGGGTCACATACGCCCAGGTCGGGCACCCGGAAGTTCGTTCTCATCACCGAGGTTGAACGATCCGAGCAGGTCGAGCTCGGCCACGGCGGCGCGTGGCGAGAGCGCGAGAGTGAGCAGGACTTCCACTTTGCCGTGGCGCGAGTGCGCGCACGGGGCCATGTGGTACACGCCTTCCCAGACCTTGTCATGGCCGTCGAGGCCCAGCGCCCGTCGCCGCTCGATGATCGCGTTGACGTCGGGTTGCTGTGCTCTTGGCATTCCCCCGGACCAGCACCCGATGTCTGGATGTCTGGATGTCTGGATGCTTTCCAGTTCTCGGAAATGCCCACCGGCCGGAGTTCGATGAGGTATTCCTCCGACGGCTCGAAGACGGCGAGGTCGTACGCGACTGAACTGAGCGGCCGCGGCAGGAGACCCGCACCCGATGGATGCCCTGTGTTGCTGGGGAGAACGCCGCCTCAACTCAAGCGGCACCCCCGCTGGAACTCAAGCGGCACCCCCCGCTGGAACTCAAGCGGCACCCCCCGCTGGAAGAGGCGAAGACAAGTGAGGGTCTCCGTCGATCTGCAGGCTGCCCCCCTCGATGAGTTCCCACCCCGGGTGACATCGGTCAACGGTTGCGGCGGTCCTCCGAGAGACGAGACCGACACCCGGGCCGGAGCGCTCGCGCACCCGGTCCGGACGATCAGTGGGTGACAGTCGTCGACCAGCGCGAGCAGCACTCCGACATTGAGCCCGTCGAGGATGGGACTGGAGTCAAGATGCACCAGGTGAATCTGGTGCCTGAGGTCACTCCGGCTCCAGCAGAGCCGCCCCGAATCCTTCAGTCCCGAATCCTTCAGTCCCGAATCCCTCAGTCCCGTGAACATCCATGCCTTCTGGATCGCCGACGCATCCCGGATCGGGATTGACCCCGTGCCGCGCGCTGGATCCGCCCCGTGGATGGCACGGGGGAGCCTCGCTTACCGGGGCGTTGCGGTCCGCTACTCACGTGGTGGCGATGGTGATGCTGGCGCCGCTGTCTGCCTACTCGCGTTGTCGTGGTGGTGGCCGGTTGTGTCCGGGTGGGTGGGGTTCGGGTCCGATGGTTCGTCCGTCGCGGTGTCGCATGCTGTAGCGCCCGTCGGGGTGGCGCACCGCGGTCCAGTGGCCTTCGTGGAGCATGGTGTGGTGTTTGGCGCAGGGCAGC
>JBBRHF010000017.1:0-35182 GCA_038223055.1 Actinomycetes bacterium | reverse complement strand
GCCGGCTCCGCGAGGCGCACGCCGCCGACCGTGGCGGCATAGACGTCCCGCTCGCGCAGCACGATGCTGGCCCGTCTGTCCAGCACTGCCAGGACCATGGCGACCCGGCTCGACTCGAGCCCGCTCGTGGTGCGCCGCGGGTTGGCCAGCGTGGACGGCGCCACCAGCGCCTGCACCTCGGCCACGAGGGGGCGCTTTCCGTCGACTGTGACGGTCACGCAGGTGCCCGGCACCGGCACCTCGTGCCGGGACAGGAACAGGCCGCTGGGATCGGCCAGGCCGGTGATGCCCTCGTCGGTCAGGTCGAAGCAGCCGACCTCGTCGGAGGGGCCGTAGCGGTTCTTCACGCCGCGGACCATCCGCAGCCGCGAGTGCCGCTCGCCCTCGAAGTGCAGCACGACGTCGACCAGATGTTCGAGGACCCGGGGACCGGCGATCGAGCCGTCCTTGGTGACGTGCCCGACGAGCACGGTGGCGATGCCGCGCTCCTTGGCCACCCGGCTGAGCGCTGCCGCGACCTCGCGGACCTGGCTGACATTGCCCGGTGCGCCGTCCATCCCGGCGCTGGACACCGTCTGGACCGAGTCGACGACGAGCAGCGCAGGGGCCACGGCGTCGACGTGCCCCAGCACTGCGGCCAGATCGGTCTCGGCGGCCAGGAACAGCTGGTCCCGCACTGCGCCGATGCGCTCGGCCCGCAGCCGGACCTGCGCGGCGGACTCCTCGCCGGTCACATAGAGGGCCCGGCCGGTGTCGGCGAACCGGGCCGCCACGTCGAGCAGCAGGGTCGATTTGCCGACTCCCGGTTCACCGGCCAACAGCACGACGGCGCCCGGCACGAGGCCGCCGCCGAGCACTCGGTCGAGCTCGTCGACCCCGCAGGGCCGGGCCCGGGCGGCCGCGACGTCGACCTCCCCGATCGGGCGGGCGAGGGTGGTAACCGGTCCCGCGACGGTGGTGCGCACCGTCGGCGCGGCGGAGTCGGCCACGGTGCCCCAGGCCTGACACTCGCCGCAGCGCCCGACCCAGCGGGCGCTGGTCCAGCCGCACTCCGCGCAGCAGTAGGCAGGGCGCTCGCGGGCGGAGGTTTTGGCCATGACGCCGAGGCTAGGTGGCGGGGCAGACAGAACCCGGCAGGACCGAATCGGCGGGCGAGGCGAGGCGGCGTGTGGCGAGGCGGCGTGCGGCGAGGCGGCGTGCGGCGAGGCGGCGTGCGGCGAGGCGGCGTGCGGCCTGGGTCCGTCCGCCAGGGTCAGTCCGCCAGGGTCAGTCCGCCAGGGTCAGTCCGCGACGGTCAGTCGGTGCGGGTCAGTCGGCGGGGTGGGGGGCGACCAGACGGCGCCGCGCCAGCCGGGCCGAGCAGTGGCGCTCCAGCTCGTCGTACGCCGGTCCGCCCATCAGCTCGACCAGCTCGGCGCGCATCGACAGATAGACCGGCTCCGGGGCGACGTGGGCCTCGGTGTTGCCGCTGCAGTACCAGTCGAGGTCGTGGCCGCCGGGCCCCCAGCCGCGACGGTCGTACTCCGCGATCGTGACGACGAGCACCTCGGTCTCGTCGGGGCGGGTGACCCGGTCGTAGCTTCGCCGGATCGGCAGCTGCCAGCAGACGTCGGGCTTGGTGTCGAGGACCGGGCGGCCGGTGCGCAGCGCGTGGGCGTGCAGCGCGCAGCCCTCGCCGCCGGGGAAGCCCGTCCGGTTGGCGAAGATGCAGGCGCCGTCGACGACCCGCGTCTTGCGCGCGCCCTCCTCGTCCTTGTCCACCCACCGCCTGGCGTGGTGCTGCCACGTCTGCGGCGTCAGCTCGGCCACGAACGCCCTGACCCGCTTTTCGTCGTCCTTGTCGGAGAAGTGCGCTCCCAGCGTGCAGCAGCCCACCCCCGCCGGCTGCTCGGCGTAGATCCCCTTGCACCCGCCGCCGAAGATGCAGGTCCAGCTCGAGGTCAGCCAGGTCAGGTCGCAGCGGAACACCTGACCGGTGTTGGCCGGATCGGGGAACTCCACCCACGCGCGCGGAAAGTCCAGCGCGACCTCGGGCATCCCGCAAGCCTAGACCGTGGCCGGGTGGGTGACGGGGCCGTGCGCAGGACGTCGCTACTGTTCGCTCAGGACGAGAGGCACGACGAGGGGCGTCATATGCGGCTGGGTGTCCTCGACATCGGCTCGAACACGGTTCACCTGCTCGTGGTCGACGCCCACCCCGGTGCCCGGCCGTGGCCGGCAAACTCGCACAAGAACGACCTGCGCCTCGCCGAGCATCTCACCGCTGACGGCGGCATCGCCGAGGACGGCGTCGATGCCCTGATCGCGTTCGTCCGCGAGGCCCTGACGCTCGCGGAGGACCGCGGCTGCGAGCAGATGCTGGCGTTCGCGACCTCGGCGATCCGCGAGGCCCGCAACGGCGACGCGGTGCTGAAGCGGGTCCGTGACGAGACCGAGGTCGATCTTGCGGTGCTCACCGGCGACGAGGAGGCGCGGCTCACCTTCCTCGCCGTACGCCGGTGGTTCGGCTGGTCGTCCGGGCGGCTGCTGGTGCTCGACATCGGCGGCGGGTCCCTCGAGCTGGCGACCGGGCTCGACGAGGAACCCGACGCCTTGGCGTCGATGCCGCTGGGTGCCGGCCGGCTGACCCGGGACTGGCTGACCGAGGACCCGCCCCGCGCGGCCGATGTGAAGGCGTTGCGCAAGCACGTGCGGGCACAGGTGGCCGCCGAGCTGCGGCCGTTCGAGCTGGCGGGGGACCCCGACCGTGTCGTCGGAACGTCCAAGACCTTCAAGCAGTTGGCCCGGTTGACCGGCGCCGCCCCGTCGTCGGAGGGCGCTTACGTCAAGCGGGATCTGCTGTTCGAGGACCTCGGGATCTGGATCCCACGGCTGGCCGAGATGAAGAACCACAAGCGCGCCGCGTTGCCGGGGGTCTCTCCTGCGCGCGCGCCCCAACTGCTCGCCGGCGCCCTGGTGGCCCACGCGGCAATGGATCTACTGGAGGTCGAGCGGCTCGAGATCTGCCCGTGGGCGCTGCGCGAGGGCATCATCCTGCGCCGCCTCGACGCGATGGGCGTCACCGAGCGCTCGTGATGCCCGGCCGTAGGGTGGGCGCTATGCGTCGGGTCGTCCGGGTGCCCCAGGCCAAGGTCGGCCTCTCGACCGCGTCGTGCTATCCCGAGTCCTGCACGACCGCCTTCGAGATGGCGGCGGACCTGGGTTTCGACGGCGTCGAGGTGATGGTGTGGACCGACCCGGTCAGCCAGGATCCGGTCGCGCTGCGCGAGCTCTCCGACCGGTTCGGCGTGCCGATCCTGGCGATCCACGCGCCCTGCCTGCTGCTCACCCAGCGGGTGTGGAGCACCGATCCGTGGACCAAGCTGATCCGGGCCCGGGAGGCGGCCGAGGGAGTGGGAGCCTCGACCGTCGTCGTGCACCCGCCGTTCCTGTGGCAGCGGGACTACGCCAAGGGTTTCGTTGAAGGGCTGGTCCGCATGCAGCAGGAGACCGACGTCGTGTTCGCGGTCGAGAACATGTTCCCGTGGAAGGCGCGCGGGCGCGAGATCGCCGCCTACCTGCCGCACTGGGACCCGGTTGAACAGCCTTACCCGGCCGTGACCCTGGACCTGTCGCACACCTCGGTCTCCGGTGCTGACGCGCTGGCCGACGCGCTGGCGCTGGGTGACCGGCTCGCCCACGTCCACCTGGCCGACGGGCTCGGCTCCAACCGGGACGAGCACCTGATCCCCGGCCGCGGCGGGCAGCCGTGTGTCGAACTGCTCGAACGCCTTGCCGACCTGCGGTTCGCCGGCACCGTCATCCTCGAGGTCAACACCAGGCGGGCAGCCAATCGCGACGAGCGCGAGGCCGACCTCGCCGAGGGCCTCGCGTTCGCCCGGCTCAACCTGGCGGCGCGCGCATGACCCGCCGGGTGACCTTCGACCACGTCGCGAGCGCCTACGACGCGGCGCGCCCGGACTACCCCGCGCAGCTCTTCGACACCCTGGAGTCCGCGCTCGGGCAGCCGCTGCTGCGCGCCGACGTGGCCGACATCGGGGCCGGCACCGGCATCGCCAGTCGCGCGCTGGCCGGCCGTGGCGCGAAGGTGGTCGCCGTCGACCCCGGGCCGGGTGCGCTGGCCCTGCTCCGGTCGCGGTCCACGTCGCGGGTCCGGCCCGTGGTCGGAGACGGCAACGCGTTGCCGTTGCGGGACAACGCGTTCGACCTCGTGACCTACGCACAGTCCTGGCACTGGATCGATCCCGTCAGCGCCATCCCCGAGGCGGTGCGGGTGCTCAAGCCGCGGGGTGTGCTGGCCACGTTCTGGAACTTCCTGCAGGCGCAGGGTTCCCCCTGGTGGGAGGCCTACGTCGCCGAGGCCACCGACCTATCTCTGGACTACGAGGCTCAGCGCGTCGACCAGGCCGACTGGGGAGCCGACCTCGAGGGCAGCGGCCGGTTCGGGTGGGTGGCCAAGGTCGAGATCCCGTGGACCCGCACCGTGCCCGTCGCGGTGTTCGTGACCGACTACAGCAGCCATTCCTACGTCTCGGCCCTGCCCGAGGCGGCCGCGGCGCGCCTGCTCGGCGGGCTGCGCGACGGGTTGTCCGCGGCCTTCCCGGGCGGGGTCGCCGAGCTGTCCTACCTCACCCGGCTGTGGGTCGCGCGCCGATGACCGCGCGCCGATTGACCGCGCGCCGATGATCGCGCGCCGATGACCGCGCGCCGATGACCGCGCGCCGATGACCGTGCCCGGATGACCGTGCGCCGATGATCGCGCGCCGATGACCGCGCGCCGCGGTCCGGGGCGGCCCACGGGACCGACCGGTGCGGCCGACACGAAGGATCAGATCCTCGAGGCGGCGCGCAGGGAGTTCGCCGCCAAGGGCTACGACCGGGCGACGGTGCGGGCCATCGCGCGCGCCGCGTTGGTCGACCCCGCGCTGGTGCACCACTACTTCGGCTCCAAGGAGAAGGTCTTCGTCGCGGCCATGCGGCTGCCGGTCGACCCCGCCGACGCGCTGCCCGGCGTGCTCAGCGGCGACCCCGCGCAGCTCGGCGAGCGGTTCGCCCGCTTCTTCCTCGGGCTGTGGTCGGACGAGACGTTCCGCGAGCCGATGATGGGCCTGATCCGGTCGGCGATGACAGGGGACCAGGGCGCGGCGATGCTGCGGGAGTTCGTCGGGACCGAGCTGCTCGGCCGGGTCATGCAAGGCGTGGACACCTCGGGCGGCGCACCGGAGGTGGCCCTTCGGGTCACGCTCGCCGCGGCCCAACTGGTCGGTGTGGCCCTGCTTCGCTATGTCGTCGGTGTGCCGCCGCTGGCGTCGGCCACCGACGAGGAGATCATCGCCCTGGTCGCGCCGAGCCTGCAGCGCTATCTCGCGGCGTCCTGACGCGCGCGCCGCCCGGGACCTTCAACCCTTGACGACGGCCTCTGTTCGGAATATATTCATCACATGATGAATAACTCTCCGGCGGTCGCCGCACACGACCTGCGGGTACGCCGTGGTGGCCGACCCGTGCTACATGACCTGTCCTTCACCGTGCCGGCCGGCACGGTGGTCGGGTTGCTCGGCCCCAGCGGCTGCGGCAAGTCGACCCTGCTGCGCTGCCTCGTCGGAGTCCAGGTGATCGAGTCCGGGACGGTGCAGCTGCTCGGGCAGCCGGCGGGCAGCCCGCAACTGCGCCGGACCGTGGGCTACGTCACCCAGGCGCCGTCGGTCTATGCAGACCTGTCGGTTCGGGAGAACCTGCGCTACTTCGCCGCCATCCTCGACGCACCGGCGGGCGACGTCGAGCGGGTGGTGACCGAGGTGGGCCTCGGGTCCCACGCCGATGTCGTCGTCGCCGAGCTGTCCGGCGGGCAGGCGGCGCGGGTCTCCCTGGCGGCTGCGCTGCTCGGTTCCCCCCGGGTTCTCGTGCTCGACGAGCCGACCGTCGGGCTCGACCCGGTGCTGCGGCGGGACCTGTGGACGTTGTTCCATGGCCTGGCAGCGGCGGGCACAACCGTGATCGTGAGCAGCCACGTCATGGACGAGGCTTCCCGCTGCGAACGGCTGCTGCTCATGCGCGACGGGCGCCTGCTCGCCGACGAGACGCCCTCGGACCTGCTCGCGCGGACCGGCTGCGGCGATGTCGAATCGGCCTTCCTGTCCCTCGTCGAGGCGCAGGAGGTGCCGGCATGAGTGTCCGAGCGACCATGGCGACCGCTCGACGGGTGCTGAGCCAGCTGCGCCACGATCACCGCACCCTCGCGCTGCTGCTGGTGGTGCCGTGCGTCCTGATCACGCTGCTCGCCTGGGTGTTCCACGGCACTCCGACCTTCGACCGGATCGGGGCGCCGCTGCTGGGTGTCTTCCCGTTCGTCGTGATGTTCCTGGTGACCTCGGTGGCGACGCTGCGCGAACGCACGTCGGGCACCCTCGAGCGGCTGCTGACGATGCCGATCGGCAAGCTGGACCTGCTGGTGGGCTACGCGCTGGCCTTCGGTGCGTTGGCCGTGCTCCAGGCGGCGCTGGCCAGCGCGCTGTCGCTGTTCGTGTTGGGTCTGGACGTGGCCGGCCCGGCCTGGCTGCTCGTGGTGGTCGCAGTCCTCGACGCCGTCCTGGGCATGGCGACCGGCCTGCTGGTCAGCGCGTTCGCGGCGACCGAGTTCCAGGCCGTGCAGTTCATGCCGGCGGTCGTGCTGCCGCAGTTCCTGCTGTGCGGGCTGCTGGTCCCACGCGCCTCGATGGACGGGGTCCTGTACGCAATCTCCAACGCGCTGCCCCTGTCCTACGCGGTGGACGCGATGCGCGAGGTGACCACCCGGTCCGGGGTGGCCGCCGCGGTCTGGGGCGACCTCGCCGTCGTCGCGGCGGCAGTGGTCCTCGCGCTGGGGCTCGGTGCCGCCACCCTGCGCCGGCAGACCCCCTGACCGCGAGCCTTTCGACGTACGGCGGGCGAAGTTGACCACGCACGTCCCTGTGGCCCCCTGGCGGGTCGCCCGTTCCGGGCTGACAATGGTCCATCTACACCACCAGCACGACTGGCATCTATCTTCGGATTAGGTACGGGAAAGGTCGCCGGTGCGCCGGGTGGCGCTCTGTCGTGAACCCGATTCAGCTGGGAGTAACTCGAGGGGATATCCCTGAGTTTGGGCTGATCCGCAGGCCTGAGCCTCGGCTGCTCGTCCTCGCCGCGGAGCGAGCAGGCACTCCGCGGGCGACAGCACCCGGCTGGATGATCGGGGGACAACCCTGAGGACGACAAGCGGCGGCGGCCGGAGCGTCGGATTGAGGACCGTCTGGCTCAGCCGTGGCCGCACCTGGCCGATCTCCGAGTTCCAGCCCGGCCACCATGCGTCGGATCCGGCCGCGGCCATCCATCGTGTGGTCAACAGTCAACTCTCGGGCAACGAGCCCGTCCAGGATCCACACGGTGCCCAGCCTGAGACCACCATCCAGTGCCACCGCGTCCACGGCAGGCGAGCCATCCGCGCCGGGATGTCGGTGGTGATCTTCCCGGTCTGAACTGCTCCGATAGCGACCTCCGTCAACGCGCAGGAACGATGTGACGACTGCCCTGACTCGATCTTCGGCAAACCTTGCGTACCCTGAACGGCGCACCGCCCACACCGGTCGGCGGCGCGAGGGAGGTCCATCCGTGCTCCGCCGTCTCCTGCTGTCGATGTCCCGCAGCAACCGCATCCGTCACCTGGTCGAGACCGCACCGGTGTCCCGCAGCGTGGTCGCGCGGTTCGTCGCCGGCACGAGCGACGAGGCCGTGGTCGCCCGCTCCCGAGAGCTCGTCGACACCGGCCGGCTGGTCAGCCTCGACCGCCTCGGCGAGGACACCGTCGAGCGCTCCCAAGCCGATGTCACCCGCGAGGCCTACCTGCGGCTGCTGCGGCTGCTCGATGGTGACGAACTCACCGGCGCCGCCGAGGTCTCGGTCAAGCTGTCGGCCGTGGGCCAGGCGCTGCCCGGAGACGGCGCGAAGATCGCGCTGGAGAACGCCCAGGCGATCTGTGCGGCGGCGCGGGCCGTCGGCACGACGGTGACCCTGGACATGGAGGATCACACCACGACCGATACGACCCTGGAGGCACTGCGCGAGCTGCGCCGCGACTTCCCGGAGACCGGCGCGGTCGTGCAGGCCTACCTGCGCCGTACGGAGGCTGACTGCAGCGACCTGGCCTATGAGGGGTCCCGGGTCCGGTTGTGCAAGGGCGCCTACAAGGAGCCCGACTCGGTCGCCTTCCAGGCCAAGTCCGAGGTCGGCCGGTCCTATGTGCGCTGCCTCAAGGTGCTGATGGCCGGCTCGGGCTACCCCATGGTCGCCACGCACGACCCCCGTCTGGTCGCGATCGCCGGCGAACTGGTGCGGCGCAACGGCCGCGCGCAGGGCAGTTACGAGTACCAGATGCTCTACGGCATCCGTCCGCTCGAGCAGCAGCGGCTGGCCTCGAGCGGTGAGCGGATGCGGGTCTATGTGCCGTTCGGGGACGAGTGGTATGGCTACCTCGTGCGCCGGATGGCCGAGCGGCCCGCGAACCTGGCGTTCTTCCTGCGCTCGGTCGCCACCAAGGGCTGACCCGGGCCTCGCCGGGACGAGGCCATACCACAACGCAGCCGTACGACGAGGAAAGGGCGGGGCCATGGCCGACCGCATCGCGGTCCTGGGAGCGGGCAAGATGGGCGAGGCGCTGCTGTCCGGCATGCTGCGCGCAGGCCGTGCGCCCACCGACCTGCTCGCCACGGCCCGGCAGCCGCAACGCGCCAACGTACTGCGGGAGCGCTACGGCGTGCAGGTCGTCGGCACCGCCGAGGCCGCGCAGACCGCGGAGACGCTGCTGCTCACGGTCAAGCCGCAGGACATGGCCGCTTTGCTGGACGAGCTCGCGCCGCACCTCCCGCCCGGGCGGCTGATCGTCTCTGCCGCAGCAGGCACCACCACCGGCTCGATCGAGCGGCGGCTGGCGGCCGGCACCCCGGTCGTGCGCGTCATGAGCAACACCCCGGTGCTCGTCGACGAGGCGATGAGCGCCATCTCGGGCGGCGCGCACGCGGGAGAGGAGCACCTGGCCCGGACCGAGGCGATCTTCGCTCCGGTCGGCAAGACGATCCGGGTGCCCGAGTCCCAGCAGGACGCCGTGACGGCGCTGTCCGGCAGCGGGCCCGCCTACTTCTTTTTCCTGGTCGAGGCGATGATCGACGCCGGCATTCTCCTCGGGCTACCGCGGGCCGTCGCCCGCGACCTGATCGTGCAGACGGCGATCGGCTCCGCGGTGATGCTGCGCGACTCGGGCGAGCACCCGGTCACGCTGCGCGAGAACGTGACCTCACCCGCCGGCACGACCATCAACGCGATTCGCGAACTGGAGAACCACGGCGTCCGGGCGGCCTTCCTGTCGGCGCTGGAAGCGGCCCGAGACCGCGGCCGGGAGCTTGCGGCGGAGGGGTGAGCCTCGTCGCCGTACGACGGGTGCCGCCCGGCTCAGTGTCCCAGTCGCAGTCACGGGCACCCTCAACCGCCCGTCCCGAGGGCACCCTCAACCGGTCACGTCCCGATCCCGCCACCGGGGTTGGGGCTGACCTCGCCTCCCAGTGGGCCGCAGAACCCGAGTCGGACGCAACCGACGATGATTGAGCTGAGCTGAGCTGAGCTGAGCTGAGCTGAGCTGAGCTGAGCTGAGCCTCGCCCGACCTCAGCTCAGATCGGGATGTCGATGAACGGCGAACTGTAGGACGGCAGGGCGCCGAGCACCTCGGCGGCCTCGGCCGGCTCCATCCGGCTGGCCTCGGCGTGGACCATCTTCGCGAGCAGTCCGACGTCGCCGGGGGTGGCCAGCCCGGTGATGCCGTCGCGGGCGAGCAGCCACGAGACGGCCGCGGTGATGGTGCGCTGCTCGTCCAGCGGCTCGTACCACGTGGCGTATCCGTGGTCCACGCCGTCGGGCCAGTTGCGGCGGGACACCGTCTTGATGATCATGAGCCCGGCGTCCTGGCGCCGGACCTCGTCGAGGAGGGCCTCGTGGTCGGCGAGGTAGCCCGGGTCGAGGCTGAGCGCGACGTTCAGCGGCGTCAGCACCGTGGCGAACGGGAACCGATGCAGCGCCTCCAGATGGGTTGCCGGCGCCTCGTGGCCGTGGCCGGTGATGCCGACGGCGCCGACCAGGCCCTCGGCCTGCGCGCGGACTGCGGCCTCGAGCGCGCCGCCGGTGCCGGTCGCGAGGTCGAGCTCGGCCAGGTCGCCGATGGCGTGCAGCTGGAGCAGGTCGACATGGTCGGTCTGCAACCGCTCCAGCGAGGCGTTGATCTCCCGCCAGGCGCCCTCGGCGTCACGCTGGCCCGTCTTGGTGGCCAGGAAGATCTGGTCCCGGATCTGGGACATCCACGGGCCCAGCCGCAGCTCCGCCTCGCCGTAGCTGGCGGCCACGTCGAGGTGGTTGATGCCTGCGTCGAGGGCCTCCTGCACCGAACGATCGGCCACGTCCTGGCTGACCTGCGCGAGCGCCGCCGCGCCGTAGATCAGCACGGTGCTCTGGTGACCGAGCCGGCCCAGTCGTCGCTGCTCCATGGTTGCCTCCTGCGGTCGTCGGGGACAGTCAGCGCTGCGCTGGTGCCACAGTGTCGACGACGTCGACGAGCCGACGCCAGGTGTGTTGCTGCACGAGCAGGGTAAGCACTCCGGCTGTGGTGATCCCGCCGAGGTTGATCGCCAGCTGCAGGGCGCTGCCGGTGGCCTCGCCGGCCACGCCGTACGCGATGGCGACGGCGACGTTGGCCGCGGCCGGGATGGTGGTGACCGAGATGAGCACCCCGATGAGGGCGCCGGACTTGGCCGAGGTCAGCGAGAGCATCCCGGCGATCCCGGCCAGGAACGCGACCGCGAAGGACAGGACGTCTGGCTGGTAGATGAACGCCGTCAGGGGGCGATCGTCGGTCAGCATCGAGGAGCGCAACGCGCCGCCGGCGGTCAGCCCCCACACGAGAACGATGGTGGCGGCCATCCCGACCGGGAAGCCGACGACCAGGGCCACCAGCGAACGCCTGGCCTCCCCGCCCCGCCGTTGCACGATCGCCACGCACAGACCCGCCAGCGGCCCGAACTCCGGACCGACCACCATCGCCCCGACGATGAGGATCGGCTGGTCCAGCAGCACCCCGAACCCGGCGATCATCGTGGCCACGCACATGAAGGCGAGGTAGGTCGCCGACAGCGTCGACTCCTCCGTCGTCCGCGCCTCCACCTCCTCCCACACCACGGCGTCGCTGCCCGCGCCGGGCGCGGCGGCCTCGGCCCGGTCCGCCACGGCCGAGATCGACACGTGGATGGGCAGCACGGCGATAGACCCGCTGCGCTCCAAGCCGAGGCCACGCAGGTGCTCCAGCAGCGGGCTGGCCGCCTCGCGGGCCACGTCGCACAGCACCAGGTCGCCGGGAGGCTCGACGGCGGCACCCGGCATCCGCACGACGTTGGTGACCGCCGGCGAGCCCGCGAGGCACGCGTCGACCTGGTCGCGCTGCGCGGGCGGCACGATGAGCCGGAGGTGCAGCACCGGGTGTTCCCTTCGGGTTCGGGCCACGCGTCGGCGCGGGCCGCGAGCCAAACCTACGATGAGGTGGTGAGACGGTCCGGGCAGGTCCTCGGCGTGGCGTCGCTGCTTGCCGTCTCGGCTGCGGCGCTCGGCGCCTGCAGCGGCGGGGCCGACCCCGGCATCCGGGTCCGCGCGGTGGGCCGGGCAACGGTGACCGAGGTGGTCGAGGCCCCGGCGACGGTCGCGGCGAAGGCGACCGCCGACGTCACCGCAGCCGCGTCCGGTCGGGTCGCCGAGCTGCGGGTGCGCGAGGGCCAGCAGGTGCGGGCCGGCGCTGTGCTGCTGCGCATCTCGTCCCCGGACGCCGCCCGCCAGCTGCGCGACGCGCGTAGCGCTGACGCCCGGGCGGCCTCGGCCGGCACCGTCACGATCCCCGGGACCGGCGGCCTGACCGCGGCGCAGCGCCGAGCCGAGCGCGCCGCCAACGCCGCGTTCGCCCGGGCCAGGACGACGGCTGCGGCCATCGCCGACCCGACCCTGCGGGCGCAGTCGCTGGCCGCGGTCGATGCCTCGCGGGCGCAATACACCGCCGCGACGGCCCAGGCGCAGGACGCCGTACGCCGGTTCAATGCCGGGCTCGGCACGCTCGCCACTGCCGTGTCCTCGCTGTCGTCGGCGCAGCGGGTGCAGACGCGGGCCGCGGTGTCGCTCGCCGAGCGGACCGTCGACGCGCTGACGGTGCGTTCGGCGATCAGCGGCACGGTGTCACTGGCCGGCCGCGCCGGGTCCGCGGGGTCCTCGGGCGGCGACCTGCTGAGCCAGCTCCCGGACAGCCTTCGCGGCCAGGCCGGCGGCCTGCTCGGCGGCGCGGGCGGGGGGTCGGGCGGCGCCGCGTCGGGGACCGTCACCGGCACCCTCGAGGAGGGCCAGCCGGTGGTGGGCGGTCAGAGCCTGCTCACGGTCACCGACGCCTCGGCGCTGTCGCTGACCGCGCAGGTCGACGAGACCGACGTGCTGCTGGTCCGGCGCGGCGTGCGCGCGACGGCCGAGTTCGACGCCGTGCCTGGAGCGTCCTACGCCGCCACGGTCGCCACCATCGACCCCGCGCCGAGCACCTCGACCCGGGGAGGGGTGACGTTCGTGGTGCGTCTGGCGCTCGGGCCCGGCCGCACGGCCGACGGCACGGTGGCGCCCGAACCGCGGCCGGGCATGAGCGCCGTGGTCAACCTCGACGTGCGCACCGCGAAGGACGCCGTCGCGGTGCCGGCGCCCGCGGTCTTCCGCGACGGCAAGCTCGACGTGGTGTGGGTGGTCACCTCGGGGACCGCGCGGCGGCGGGTCGTGCGGGTCGGGGCGCAGGGGGCCGACGCCGTGCAGGTGCTCGAGGGTCTGCAGACCGGCGAGCGGATCGTCGTCCGGGGAGCCGACAAGGTGCGGGCCGGGCAGTCGGTGCCGTGAGCCCGCCCACCGCGGCAGCGGTCGAGGCGGTCGACGTGCACCGAAGCTACCAGCTCGACGGGTTCTCGGTCGAGGCGCTGCGCGGGGTCGACCTGCGCATCGACGTGGGCGAGTACGTCGCCATAATCGGGCCCTCGGGGTCGGGCAAGTCCACCCTGATGCACCTGCTGGGCTGCCTGGACCGACCTACCAGCGGGCTGCTGCGCATCGGCGGACGCGACGTGGCCACGCTGTCGGAGACCGAGCTCGCGGAGTTGCGCAACCGCACGATCGGCTTCGTGTTCCAGTCCTTCCAGCTGCTGACCCGCACCAGCGCGGTGGACAACGTCGCGCTGCCGCTGGTCTACCGCGGTGTCCCTCGCCGGGCGCGGCGGGTCATGGCGGAGGAGGCGCTCACGGCGGTCGGACTCGGGCACCGCCTGAGCCACCGGCCCGGCCAGCTCTCCGGCGGCGAGCAGCAGCGCGTGGCGATCGCCCGGGCGCTGGTCGGCTCCCCCGCAGTGCTGCTTGCCGACGAGCCCACCGGCAACCTGGACACCCGCAGCGGCGCCGAGGTGATGGGCATCCTGGGCCGGCTCAACTCCGAGCGCGGAGTGGCCGTCGTGGTCGTCACCCACGATCCCGAGGTCGCCGCCCTGGCGTCGCGGCGGGTGCAGGTGCGCGACGGGCTGGTGGAGTCCGACAGTGCAGCCGACGTCCGAGCAGCCGACGTCCGAGCGGCCGACGTCGTAGCAGCCGACGTCGTACCGGGGGAGGCGCCGTGAGGGCCACGGAGGCCTTCCGGGTCGCGCTGGAGGCCCTGCGGGCCAACCGGCTGCGCAGTGCGCTGACCATGCTGGGGGTGATCATCGGGGTCGCCGCCGTCGTCATCCTGGTGGCGATCGGCAGCGGCGCCAAGCGTGAGGTCGAGACCCAGGTCGAGGGCCTCGGGTCCAACCTCGTCCTCGTCGTGCCGGGCAAGTTCGAGTTCGGCTCGGCGCCCTCGGTGAGCCGGCTGACGCTGTCCGACATCGACCTGCTGGGCCGGGTCGTCGGCGACCGCCGCCGGGTCGCTGTGACCATCTCCTCCGGGGAGTCGGTGCGGGTGGGGGCGCGAGAGTCGTTCGTCACCGTCAACGGGGTCAACGAGAACGTGCCCAACGTGTTCAACCGCCCGCTGGCGCGGGGTGACTACATCACGGCCACCGACGTTGACACGCGGCGCCGCGTCGCCGTCCTCGGCTCGAGCCTGGCTCGCACGGTCTTCGGTGACGTCGACCCGCTCGGCCGGCAGGTCAACGTCGCGGGCGTCCGGTTCCGGGTCATCGGCATCTTCGCGCCGAAGGGCTCGACCTTCGGCGTCGACCGCGACACCGAGGTGCACATCCCGGTCACCGCGGCGCAACGGCTGTTCGGGGTCCAGCGCATCGACGCCCTTGCGGTGAAGGCGCCCACCTCCGACGCCGTCAAGCCGCTGCAGCGGCGGCTCGTGGCGGCGCTGCAGGACAAGTACACCGGCGAGGAGTTCTCCGCTGTCACCCAGACCGAGATCTTGGGCACCATCGGGCGGATCCTGGGCCTGCTGACCCTCGTGCTGGCCGCGATCGCCGCGATCTCCCTGCTCGTCGGCGGCGTGGGCGTGTCCAACATCATGCTGGTCAGCGTCCGGGAGCGGACCCGCGAGATCGGGTTGCGCAAGGCCCTCGGCGCGCGCCAGCGCGACATCCTGCTGCAGTTCCTGATCGAGGCGGTGCTGCTGTGCGCCGTCGGCGGGGTGCTCGGCATCGGGCTCGGGGTGGGGGTGTCGCTGCTCGCCGACGCGTTCAGCCCGCTGCCGGCGGTGATCGCCTGGTGGTCCCCGGCGCTGGCCTTCGCCGTGTCCGCCGCCGTCGGCATCTTCTTCGGCGTCGCGCCGGCGCGGCGGGCCGGACGCCTGGACCCGGTGGTCGCCCTGCGAACCGAGTAGCGTGCCCGACATGAGCCGATCGGTCGCATTGCCCTGGGACGAGGACCTGATCGGCTACGACTTCGGCGTCACCCACCCGATGAACCCCCTGCGGGTCGACCTGACCATGCGGCTGGCGCGTTCACTGGGCCTGCTCGACCTGCCCAACGTGACGGTGCTGACCCCGCGGCCGGCCGGCGACGACCTGCTGGGGTTGGTCCACGACCTCGACTACATCGAGGCCGTACGCCGGGTGAGCGCAGACCCGCGCCGGCCCGACCTGGCCCGGGGCCTGGGCACCCCGGACAACCCGGCGTTCGCCGGCATGCACGAGATCTCCGCCCTCATCGTGGGCTCGACGGTGGCGGCGGCCCGGGCGGTCTGGACCGGCGAGGCCGAGCACGGGGTCAGCATCGCCGGCGGCCTGCACCACGCGATGCCCGGGGCCGCCAGCGGGTTCTGCATCTACAACGACGCGGCCGTCGCGATCGCCTGGCTGCTGGCCGAGGGCGCCGAGCGAGTTGCCTACGTCGATGTCGACGTGCACCACGGCGACGGCGTCGAACGGATGTTCTGGGACGACCCTCGAGTGCTGACCATCTCGGTGCACGAGAGCGGTCGGTTCCTGTTCCCCGGCACCGGTTTTCCCGCCGACGTCGGGGGCGCGGCGGCGAGCGGCCAGGCCGTCAACGTCGCGTTGCCGCCGGGCACGGGCGACAGTGGGTGGCTCCGCGCGTTCCACGCGGTCGTGCCGCCGCTGGTCGAGGAGTTCGCCCCGGCCGTGTTGGTCACCCAGCAGGGTTGCGACAGTCACCTGCTCGACCCGCTGGCCCACCTGGCGCTGAGCATCGACGCCCAGCGAGCGTCGTACGCGGCGTTGCACGATCTCGCGCACCGCTGCGCCGGAGGGCGTTGGGTGGCCACCGGCGGCGGCGGCTACGAGATCGTCGAGGTCGTGCCGCGGGCCTGGAGCCACCTCATCGGCGAGGCGGCCGGCGCGCCCGTCGAGGCGAAGACGGCGATCCCGCAGAGCTGGCTCGACTACGTCGACGGGCGGCTCGGTGTCGATGGGCCAGCCCGGATGACCGACGGCGCGGTCCTGCAGTGGCGCGACTGGTCCGAGGGATTCAACCCCGCCGACCCGGTCGACCAGGCCGTGGTCGCCACCATGCAGTCGGTTTTCCCGTTGCACGGTCTCGGCGGGCTGCTCCCCTTCTGACACCCCCTATCCCATCCGGCACTCCCGCACCTACGCTGGGGGTCAGAGCGCGTGCGACTCAGTGCTGCCGGCGGGGAAGCCGGCGCCCGTCACGCGCTGAGGGTTGGTGCGCCATGGCAACAGAACGTCCGGATCGCCCGCTCGCCGAGGTCAAGTTCCTCACCGTGGCCGAGGTCGCCGCGACCATGCGGGTGTCGAAGATGACCGTCTATCGCCTGGTCCACGCGGGCACGCTGCCGGCGGTCCGGGTGGGGCGGTCCTTTCGCGTCCCTGAGCAGGCGGTGCACCAATACCTTCGCGAGGCGTTCTTCGACACCGCCTGAGCGCCGTCGCCTGCCGAGCCACTGACCACACGGCCCACGTCGCCCGCCCGCGCGGGGTAAGGTAAGAGCCTTGCTCGCGGGGCCCACCGGCGTCTGCCGGAGCATCCGCGCGCACGCTCGAGCGCGTCACCGTCGAATGAGTGAGGGTCCCTAGTGGGTTCGGTCATCAAGAAACGCCGCAAACGCATGGCGAAGAAGAAGCATCGCAAGCTGCTCAAGAAGACCCGCGTTCAGCGCCGCAACAAGTAAGGCCGCTCAGTGAGCCGGGTCGTCATGGTCACCGGCGTGTCGCGATACCTCGGCGGCCGGTTCACCCAGCTCCTGCAGGCCGACCCGGACATCGCGCGCGTCATCGGCGTCGACGTGGTCCCGCCCAAGCAGGATCTGGGTGACGCGGAGTTCGTGCGCGCCGACATCCGCAACCCCATCATCGGCAAGGTGATCAGCCAGGCCGAGGTCGACACCGTGGTTCACACCGCCGTCATCGCGACCCCGATGGGTGCGGGTGGGCGCGCCACGATGAAAGAGATCAACGTCATCGGCACGATGCAGTTGCTCGCCGCGTGCCAGAAGGCCCCGAGCGTGCGCAAACTGGTCGTGAAGTCCTCCACCGCCGTCTACGGCTCCTCGCCGCGCGATCCGGCAATGTTCACCGAGGAGATGGAGCCCAACGCCCTGGCCCGGGCGGGCTACGCCAAGGACTCGATCGAGGTCGAAAGTTACGTCCGCGGCTTCGCCCGGCGCCGCCCCGACGTCGACGTGACCACGCTGCGCTTCGCCAACTTCATCGGACCCAAGGTGACGACCGCCCTGTCGTCCTACTTCTCGCTCCCCGTCGTGCCCACGGTCTTGGGCTATGACCCGCGGCTGCAGTTCATTCACGAGCGCGACGGCCTCGAGGTGTTGTGGCGGGCCACCGTCGAGGACCACCCCGGCATCTTCAACGTCGCCGGTGACGGCGTCCTGCTGCTGTCCCACGCCATCCATCGCGCGGGAGCCATCTCGGTGCCGTTGCCGCTGTCCTCGGTCCCCCTGATCGGACAGGCCCTGCGTCGGCTTCGGGTCGCCGACTTCTCCCCTGAGCAGGTGCGTTTCCTCGCCTACGGTCGGGTCGTCGACACCACCCGGATGCGCGACCTGCTGGGTTTCACGCCGCGCTACTCCACGATCGAGGCCTTCGACGACTTCGTCTCCGGGCAGGGGTTGCATGGGGCGCTGTCCCGCGACACCGTCACGGCGGTGGAGCGTCGGCTGGTCAGCGTGGCCACGAGGGGCAAGCTCGGAGGAGCCGATGCCTGAGGCGCGAGTCATCCCCATTGACGGCGGCGCCGTGGCGCGCGGCGCCTCCCGGGCCAGCGAGGAGCGGGCTCGCAGGCGACGTACGACCCCGCTCATCTCCCAGCCGGAGCCGAGCGACGGCGCGGACCCGGCCGCCGTGGGAGTCGCCCTCGGCGGTGCTGGCGGCCCGCGGCCGCCGGTCGCGGCCGAGGACTGGGAGCGCAAGCTGGCGGGCGCGCTGGCGTTCCTGCGCCGCCGCATCACCGGCGACGTCGAGGTGGACGACTTCGGCTTCGACCCCGAGCTGACCGACAAGGTCGTGCTCGCACTGATGCGCCCGCTCTACGACAAGTACTTCCGGGTCGAGGTGCACGGGCTGCATAACGTCCCCGCCGAAGGCGGCGCGCTGGTCGTCGCCAACCACTCGGGCACCATCCCGCTCGACTCGGTGATGACCCAACTGGCGCTGCGCGACCATCACCCCGCCCGCCGGCACCTGCGCATGCTCGGTGCCGACCTCGTCTTCCAGACCCCGGTCATCAGTGAGCTGGCCCGCAAGACCGGCACCACCCTCGCCTGCTCCGCTGACGCCGAGCGGCTGCTGCGTCGGGGCGAACTCGTCGGGGTCTGGCCCGAGGGGTTCAAGGGCATCGGCAAGCCGTTCGCCGAGCGCTACAAGCTGCAGCGGTTCGGCCGCGGCGGTTTCGTCGCGGCGGCGCTGCGCGAGCAGGTGCCGATCATCCCGTGCTCCATCGTCGGGGCAGAGGAGATCTACCCCATCGTCGGCAACATGAAGACCCTGGCCCGCCTGCTCGGCCTGCCCTACATCCCGATCACGCCGACCTTTCCGTTGCTGGGTCTGCTCGGGGCGATCCCGCTGCCGAGCAAGTGGTTGATCGAGTTCGGCGAACCGATCCCGACCGACACGCTGGGACCGGACTCCGCCGAGGACCCCATGCTGGTCTTCAACCTCACCGACCAGGTGCGCGAGACGATCCAACACACGCTCTACCGGCTGCTCATGCAGCGCAAGTCGGTCTTCTTCTGACCGTGGGGTCGTGCTGACCTCGGGGTTGTGCCCACCCCAGCCTGGGGCGCGTGCGAGACTCCCTTCGTGGCCGCGAACCTGTCTGACCACGTCCGGGTCAGCGCCGACCGGCGCGGCGAGCACACGGCGCTGATCCAGGACGGGCAGCGCCTGTCTTGGCGGGCACTGGACGCGGCGGTCGATGCGGCGGCATGGGGGCTGCGCGCAGACCTCGAAACCAAGGTGGGCGACCGGGTCGCGCTGGTGCTGGGCAACACCCCTGCGTTCGTGACCGCCTACTTCGCCATCCTGCGGGCCGGCCTGGTCGCCGTGCCCGTCAACACCGGCTACACCGCGCGGGAGATGGCCTGGCTGTTCGGTGACGTCGACGTGCGGGCGGTGCTCTGCGAGGACGCCACCCTCGCGGCGGTCGAGGAGGCCGTCGCCGCCACCCACCGGGTGGTGGTCGACCCGGCCGGGTTCGACGCGCTGGTCGGCGGTGGCGCCCGGCGGGGGCGGTTCGTGGCGGAGGTCGGCGGGGAGGACCTCGCCCTGTTGCTGCACACCTCGGGCACGAGCGGGCGTCCGCGGGCCGCGATGCTCACCCACCGGGCGCTGCTGGCCAACCTCGAGCAGTGTGCGGCGCTCGAGCGCCCGGCGATGACCGAGGCCGACATCGTGCTGGCGGTCCTGCCGCTGTTCCACGTCTACGGACTCAACGGGGTGCTGGGCCTGGCCGCGCGGTGCAGCGCCACTGTCGTGCTCGCCGAGCGGTTCGACCCGCAAGCGACCCTCGACCTCGTGCGCGCGGAGCAGGTGACCAACATCCCCGGCGCCCCCCCGATGTACGTCGAGTGGGCCGACCTCGCAGAGCGGATCGACCTGCGCGCCCCCCTGTCGTCGGTGCGCCTGCTCGGCTCGGGGGCGGCGCCGCTGCCGGTGAGCGTGCTGCGCCGGATCGAGGCGCGTACCGGCCTGCTGATCCGGGAGGGCTACGGGCTCACCGAGACCTCCCCCGTTCTCACCACGACGCTGGCCTCCGCGCGGGTCAAGCCCGGTTCCGTCGGTCGCCCGGTCCCGGGCGTCGAGACCCGGCTGGTCGATGAGCAGGGCACCGAGGTCGAGGACGAGGACCCGGGCGAGATCTGGGCCCGCGGCCCCAACCTGTTCTCGGGCTACTGGCCAGACGGCAGCGGCGGACCCGACGAGGCGGGCTGGTTCGCCACCGGCGACGTCGCCTACGCCGACGACGACGGCGACCTGTTCCTCGTTGACCGCCGCCGCGAGTTGGTGCTCGTCAATGGCTTCAACGTCTACCCGCGGGAGGTCGAGGAGGCCGTCGCCGAACACCCCGACGTTGCCGAGGTTGCGGTTATCGGCATCCCGGACCCGGCCACGGGCGAGGCGGTCAAGGCCTACGTCGTGCTCGCCCCCGGCGCCGTTCTCCGCGCCGAGGACGTCGTGGCTTATTGCGTGCCGCGGCTGGCCCGGTTCAAGCGTCCGACGGTGGTCGAGATGGTGGACGAGCTGCCGCACTCGGCCACCGGCAAGATCGCCAAGGGAAGGCTGCGGGCAGAGCACGTCGCGCCAGGTGGGGCCGGCGGATGAAGCCACGGGTGACGCTGATCGGCAAGCCCGGCTGCCACCTGTGCGACGAGGCACGGGTGGTGGTGGCTCGCGTCGCAGCCCAGAGCGGTGTCGGGTGGGAGGAGCTGAGCATCCTGGACGACCCGGCACTGCACGCGGCCTATGCGGATCAGATCCCGGTGACCCTGGTCGACGGGCAACCGCACGACTTCTGGCGGGTTTCGGAGCAGCGCCTGCGGGCAGCCCTGTCCTACTGAACCGATCAAGTGTCACCCATCGACGTACCGCGGGGACTGGCTTGCGTTCGCGTCGCTTTGTGCTTGCGTTCACAAGCGCTTACTGTGGGCGCCGCCTGGTCACCTAGAGGAGACGTGCCATCACCGCAGACCGTCCGACGACCCCAGCCTCTCGCGGCCGCGGCGTTCCCGAGGCGACGGTGGCACGTCTGCCGATCTATCTGAGGGCCCTCACCGCGCTCGGTGACGAGGGTGTGACCATGGTGTCATCCGAGGAACTGGCCGCCGCCGCGGGGGTCAACTCGGCCAAGTTGCGCAAGGACCTGTCCCACCTCGGGTCCTACGGCACCCGCGGTGTCGGCTACGACGTGGACTACCTCGTGTTCCAGGTGTCGCGCGAGCTCGGGCTGACCCAGGACTGGCCGGTGGTCATCGTCGGTCTCGGTCACCTGGGCCACGCATTGGCCAACTACGGCGGCTTCGCCTCCCGGGGATTCGAGATCCGAGCCCTGGTCGATGCCGATCCGCATCTGGTCGGCACGCAGATCTCCGGACGTCAGGTGCAGCCGCTGTCCCGGCTCGAGGAGATCGTGCGCGCTCACGGCATCGCCATCGGCGTCATCGCGACCCCCGCAGCGGTCGCCCAGTCGGTCTGTGGCCGCCTCGTCGCAGCCGGTGTCAGCAGCATCCTGAACTTCGCTCCGTCCGTGCTCGCCGTGCCCGACGACGTCGAGGTCCGCCAGGTGGACATGTCCATCGAGCTGCAGATCCTCGCCTTCCACGAGCAGCGCAAGATCGTCCCCAGCCTGGTGGCGGGACTGTGAGCGTCCTGGTCGTCGGGCTGTCCCACCGCACCGCTCCGGTCGCCGTGCTCGAGCGAGCGGCCCTCGACGTGGACGCCACGGCAAAGCTGCTCGCCGACGTGGTGGTTGATGAGCACATGGCCGAGGCGATGGTGCTGTCCACCTGCAACCGGGTCGAGCTCTACGCCGACGTGGACCGGTTTCACGGGGGGGTCGCCGAGGCCACCGAGATGCTGGCCCGCCACGCCGACGTACCCGTGCAGGCGCTCACCCAGCATCTCTACGTGCACTATGAGGGCCGCGCGGTGGCGCACTTGTTCTCGGTCGCCTGCGGGCTGGACTCGATGGTCGTCGGCGAGAGTCAGGTGCTCGCCCAGATCAAGGTGGCGCTGCGGGTGGCGCAGGAGGCCAACACGGCTGGACGCACCCTGGGTTCGCTCGCCCAGCAGGCGCTGCGGGTGGGCAAGCGGGCGCGCACCGAGACCGGCATAGACCGGGCTGGACGCACCCTCGTCACCGCGGGGCTGGACGAAGCCGAGCGCCGGTTCGGGCCGTTGCCGGATCGCACCGTCCTGGTCGTCGGCGCCGGCGCGATGAGCGCGCTGTCGGCCACCGTCGTCGCCCAGCGTGGCGCCGGCCAGCTTCTCGTCGCCAACCGCACCGTCGGTCGGGCCCAGCGCCTCGCCGGGTCGGTCGGGGGCCAGGCACTGCCGCTGGAGGCGTTGCCTGCGGCGCTCGCGGCCAGCGACCTGGTCATCTCCTGCACCGGGTCCGTGGGTCACGTGCTGTCTGCGGACCTGATCGCACAGACCCAGCGTGAGCGCGGCCACCGGCCCTTGGTCCTGCTCGACCTGGCGCTGCCCCGAGACGTCGACCCGGCGGCGAGTGAGATCGAGGGCGTCCAGGTCATCGACCTGGCGAGCATGGCGACCGCGCTGGCCGGACACGAGCACGGCGCCGACATCGACGCGGTCCGCGGCATCGTCGCCGAGGAGGTCACCGCGTTCCTCGGCTGGCAGCGGGCTGCAAGCGTCGCGCCGACCGTGGTGGCGCTGCGCGACATGGCCGAGCGGGTCGTCCGGTCCGAGTTGGACCGCCTCCAGGGCCGCCTGCCCGGCCTGGACGACCGATCGCGCAGTGAGATTGAGCAGGCCGTACGCCGGGTGGTCGACAAGGTCCTGCACTCGCCCACGGTGCGGGTCAAGGAGCTGGCGGAGGAGCCCGGCGGGCACTCCTACGCCGAAGCGCTGACCACCCTGTTCGGCCTGGACCCCCAGGACGTCGAGGCCCTCACCCGGGCCGAGCTCACCGACCCGGGCGCAGCGGCAGGGGCAGCGACATGACGGCCACCCCGCTTCGGCTGGGCACTCGCCGCAGCCCCCTCGCCACCGTGCAGTCCCGCTCCGTCGCCGCCGCGCTCACGGCAGCGACCGGTCGAGCCGTCGAGCTGGTTCCCGTGACGACCTACGGCGACACCACACCCGCTGCGCTGGTTCAGATCGGTGGCACCGGGGTGTTTGTCGGGGCGCTGCGCGAAGCTCTGCTCACCGGCTCCGTCGATCTCGCCGTGCACTCGCTCAAGGATCTGCCCACGGCCGACCCCGACGGGCTGTGCCTTGCGGCCGTCCCGCTGCGTGAGGACCCGCGTGACGTCCTCGTCGCGCGCGACGGCCTCACCCTGGGCGAGCTGCCCGCCGGCTCCCGAGTCGGCACCGGGTCGCCCCGCCGCGCCGCCCAGCTGCGGGGGCTCGGGCTCGGCCTCGAGGTCGTTGACGTCCGCGGCAACGTCGACACCCGGCTGCGACTCGTGGTTGACGGCGTGGTCGACGCGGTCGTGCTCGCCAGGGCCGGGCTGGCCCGGCTCGGGCTCCTCGACCGGGTCACCGAGGTCATCGACCCGATCCAGATGCTCCCGGCCGCGGGCCAGGGGGCGCTGGCCCTCGAGTGCCGCGCCGACGACGCCGAGGTCGCAGCCCTGCTGTGCGCCCTCGATCATCCCGCCACCCGGCTCGCGGTGACCGGCGAGAGGGCGTTGCTCGCCGCGCTCGAGGCCGGCTGCTCGGCCCCGGTCGGCGCCTACGGCGAGCCTGCCGAGGGCGACGCGGTGACCGAGCTCTACCTGCGCGCGGCGGTCTTCGCCGTCGACGGCAGCGCCAGCGTGCGTCTGTCCGCCAGCGGACCGCTGGAGGAGGCCGCAGACATCGGGCGGCGCCTTGCGGCCGAGCTGCTCGCCGAGGGGGCCGGCGACTTGATTCGGGAGCGAGTGCCTTGACGTAGGGCACCAAACACCCAGCCCGGAAGTTGATTGTCGAGAAGATGACAGGGAAGGACGTCAGACGTTATGGCTAAGCCGATCGGGCGCGTCGCATTCGTGGGAGCGGGACCCGGGGACCCCGACCTGCTCACCGTTCGTGCCGTTGAGCTGCTGTCCCGTGCCGATGTCGTGATCACCGAGTCCCAGGACAGCGACTTCGTCGCGCGGTTCTGCCGCCCGCAGGTGGAGGTCATCGACGGCTCGGTCGGCGACGACGGGCAGCCGATGACCCACGCGATGCGGGCCAGGCTGGTCGTGCGAGCGGCCAAGGCGGGCGGTGCCGTGGTCCGCCTGCTCGATGGCGACCCGTTCCTCTACGCCACCGGGTCCGAGGAGGCAGCCGGCTGCGCCAAGGCCGGGATCGCCTTCGAGATCGTCCCCGGGGTCCCGGCTATCACCGCCGTACCCGCCTATGCCGGGGTGCCGCTGACCACCGCCAAGGCCCGCGAGGTCCGCATCGTCAACGTCGCCGAGGGGCGGGTGGACTGGTCGACGTACGCCGCCGGCCACGCCACCCTCGTGCTGCTCTCAGCCACCGGCACCATCGCCGAGGTCGCCGCGTCGCTCATCGCCGCCGGCCGCAGCCCGCAGACCCCGGTCGCCATGACCCGCCAGGGCACGACCACCGAGCAGGAGACCGTCGTCTCGACCCTGGCCGACATCGGCGAGGACGTGGCAGCGGCCAAGCTGACCCCGCCGACCATCACGGTCGTCGGCGACACGGTGCCGCTGCGCGAGCAACTGTCCTGGTTCGAGACCAAGCCGCTGTTCGGGTGGCGCGTCCTGGTGCCGCGGACCAAGGAGCAGGCCGGCACCTTGTCGGACCTGCTGCGGTCCTACGGCGCCGTGCCGCAGGAGGTCCCGACCATCGCGGTCGAGCCGCCCCGCACCCCGCAGCAGATGGAGCGGGCCATCAAGGGCCTGGTGACCGGGCGCTACGAGTGGCTCGCGTTCACCTCACGCAACGCCGTCAAGGCCGTGCGCGAGCGGTTCGAGGAGTACGGCCTGGACGCGCGGGCCTTCGCCGGCATCAAGGTCGCCGCGGTCGGCGACCAGACCGCGGCAGACCTTCTCGCCTGGGGTATCAAGCCGGACCTGGTGCCCTCGGGCGAGCAGTCGGCCGCGGGCCTGCTGGAGGACTGGCCGCCCTACGACGCGGTGTTCGACCCGATCGACCGGGTCTTCTTGCCGCGGGCCGACATCGCCACCGAGAACCTCGTCGCGGGCCTGGTGGCTCGCGGCTGGGAGGTCGACGACGTGACGGCCTACCGCACTGTGCGGGCGGCGCCACCGTCGGCGGCGATCCGCGAGGCGATCAAGGGCGGCGGGTTCGACGCCGTGCTGTTCACGTCCTCCTCGACGGTGCGCAACCTGGTCGGCATCGCCGGCAAGCCGCACACCTCGACCGTCATCGCATGCATCGGCCCGGCCACCGCCAAGACGGCCGAGGAGCACGGTCTGCGGGTCGACGTGCTCGCGCCCGAGCCCTCCGTCGCCGCGCTGGCGGGTGCCGTCGCGGAGTACGGCGGGTCCGGTCGGCTGGCTGCTCTCGAGGCCGGCGAGCCGGTGCTGCGCCCGTCCCAGAAGCGCACCGCCTCGCGCCGACGGGCCAAGTGAGCTTTCCGGCCGAGCGGCCACGACGATTGCGCCGTACGTCGGCGCTGCGCGACCTCGTCGCCGAGACCCGGATGCACCCGAGCGCCCTGGTGCTGCCGATGTTCGTCAAGGAGGGGCTCGCCGAACCCGCGCCGATCGCCTCGATGCCCGGCGTCGTACAGCACTCGCGTGACTCGCTGCGCAAGGCCGCTGTCGAGGCCGTGGCCGCCGGCGTGGGCGGGTTGATGCTGTTCGGGGTGCCGGCCGTCAAGGACGCCTACGGAAGCGGCGGCAGTGACCCGGACGGGATCCTGAACGTGGCCATTCGCGACGTCGTTGGCGAGGTCGGCGACGCCACGGTGGTGATGAGCGACCTGTGTCTGGACGAGTTCACCGACCACGGGCACTGCGGGGTCTTGCGCTCAGACGGCTCGGTCGACAACGACGCGACCCTGGCGCGCTACCGGGAGACGGGGGTCGTGCAGGCGCAGTCCGGCGCCCACGTGCTCGGTCTGTCCGGGATGATGGACGGCCAGGTCGGTGCTGTCCGGTCCGCACTGGACGCGGCGGGCCTGCTCGACACCGCACTCCTCGCCTACGCGGCCAAGTACTCCTCCGCGTTCTACAACCCGTTCCGCGACGCCGTCGAGTCCGCACTGGTAGGCGACCGGCGGGCCTACCAGCAGGACCCGGCCAATGCGGCCGAGGCTCTGCGCGAGGTGGCGCTGGACCTCGCCGAGGGGGCAGACCTGGTGATGGTCAAGCCGGCGCTTCCCTATCTCGACGTGCTGCGACGGGTGGCCGACCTGGCTGCCGCGGCGGGGGTCCCGGTCGCGGCCTACCAGGTGTCGGGAGAGATGGCGATGGTCGAGGCGGCCGCCGCGCGGGGCTGGCTGGACCGGGACCGGGCGATCCTCGAGACGCTGCTCGCGATCACGCGCGCCGGGGCGGGCATCATACTGACCTACTGGGCACTCGACGCCGCCCGCCTGCTCTGAAAAATCGGGTCTGAAAAATCGGGCTGGTCTCGCCTGTCGATGCGGCGGGGGGGCGTTCACACCGACAGGCGGACCAGACGCGCCACCGCACGGCCGGGGGGGTGACCGTGCGGGGTTTCGTGCACGGCAATGATGCGGTCTATGGGAGCGCGACCGCAAGTGGTCCAAAAGTACTAGTACCCCCGGATCGCACCGACCGCAGCGATCTCCGGTGCGCTTACGCTCGGCCGGCGACGCGGCTAACCTCGGACGCAGGGCGATCGAACCAGACACAAAGGACTGGGCCTGGGTGCTCACTCGGCCGTGCCCTGACGAGCGCCCAGCCCGGCCGTGATCCTGGAGCCTCGTCGCGTCGGGGTGCGACACCGATTTGAGCGGAGAAAGAACGATTTGACCAGCCTCTCGGCGCGTTCCCACGGCTGCGAGAATGGCCGCGTGACCGCCACGCCCGCCACCCACCCGCCCGCCACCCACCCGACCGCCAGCCACCCGACCGCCAGCGACCCGACTCCCAGCGACCCGACTCCCAGCGACCCGACTCCCAGCGACCCGACCGCCAGCGACCCGACTCCCAGCCACCCGGCGACGTACGACGCGCAGGTGCCCGCCTCGGCGGCCTTGATGGCCAGGGCTCTCTCCGTGACCCCGGGTGGGGTCAACTCTCCGGTTCGGGCGTTCCGCGCCGTCGGCGGCACCCCGCGCTTCATGGTGGCCGGGCGCGGGCCTTACCTCACCGACGCCGACGGGCGCGACTACGTCGACCTGGTCTGCTCCTGGGGGCCGCTGCTGCTCGGGCACGCCCATCCCGACGTGGTGGCGGCGGTGCAGGCAGCGGTCGCCCGGGGTACGTCGTTCGGCACGCCGACCGAGGGGGAGGTCGCCCTGGCCGAGGAGATCGTGCGCCGGGTCGACCCCGTCGAGCAGGTCCGGCTGGTCTCCAGCGGCACCGAGGCGACGATGTCGGCGATCCGGCTGGCCCGGGGGTTCACCGGCCGGCCCAAGGTAGTGAAGTTCGCCGGCTGCTACCACGGCCACGTCGACGCACTTCTCGTCTCGGCCGGTTCCGGGGTCGCGACGCTCGGGCTGCCCGACACCCCAGGCGTGACCGGCGCCCAGGCCGGCGAGACCATCGTGGTGCCCTACAACGACCTGTCCGGCGTCGAGAGCGCGTTCGCTGCCTTCCCTGGCGAGATCGCCTGCGTCATCACCGAGGCCGCGCCCGGCAACATGGGCGTGGTCCCCCCGGCTCCCAGCTTCAACGCGGGCCTGGCCCAGTTGTGCTCCCGCGAAGGCGCGCTGTACATCAGCGACGAGGTGATGACCGGCTTTCGGGTCGGTCCGGCCGGATGGTTCGGCCTGGACGGCGTGCGCCCGGACCTCATGACGTTCGGCAAGGTGATGGGCGGGGGGTTCCCGGCTGCGGCCTTCGGCGGCCGGGCCGAGGTGATGGCCCGGCTCGCTCCCGCCGGGCCGGTCTACCAGGCCGGCACGCTGTCCGGGAACCCGGTGGCGACCGCCGCCGGCCTCGCCACCCTGCGCGGGTGCACCGACGAGGTCTACGCGCGGGTGGACAAGGCCGCCGGCGAGGTCGGGGGACTGGTGAGCGCCGCGCTGGGATCCGCGGGGGTGGCCCACCGGCTGCAGCACGCCGGCAACATGTTCTCGGTCTTCTTCACCGACCAGCCGGTCACCGACTTCGAGGGCGCCAGGAGGCAGGAGTCGTTCCGCTACGCCGCGTTCTTCCACGCGATGCTGGCCCGTGGGGTCTATCTGCCGCCGTCCGCGTTCGAGTCTTGGTTCCTGTCCGCTGCCCACGACGACGAGGCGCTGAGCCGGGTGGCCGCGGCCCTGCCGGCCGCCGCCCTGGCCGCCGCGGAGGCGACGCCGTGACCGAGACGACCGTCGTCCACCTGCTGCGCCACGGGGAGGTGCACAACCCGACGGGGGTGCTCTACGGCCGCCTTCCCGGGTTCGTGCTGTCCCCGCTCGGCCACGAGATGGCGCTTCGGGTGGCCCAGCACGTCAAGGACGCGGACATCACCCACCTGGTGTCCTCCCCGCTGGAACGGGCGCAGCAGTCCGCGGCGCCCGCCGCGGCGCTTCTCGGCCTCCCGGTGACCATCGATGACCGGCTGATCGAGGCCGGCAACGTCTTTGAGGGCAAGACGTTCGGCGTCGGGGACGGATCGCTGCGCCGGCCGGCCCATTGGCGCTACCTGCGCAACCCGCTGCGCCCGTCCTGGGGAGAGCCCTACCGGGAGATTGCGGCGCGCATGCTCGCCGCCGTCGCCACGGCCCGCGACGCCGCGCGGGGCCACGAGGCGCTGTGCGTCAGCCACCAGCTGCCGGTCTGGACCGCGCGGTCGGCCGCGACCGGTCGGCGCCTCTGGCACGACCCCCGCAAGCGGCAGTGCTCGCTGGCCTCGCTCACCTCCTTCACCTATGCCGGGGACCTGCTCGTCGCCGTGTCCTACGAGGAGCCGGCCCGCGACCTGCTGCCCGCCGCGACGGCCAAGAAGTTCGTCGCCGGAGCATGAGGGTGACTCCCCCGTGACTCCCCCCGTGCCGCGCCGCGGGTCCGCCCCCCCCGCCACCGCCGTCGCCGGGGCGGTGCTCGCGATCATCCTCGCCGGGTGCTCCTCGGGGCCCGCCGGGACGGGCTCGACCGGGGCGCCGGACAAGGGCTTCGTCGGGGGCGACGGCACCGTCACGCTGGTGGCCTCCGGTGACCGCCGCGCCGCCGTCTCGTTCCACGGCACGACCTTGCAGGGCAAGCGGTTCGACGTCGCCGACCAGCGCGGCACGGTGGTCGTGGTCAACGTCTGGGGCTCGTGGTGCTCGCCGTGCATCAAGGAGGCGCCGGCGCTGCAGAGCGCCTGGGAGCAGACCCGATCCAGGGGCGCGGTCTTCGTCGGGGTCAACACGAGAGACGGGAAGGCGTCCGCACTGGCTCACGAGAAGCGGTTCGGCGTCACCTATCCCAGCATCGGCGACGACGGGGGCCGGGTGCTGCTGGCGTTCCGCGGCGCCGTGGGCGCGGCCGCCATCCCGAGCACCCTCGTGCTGGATCGCCGCGGCCAGGTCGCCGCCCGGGTCCTCGGGCCGGTTTCGGCCACCACCCTGCGCTCGATCGTCGACGACGTCCTGACCGAGCCGAGTGCCAAGGCCCACGCCTGATGGCCGGACTTCAGATGTCCAGCCTGCAGGGCACCATCACCGACGGCTCGCTGCTGCTCGCGCTGCCGCTGGCGCTGGTGGCCGGCCTGGTGTCCTTCCTGTCGCCGTGCGTCCTGCCGCTGGTGCCCGGCTACCTCTCCTATGTCACTGGCCTCACCGGCGTCGACCTCGCCGGCCGGGGCCGCGGGCGCCTCACCGTCGGCGCACTGCTGTTCGTCGCCGGGTTCACCGTCGTCTTCGTCGCCGAGGGCTTCCTGCTCGGCGGGGCCGGCGCGTTCCTCGTCGAGGAGCAACGGGTGCTGCAGCAGGTCCTCGGCGCGCTGACCATCGTGCTCGGCCTGGCCTTCATGGGCGTGCTGCCGTGGTTCCAGCGCGACCTGCGGGTGCACCGCCGCCCGGTCGTCGGCCTGGCCGGAGCGCCGATGCTGGGCGTGCTGTTCGGGCTGGGCTGGACCCCGTGCATCGGGCCCACCCTCGGCGCCGTACTCGCCCTCGGCGGCATCGGCGGCAGCGCCGTGCGCGGCGGGACGCTCGCCGTCGCCTACTGCATCGGCCTCGGCCTACCGTTCGTCGCGACCGCGCTGGCCTTCCGCCGGGCGATGGGCGCGTTCGGCTGGGTCAAGGGTCACTACCTGTGGGTCATGCGACTGGGCGGCGGCTTGCTCATCACCATCGGCCTGCTGCTGGTCACCGGGGTGTGGAACGACATCACGGTCGCGCTGCGGGTCTGGGTCAGCGGCTTCACCCCGGCGGTCTGAGCGCCATGACCCAGACCACGATGTCCACCGCTCCGGCGCCCGAGCCGGAGCAACCCGGCGGCCCCGGCGCGCTGCGCCCGCTCGAGTTGGCCCGCTGGGGGTGGCGCCAGCTCACCTCGATGCGCACGGCGCTCATCCTGCTGTTCCTGCTCACCCTCGGGGCCGTGCCCGGCTCGCTGGTGCCACAGACCGGCGTCGATCCGGTGCGGGTAGCCCAGTTCAAGCAGCAGCACCCCGGCCTCACCCCCTGGTACGACCGCTTGTCGCTCTACGACGTCTACTCCGCGCCGTGGTTCGCGGCGATCTACCTGCTGCTGTTCGTGTCCTTGGCCGGCTGCGTCATCCCTCGGGCCAGGGCGCACGGGCGGGCGATGCGGGCTCGCCCGCCGGCGGTGCCGCGCAACCTGCACCGGCTGCCGGCCAGTGAGACGTGGACCACCGACCGGGCGGCGCCCGACGTCATCGCCGCCGCCCGCGCCATGTTGCGGAGCCGACACTTCAGGGTCGAGATCTCCGGCGAGGGCCTGCCGGTGATCGCCGTGAGCGCGGAGAAGGGCTACCTGCGCGAGACCGGCAACCTGCTCTTCCACGTCTCGCTGCTGCTCCTGCTGGTCGCGGTCGCGATCGGAAACCTGTTCGGGTTCAAGGCATCCGTGCTGGTCGTCGAGGGCGGCACGTTCTCCAACACGGTCACCGCCTACGACAGCTTCGAGCACGGCGCGGCATTCGACGAGTCCCGGCTGGCGCCGTTCACGATCACCCTGCAGGACCTGTTCGTGCGCTACCAGGCGACCGGAGACCAGCGCGGCGCGCCGCGCGAGTTCCGGGCAAAGCTGGCCTTCAGCTCCTCCCCGGACGCACCGACCCGCCGTTACGACCTGCAGGTCAACCATCCCCTGGTGGTGGACGGGACCAAGGTCTTCCTGCTCGGCAACGGCTACGCACCGGTCTTCACGGTGCGCGACGGCACCGGCGGCGTGGTGTCCTCCGGCCCGGTGCCGTTCCTGCCGAGGGACCGCAACTTCGGCTCGACGGGAGTGGTGAAGGCGCAGGGAGCCCAGCCCCAGCAGCTGGGTTTTGAGGGACTGTTCCTGCCGAGCGCCGCGCTGTCCACGACCCGGGGCCCGGTGTCGGTGTTCCCTGACCTGACCTTCCCGCGGGCCGTGCTCAACGCCTGGCGCGGCGACCTCGGTCTCGACACCGGCACCCCGCAGTCGATCTACCGGCTGGACAAGCGCCGCCTCACCCAGGTCGCCGTCACCGGCAAGCCGCTGGCCCAGGCACTGGCGCCGGGGCAGACGATGACTCTGCCCGCCGGCCAGGGATCGATCACCTTCGACGGCGTACGACGCTGGGCCAGCCTGAAGGTGGCGCGCAACCCGGGGACCACCCCCGCCCTGGGTTCGGCGGCCCTCGCGCTGACCGGGCTGATGCTTTCGCTGTTCGTGCGCCGGCGCCGGGTCTGGGTCCGTGCGGGCCCCGACGGCGCCGGGCGTACCCTCGTCGAGGTTGCCGGCCTGTCCCGGCTGGAGAGTGAGAGCAGCGACTGGCTGGCTGCGGAGGTCGGCGAGATCGCGGCCGGCGTTCGGGTCGCCGCCGTTCGGGTAGCCGCACCGAGGGAGGACGAGGACTGAATGAGCAGCCATTCCCTGGCCCAGCTGAGCAACAACCTGCTCTACTCCGCGATGGTCGTCTACGCAGCGGCGATGTACTGCTACGCCGCCGATCTCGCCTTCAGCGCCCGGTCACGCCCGAGCAAGACCCCGCCGGACCCCACGCCCAAGCTGGTCCCTGTCCCTGTCCCCGTCCCTGTCGGCGTGGCAGTGCCCGCAGGGCCGCCGGAGCGGTGGGACGAGCGTGGGGACCGGCGCGGGGAGCAGGACGCGGGTCGCCCGGCGCGCTCGGACCGGGTGGGCCGCATCGCGGTGTCCCTGACCGGGCTGGCCTTCGTCGTGCACGCCGGCTCGGTCCTCGCGCGCGGCCTGTCGGCCGGGCGCCCGCCGTGGGGGAACATGTTCGAGTTCTCCTCGACCGGCGCCCTGGCCGTCACCGGCGTCTTCCTGGTGCTGCTGGCGCGCCGCCAGGACGTCCGCTACCTCGGGGTCTTCGTCATCCTGCCGGTCCTGCTGACCCTCGGGCTGGCGGTCACGGTTCTCTACACCGAGTCGGCCCAACTGGTGCCGGCGCTGAAATCGGTGTGGCTGCTCATCCACGTCACCGCCGCCATCATCGCGTCGGGCATCTTCACGATCGGCTTCAGCCAGACAATCTGCTACCTCGTGCAGGAGCGCCGCGAGCGGGTGCCGATCGGGGAACGCACGCCGTCGTTCATGGACCGCTTGCCCCCGGCGGCGACGCTGGACCGCGCGGCCTACCGGATGCACGCCTTCGCGTTCCCGCTGTGGACGTTCGCGGTCATCGCCGGCGCCATCTGGGCCGAGAACGCGTGGGGTCGCTACTGGGGCTGGGACCCCAAGGAGACCTGGGCCTTCATCACCTGGATGGTCTACGCGTGCTACCTGCACGCTCGGGCCACCGCCGGTTGGCGGGGCCGCAAGGCCTCCTACGTGGCCATGCTGGGCTACGCGACATTTCTGTTCAACTATCTGGTCGTGAACTTCGTCCTGGTCGGGTTCCACACCTACGCCGGCACCCGCTGACCGGCGGCATCGACCGGCGGCATCGACCGGCGGCATCGACCGGCTCAGGATGACCGGCTCAGCTGGTCGGCTGCTCGCCGGGATCGGTCCCGCCCTCGGCGCGGCGGCGATCCCGGTCACGCCGGCGTTGCTCCGCGTCGAGGCGCCGGAGGAAGTCGGGGTCGTCGTCGGGGGCCACCTGCCCGCGGGGCGGGGCAGCCCGACTCGGTGGATCGGGGCGCATCCGGTCCCACAGCGGGCTCGGGCCGGTGCCCCGAGGCCGCCCGCCCAGCAGCCAGGCGATCGGCCCGGCGAGGAAGACGAGCACGATCAGTGCCAACCAGGCAGGTTTGGGCAGCGACCGCACCTCGGCGGCCGGTGTCTGCGCGCAGTCGATCAGGGCGTAGAGCGCCAGGATGAACGGCAGCGCGTAGAAAAGAAATTTCGCCATGGGTGACAGCTCCCTTCAAGTCAGCGTAGCCGGACGCAGCGGCCGAGCACACCTTTCGGGTGGCTCAGCCGACGGCGATGCCGACGCCGAGCAGCACACCGTAGACGAAGAGGGTCGTGCCGGTGTCCTTGAGCACGCCGATCAGCTCGGCGCCGAGGGCGCCGCCGAGCACCCGCCGGCTCGGCCTCGCGGCGAGCGGCGCCGTCAGCAGCGCGACGAGGGCGCCCGGCCCGGTCAGCCCTGCGAGGGCGAGGACCACGACGTACGGCGTGGCCATCAGCCCGACGTAGAGCCATCGGCTGCGCCGGTCGCCGATGCGCACGGCCAGGGTCTGCTTGCCCGCCGGGTCGTCGGTGGCGATGTCGCGCAGGTTGTTCGCCAGGATCACTGCGCAGGAGAACGCGCCGCAGCCCACCCCCGCGAGCACGGCGGCGCCGGTGAGCCGCTGGGCTTGTACGAACGTCGTGCCGGCCGTGGCGATCAGACCGAAGAAGACGAACACCGAGACCTCGCCCAGGCCGCGGTAGCCGTAGGGACGGGCGCCGCCGGTGTAGCTCCAGGCCGCGACGAGAGCGGCCGCGCCGACCAGCAGCAGCCACCAGCTGGTCACCGCGGCGAGCGCCAGGCCGGCGGTCGCGGCGACCCCGAACGCGAGCAGGGCCGCGCGCTTGACCGCGCCGGGGCTCGCGACACCGGAGCCGACCAGCCGCAGCGGCCCGACCCGCCCGGTGTCCGTGCCGCGCACCCCGTCGCTGTAGTCGTTGGCGTAGTTGACCCCGACCTGCAGTCCCAGCGCGACGACCAGGGCGAGCCCCGCTCGCCACCACACCGCCCCGTCGATGGCGGCCGCCGCGCCGGTGCCCGCGACGACGGGGGCGACGCCGGCCGGCAGGGTGCGCAGCCGCGCGCCGGCGGCCCACTGGGCGGCGGTCACCACGGGCCAGCCGCCCCGCGGAGCGCGCGCAGCGCCGCCTTGTCCGGCTTGCCGGAGGCGAGCAGCGGTAGCGCTTCGACGACGACAAGCTCGCGGGGCAGAGCGGCCGGCTCGAGGACCTCGGCGGCGACCTCTCGCAGTTGCGCCAACGAGGGCGCCGCCGCGCCGGCGCGCGGCTGCACGACGATGACCACCCGCTCGCCCCACCGGTCGTCGGGCCGTCCGATCACCGCGCAGACGGCGACGTCGGGGTGGGCGTGGATGGCGCGCTCCACCATGGCGGCCGCCACGTTGACCCCGCCCGTGACCACGACGTCGTCGGCCCGGCCGAGCACCTCGAGGCGCCCGTCGGGCGCCCACCGGCCCAGGTCGGAGGTGATGTGGCGACCGTCGACGAGCGCCTGCTCGGTGAGGTCGGGGCGCAGCCGGTAACCCGCGAAGACGACCGGCCCGGCGATGCTGATCCGCCCGGCCGCGTCCAGGGCGACCTCGACGTCGTCCAGTGCCCACCCGTCGTACACGCAGCCGCCGCAGGTCTCGGTCATTCCGTACGTCGCCACCAGCGCGACCCCAGGCCCGACTGGGAAGCGCAGGGCCGCCCCGCCCACAAGAACCGCGTCGTAGGTCGAGAGATCCACCCCCGCCTCGACCAGCCGCCGCAACTGGGTCGGCACGAGAGCGGTGTAGTGGCGCAGCGTCGGCTCCAGCCGCGCGGTGGCCGCGGCGAACGCGACCGGGTCGAAGCCACCGGAGCGGTCCACGCAGACCGGGTCGGTGCCGCCGACGATCGAGCGCACCAGCACCTGCAGGCCGGCGATGTGGGTGACCGGCAGGGCCAGCAGCCATTGCCCGGCGCCGCCGAGCCGGCGCAGGGTCGCGCGCGCCGAGTGCAGCAACGCCGCGGCCGTGAGCAGCGCGCCCTTGGGCTCGCCGCTCGAGCCGGACGTAGGCACC
>JBBRHF010000016.1:0-35928 GCA_038223055.1 Actinomycetes bacterium | reverse complement strand
GGGGGGGTGTCTATCCCGGGGGGGGTGCCGTCACGGGGGGTGGTTGCGATACCGGGGGGGGTTCGGACACCTGGGGTGGGTTCGAGAACAGGGGTGGGTTCGAGAGCAGGGGTGAGGCCGAGCGCATGGACGAGATAGCTGGCCACCTCCCCGGGTGTGGTTCCGCGCCCGAAGATGCGGTCGACGCCGAGCTCGGTGCTCGCCGACTCGTCGAAGCGAGGCCCGCCGACCACCAGCAGCGGCACCCGGCCGGCCGGGTAGGACTCCCGGAAGGCCGCGGACATCTCGCGGGTGTTCTGCACGTGGGCGTCCCGCTGGGTGACGACCTGGGAGACGAGCACGGCGTCGGCCTTCTCGGCCCGGGCCGCCGCCACCAGGTCCGGCACGAGGACCTGGGCGCCCAGGTTGACGACCCGGATCTCCCGGTAGTACTCGAGGCCCTTCTCCCCCGCGAAGCCCTTGATGTTGAGGATCGCGTCGATGCCGACCGTGTGCGCGTCGGTGCCGATGCAGGCACCCAGGACGACCAGCTTGCGGCGCAGCCTGCGCTTGATCGCGGCGTTGACCTCCTTGGGACTGCGCAGGTCGTATTCCCGCTCGGCCACCACCACCTTCGACAGGTCGACCAGGTGATTGACGCTGCCGTAGACGACGAAGAAGGTGAAGTGCGCACCCATCGGCTTGGCGTGCACGACCATCGCCGGGTCGAGCCCCATCTTGGCGGCCAGCTGCAGCGCGGCCCCCTCGGCCCGCTTGTCGTGCGAGATCGGCAGGGTGAACGAGAGTTGAACCATGCCGTCCCCGGTCGTGTCGCCGTAGGGGCGCAGGATCCGGGCCGGCGAACCGCCGGCGGGTTCGGGCAGGTCGTGGCCCCGGAACGCGCTGGCCTGCTCACTCATGACCGCCCCGCCCGTGCCGACGCCGACGTACGCAGGGCCGGCGTGCGTGGGGCCGGCGGGCCAGCCTCGAGCAGGTCGGTGGCCGGGTTGACGTAGCCCCGCGCCTGGCGGAACACCCCGTCAGAGCCCTTGCCCTTGTCGGCCGGGCGCTTCATCAGCCCGAACGTGCCGTCCTCGATGGCCGCCAGCAGGGGCGCCCGACCGGGCTCGGCGGCGATGCGCTCGAGCAGGTCGACCGCCTCGGCGAGCACCTGGTCGGCCCGGTTGGCGATGAAGCCGCCGGGCTGGGGGTGGAAGTCCTCGTGCAGGCGCCCGGCCGCCTCCATGACGTAGCGGACATTCTGCAGGGCCAGGTCGCGGTCGGACAGGAAGGGGGTGGCCACGGCCTCGGTCATCATGCCGACCAGCAGGATGCCCTGGCCGGTCAGGGCGCCGGCGAGGTTGAAGAAGCCATCCAACAGGTAGCCGCGGAACACGTCCCCGGTCATGTGCTTGGTCGGCGGCATCCACTTGAGCGGGGCGTGCGGGAACAGCTGGCGGGCCAGCAGCGCGTGGGCCAGCTCGAGCCGGAACGAGTCGGGCACGTCGGGGTTGATCTCGAAGGCGTGGCCGAGGCCGATCTGCCAGTCGGCCAACCCGGCCTCCTTGGCGAAGTACTCGTTGAGCAGTTGGCTCACCGTCACGGTGTGGGCCGCCTCGATAGCGTCGGCGGTCGTGAGGTAGTTGTCCTCGCCGGTGTTGATGATGATCCCGGCACGGGCGTGGACCTGCCGGGAGAACCGCTGGTCCACGAACGTGCGCACCGGGTTGATGTCGCGAAAGAGGATGCCGTACATCGAGTCGTTGAGCATCATGTCGAGCCGTTCGAGCCCCGCCAGCGTCGCGATCTCGGGCATGCACAGCCCGGAGGCGTAGTTCGTAAGGCGCACGTAGCGGCCCAGCTCGCGGGACACGTCGTCCAGAGCGGCCCGCATCAGCCGGAAGTTGTCCTGGGTGGCGTAGGTCCCGGCGTAGCCCTCGCGGGTGGGACCCTCGGGCACGTAGTCCAGCAGCGACTGGCCGGTGGACCGGATCACCGCGATCACGTCCGCGCCCTCCCGTGCAGCGGCCTGGGCCTGCGGGATGTCCTCGTAGATGTCTCCGGTGGCCACGATCAGATAGATCCAGGGTTTCCTCGGAGCGTCGCCGATGCGACGTACGAGCCGCTCCCGCTCCAGCCGGCGCCGGTCGATCGCGGCGATCCCCCGACCCACCGCCCGCGTCGCGGCCTTCGTGGCAAGCTCGGCATCGCGCCCCTCCGGCAGCCGCAGCCGCACTCCCCCGGTGGCCGCCTTCTGCGCGAGCTCGATCAGGTCAGCGTGCCCGTCGCGGCGCATCGCCTCCCACACCGGCAGCGCGACGCCGTGCTCGAGCCCGACCTCCTCGCGCACGGCATCGACCAGCCGGTTGACCCACGGGATGCCGTCGGCGTCGGCGCCGGCGAGGCCGGCGAGGCGGAGCACGGCGCGCTCGACGGAGACGGTGGAGTGGCTGCGGGCGAGGGTGACGATGGGTCGTCCGGCAGACCGGGCCAGGCTGCGAGCCCGCCGGACCAGGACGGGGTCCAGCGTGAGCTTGTCCCGCTGAAACTCGGCTGGCTCGGGCTCGGCGGGCTGGAGCTTGGTTTTGCGCTGAAGCCTGGTGCGCGCTGGCTTGCCTGGGTGGGTCACGGACGGGTCCTCGGATCGGCGGGTCGACGATAGCTTTTGCGGCATCGTGCCGCTGTTGACGAAGAATCTCAACCTATTGTGGCCCAGGGGAGGCTGATATTCCTACCAGGGGGTTGCCAACAGGATGCCATGCCACGCCACCGCTAGCGCGTAGCCAATCGCCTGGCCACCTGTTTTGGCGACGCGCCGATGGCGGTCTGGTGGCCAAGATGGCGCAGTAGGTCGACGATTTGGGTCATGCTTTGGCCATCCCGGCCGATCGTGAGATCAGGTCTGGGAGAGTTTGGACTGATTTGTTAGCCTGGTCGTCGTACCGGGGTCTGGGGCGCCACGGCGCTGGACGAAGGAGTTCTCGAGTGTCGCGTCGTGTCGTCGGGCTGGCAACAGCATTGGGTCTGGCCTCCCTCATGGGCATGGTCGGGGGAACCGCAGCGCCCGCCGGCGCCGCAATCTCGGGGGACCGCCGTCTCATGCCGGCCGCGCTGAACCCCGGGACCTTCACCAAGGCGATCTACCCGGAGCGCTCGGTTCCCGGCTACGCCTCGCCGCTCGGTGCCCGGGCTCGGTCGAAGTCTGGCGACGGGGCAGCCGAGTTGACCTTCAACATCCCCACACCTGCGGGCAGCACCCTGCTCATGGGTGACTGGAACGGCGACGGAGCCTCCACCCCGATCGTGTTCACCCTGGGCCAGTGGGTGCGTTACGACACGGTCCTCGGCTCCGCCCCGGCCCCGACCTCGACGTTCGGGTTCGGTGCACCCGGAGACAAGCCGGTGGTCGGCGACTGGAACGGCGACGGCAAGACCGACATCGGGGTGGTCCGAGGCAACCTGTGGCTGCAGCGCTTCCACGTGTCAGCCGGAGCGAGCAACAAGCGCTTCGTTTACGGCCTCCCCACCGACCTGCCGATCACCGGGGACTGGGACGGTGACCGTCGCGACGGCGTCGGGATCGTGCGCGCAGGATCTTTCTTCCTGCGCAACGCGACGGCCCGCAAGGCTGCCCTGGCCGCCAAGACCGCGGTCACCTTCACGTTCGGGGGACCCGCCGACCAGCCGGTCGCCGGAGACTGGGACGGCGACGGCGTGGACACCGTGGGCGTCGTACGAGGCTCGCGCTGGTATCTCCGCAACAGCAACGACGACGCCAAGACCCAGGCGGCCAAGGTCGCCACGGCGGCCGCGAAGGCAGCCAAGGCCGCCGGCAAACCGGCCCCCAAGCCGGCGAAGAAGCCCGCACCCACCCCGACGGTCACGACCGATGTCAAGCGGGTCGTGACCCGGCCGGGTGACGCCGCGCCGGCCACCTGGCGGACCCTGTCCGGTCCCACCGGCGCCGCCTGCCCGACAGCGACGAAGGCCGTGGGCAACTTCGCGACCGCAGGCCTGGTCAAGCCGAGCCTGCTGCTGGACAAGGGCGGACCGGTCAACCCCGCCCTGGACCCGACCGGCTACACCATGCGGGTTGCCCTGATCAACGCCGAGAAATACCTGCTGAACTCTCAGTACGACGCGCGCTGGGCGTCGCGGCGCGGGCAGCGCTTCGTTGACGTCGTCGAGCGCGCCAGCGACCCTGAGCGCCTGGAGCGGTCCGTCCGACTGCCCGCCATGGGCGCGCTCGCCGTCGCCGTCGCGGTCCGGACCAAGGCGCACCACGACCCGAGCGTGGGGCGCACCAGCGCGGAGGCGGTCGCCTACACCGACTTCCTGGTGCGCTCGCTGGCCTGCAGCCACCTGGCGGTCAGCCCCGGCGGCTGGGGCCAGGTCTGGCAGAGCGCCCACTGGGCCCAGATGGCCGGGGAGGCAGGGTGGCTGGTCTGGGACAAGATCACCCCCCAGACCCGGGAGTACGTCGCGCGGATGGTCGTCTCCGAGGCCGACTTCCTGCTCACGCGGGCCACGGAGTACTGGGCCGACAAGGCCGGCACCGTCCTCAGTCCCGGCAACACCAAGGCCGAGGAGGACAGCTGGAACGCCGCGATGCTCGAGCTCGCCGTGAACATGATGCCCGCCCACCCCCGCGCTGCGGCCTGGCGGGCCAAGGCCGTCGACCTCGAGGTCGCCTCCTACTCCACCCGCGCCGACCTCGGCAACGGGACGCCGGTCAACGGCATCCCCCTCGCGTCGCGGCTGCAGGGCGCCAATGCCTATGACGACCACACCGTCGAGAACCACTCGCGGATCCACCCCGACTACATGACCAACATCCAGCACCTGTGGTGGACCGCCGACTTCGCCCGCCTGGCCGGTCGCGCCGTCCCCGAGGCGGCCTTCGCCAACGGCGCGGCAACCTACGGCGCGTTCAGCACGATCAATTTCGTCGCGGGTTCGCCGGCCCCGATCGGTCTGCCCTACAACCTTCCTGGCGGCACGATCTACCAGCCGGGTCAGCCCTATCCGGCCGACCTCTACTTCCCGCAGTCCAGCGACTGGGGGGGCGGTCGGCGCGCGCCGTTCGTGAGCTTCGACGCCCACGCCTCGGCCTACGCCCTGGACTCCGCCGCCGCGGTCACGGCCGAGGCGGTGCTCGCGGCCCACGCCGCGAGCCAGGTGGCGCTGCAGACCGCCACCGGCCCGGAGGGCCGCACCTACACCGCCGACCCCGTCGTGGCCAAGACCCTGGACTCCTACTACGGCCGCGAGGAGTACGCCGCTCAGCAGCTCGCCGTCGGGTGGCTGGCCCGCTACCTGTCCAAGGTCGCCCCGCCCCTCGCGATCGACCGCGCGCTCGTCCCGTTGCCGGTCCTCGCGACCGCACCGGGCCTGCCCGGGCCGAACAGCACACCGCAGCTGAGCCGCCAGTCCACGCCGCGTGAGCCGCTCAGCCCGTGACCTGACCGGTCGCCTCGAAGATCGTCCGGCCCCGTACGACGGTCCGCAGGCACCGAGGCAGGGGTGTCTCCCCGTCGAGTCGGGGCAGGACGGACGGGTCGGCGCCACGTCCGCCGGGGTCGCCCTGGGCACGCGCTGCGGTGGGCAGGTCTGAGCGAGGCCCGCCGACCGCCCCGATCCGGCCCCAGACCGCGAACGTCGCGGGCAGTCCGACGGCCAGCACGCCGCCGGCGTCTCGTCGGGCGGCCCACCAGCCGCCTCGGGTGTGGGCAGCGAACCCTGCCGCCACCGACAGCCGCTGGTCGACGGCGTGGTGGTGCGCCGCGGCCCGGATGGTGCCCCACGGGTCCAGCGGCGTCACGGGCGAGTCCGACCCGAACGCGAGGACCACACCGGCGCCGGCCATCGAGGCCAGGGGGTTGAGCGTGCGTGCCCGCCCGACGCCGAGCCGTTCGGCGTACATGCCCTGGCCGCCGCCCCAGAGGGCGTCGAACGCGGGCTGCACGGACGCGACGACACCCAACTCGGACAGGGTCGCGATCATCGCCAGGTCGACCATCTCGACGTGCTCGAGGCGGTGCCGCGCCGCGCGCAGTGCGGGGACGCCGACCAGTGCAGCAGCCTCGCGCAGTCCGGCGACGACGGTCTCCAGCGCCCCGTCGCCGATGGCGTGGAACCCGGCCTGCAGCCCCGCCCGGGTGCACGCCAGGACGTGGTCCCGGGCCTGGGCGGAGGTGAGGTAGGCGTGTCCGGCGTGCTCGGCGTCGGCGTAGACAGCGCGCAGGCAGGCCGTGTGCGAGCCGATGGCGCCGTCGGCGAACAGGTCGCCGGCCGCGCCCAACGCCCCCAGCGCGCGGGCGCGCCCGATGCCGTCGCCGGCGCTGCCGCCGGTGCCCCCGAGCTCGCCCCAGTAGCCGACGACGTCCGGGCCCGCCTCGGCGCCGGACAGATCGAGCAGGTCGCGCAGGTCCTCCGCGCTGGAGATGTCCGGCCCGCCAAGTTCGTGGAAGGCCCCGATGCCGAGCTCGGCGGCCCGTCGCCGGGTGGCTCGCTGCGCGGCCCGCTGCTGGGACGGGGTGACTGACTCCCGCGCTACCCGGCGTACGACGTGGTGCGCCTCGGTCGTGACGTGACCCGAGTCGGAGAAGCCCGCCGCGGCGCGCACCTCGGGCGCCACGGCGAGCAGCGCTGAGGAAACCGCGGCGGAGTGCACGTCGATGCGGGACAGGTAGACCACCCCGCCGTAGGACGCGCGGTCAAGCTCCTGGCGGGTCGGTGCCCGGTGCTCCGGCCACGTCGTCTCGTCCCAGCCGTGCCCCAGCACGACCCCGCCGCGGCGCCCGCGGGCGAACGCCTCGACCCGGGAGAGGCATTCGGCCAGACTGGCGGCCCCGGTGAGGTCGAGTCCCTCGAGCGCGATGCCTGTCGAGGTGGCATGCACGTGGGCGTCGACGAAGGCCGGGGTCAGCAGGGCGCCGTCGAGGTCGACCACGTGGTCGACGCCGTCCGCGTGGGCGTCGGCGGCGTCTTCGTCGCCCAGCCAGGCGATCGACTCGCCCTCGACGACCAGCGCCGTAGCAGCAGTCGGCAGGTCACCAGTGTTGGCGGAGCCGGCGTAGACGTGGCCGTTGCGGTACATCGTGGTGGGCACCCGGACAGTCTGCGGCAGTCCACACCCGGTCGGCCCGCGGCGCTGCTCAGCCCGCGGCAAGCCGCCGCTCGAACAGCGCACGCACGCCGGACTGGCCGCGCAGCAGGTCCAGCGCCATGGTTGCGTGGCCGGGGACATAGCCGTTGCCGACCAGCATCGTCACGTCGGCGGCCAGCCCCTCGGCCCCGAGTGCCGCCGCGGCGAAGGACGTGGCCATCGAGAAAAAGATCACCGTTCCGCCGGCCACGGTCGCGAGGATCGCCCCGTGCTCGCACCCGGGCACGTCAACGCAGACCACTGTCACGTCGGCCGGGCGGCCCAGCGCGGCCTCCACCGCCGCGGCGAGGGCGACGGGGTCGCGCGCGTCGGCCAGGGTCACCCGGTCGGCCAGGCCGGACTCGCGCAGCAACGCGGCCTCGGCCTCGACCGGGACGACGCCGACCGTCGATGCCGCGCCGGCCGCCCGGGCGGCCGCGAGCGAGAGCGACCCGCTCTTGCCGGCTCCCCCGATGACTGCGACCGCGGGACCGGCCGCGGACGCTCCTTGCCGTTCGGCATAGCCGGCCACGACCCGAGACGTGAGGGCCGGGGCGCCGCAGACATCCAGGACAGCCATCGCGAGCTCGCCGGGCAGGTCATCGGGGATCACCGCGGCGATGGAACGGCCGAACAGGATCGCGTGTCCCCGCGCGGGCACCTGCTCGGAGCATCCGTTCCACTCGGCGAGCCCGTCGCTCAGGTGCAGCGGGGTGAGCGTGAGGGACACCAGCGAGGCCACCCGGTCACCGACCCGAAGACCCAGGGGGGACTCGGGGCCGACCTCCTCGACCACGCCGATCAGCATTCCGCCGGACCCTGTTACGGGGTTCTGCATCTTCCCGCGCGCGCTGACGATGCTGACGACCTCGGCCCGCACGGCGGCCCCATCGCCCCCGTGTTTGGTCCACAGCTGACGGAACGAGGCGGCGTCGAGGTTGAGCCGCTGCACCCGCACACGCACCTCGTCCGGCCAGATGGCCGGATCATTGTCCAGGCGAGCCGCGGCCTGGGGCAGCGCACCGGCAGGGTCGAGGACCCGGTGCAGGCCCACGGGTGATCCGGACGATCGGGTGGTCGATCGGGTGGTCGATCCGGTGGTCGATCCGGTGGTCACAGACTGGTCCATTCGCATGGTGGACGGGATGACGCATGGTGGACGGAAGAGACGGGGTAATGGAGCGGCGACGCCGGACATCCTACGGCCTCTGGGTGGCCAGGCCGAAGTTTCTCCCGTATGGTTCAGACAGACCGGGAAGAATACGAGTGCGCGATCGTCCGCGCCACCCCCCGAGGAGACCCGTGACACACACCCTGACCGAGCCTCTCGACGCCTCGACCGGCCCGGCCGCAGATGCGCTGGTGCAGCCCTACGTCTACCGTCACCGCGAGCTGGTCGAGCCGGACTGGACCCGGCTGCCGGGCTTTCGCGATGTGACGGCGAAGGAGTGGGCCTCGGTCCAGTGGCAGCGCGCTCACTGCGTGAAGAACGTCAAGCAGTTGCGGGCGTTGATGGGTGACCTGCTCGAGGAGCGCTTTTACGCCGACCTCGAGCGCGACCAGGCGCGGCGGGCCACCATGTCCATGCTGGTGCCGCCGCAGATGCTCAACACGATGGCTCCGACCGGGCCGCTCGACGGGCAGAGCTGGACCGAGGCTTATCTCGCCGACCCGGTGCGCGCCTACATGATCCCGGTGTTCTCCGACCGACGTACCGACTGGCCTTCCCACCCCGAGGCATCGCGCGACTCGCTGCACGAGCACGACATGTGGGTCGCCGAGGGGCTGACGCACCGCTACCCCACCAAGGTGCTGGCCGAGCTGCTGCCGACCTGCCCGCAATACTGCGGGCACTGCACCCGGATGGACCTCGTCGGCAACTCGACGCCGGTGATCGACAAGCTGAAGTTCGACCTCAAGCCGGTCGACCGCTACGACGCGATGATCGACTACCTGCGGCGTACGCCGGGGGTCCGCGACGTCGTCGTCTCCGGTGGTGACGTGGCCAACATGCCATGGCGCAACCTCGAGTTGTTCGTGGCCCGGCTGCTCGAGATCGAGAACATCCGCGACATCCGGCTGGCGACCAAGGCACTGATGGGGCTGCCGCAGCACTGGCTGCAGGACGACGTACGGGCCGGCATGGAGCGGCTCACCTCCGTCGCGACCGCGCGCGGCGTGCACATCGCTATCCACACCCACGTCAACCACGTGAACTCGCTCACTCCGACGGTGGCCGCCGCCACCCGCGCCATGCTCGATGCCGGGGTGCGCGACGTGCGCAACCAGGGCGTGCTCATGCACCGGGTCAACGCCACGACGACCGACCTGCTCGACCTGTGCTTCGGGTTGCTCGACGGGGCCGGGATCATGCCCTACTACTTCTACATGTGCGACATGATCCCGTTCTCGGAGCACTGGCGGGTCTCGGTCCGGGAGGCCCAACGGTTGCAGCACGGGATCATGGGCTACCTGCCCGGGTTCGCGACGCCGCGGATCCTCTGCGACGTGCCGTTCGTCGGCAAGCGGTGGGTGCACCAGGTCGAGGCCTACGACGAGACGCGCGGCATCTCGTCTTGGACCAAAAACTACCGGACCGGCATCGAGACGGCCGCCCCGGAGGCCCTCGCGCGGCTCTATCACTACTACGACCCGATCCACACACTGCCCGCCCAGGGTCAGGCCTGGTGGGCCCAGCACGGACCCTCGGTCGACCACGATGCCGTCGCCGCGCAGGCTGCCGCGTCCCGGGAGACCGCGAGCGCTCAGGCCGAAGCACTCGCTCCGGCCTGAGCCGGCCGGCCTGCTGCCGGGGTGGCGGCGCCGAGCCAGGCCACGACCCCGCGCGCCCGGGCGATCCCGACAGCGCCGCCAGCAGCACCGGTTTCCAGCCAAGGCCCTCACCATCGTGTTGGCTGTCGTGTTCGACATCGTCCAGCGGTAGCCGTTGCGGGCTCGACGGTTGCCCGGCAGTTACCGTGTCCGCGTGGAGGACCTGGATCGCAACATCGTGCGACTGCTCGCCGTGGACGGTCGGATGAGCTACACCGACTTGGGCAAGGCCACCGGACTGTCCACGTCTGCGGTGCATCAACGGGTGCGCCGCCTCGAGCAGCGCGCCGTGATCAAGGGATACGGAGCGGTGGTCGACCCGGAGGCGATCGGACTGCCGCTCACGGCGTTCATCTCCATCCGCCCGATCGACCCCAGCGCGCCCGACGACGCCCCCGAGCGGCTCGCTCCGCTCGGCGAGATCGAGTCGTGCTACTCGGTCGCCGGCGACGAGAGCTACATCCTCAAGGTGCGGGTGCCTACCCCGGCAGACCTCGAGAAGTTGATCGCCCGGGTCCGGTCGGTGGCCAACGTCTCCACGCGTACGACGGTGGTGCTCAGCACTCCGTACGAGGCGCGGCCCCCTCAGGTTTAACGCACGCAGGTGTAGCTCGCCGCCCACCCTGCTCCGCCGTTTGCCTGATCGTGGCCGGAGGCGACGGCAGGTCAGGACTTGGCGAGGTGACGGCCGATGACCAGGCGCTGCACCTGGTTAGTCCCCTCGACGATCTGCAACGCCTTGGCCTCGCGCATGTAGCGCTCGACGGGATAATCCTCGACGTAGCCGTAACCACCGAGGACCTGCACCGCGTCGGTGGTGACCCGCATCGCCATGTCGGTGCAGAACAGCTTGGCCATCGCGGCTTGCTTGCCGAACGGCTGCCCGCGGTCCCGGCGCCGAGCCGCCTCCAGATAGAGCGCACGCCCGGCCTCGACCCCGGTGGCCATGTCCGCGAGCAGGAACGAGAGCCCCTGGAAGTCGATGATCGCGCGGCCGAACTGCGAGCGCCCCTTGGCGTAGGTCACCGCGGCGTCCAGAGCGCCCTGCGCGAGCCCAACCGCGCACGCGGCGATGCCCAGCCGGCCGCCATCCAGCGCGGCCAGCGCGATCGGGAAACCCTGGCCCTCGGCGCCGATCAGCCGGTCTGCGGGCACCCGGGCGTCGTCGAGGATCACCTGAGCCGTCGTCGAGCCTTTGAAACCCATCTTGCGCTCCGGGGCGGCCGCAGACAGCCCGGCCGTGTCGGCCGGTGCCAGCAAGCAGGAGATGCCCCGCGCGCCGTCCTCGGACGTGCGGACCATCAGGTTGTAGAAGTCCGCCTCGCCGCCGTGGGTGATCCAGGCCTTGGTGCCGGTGACGACGTAGTCGTCGCCGTCGCGGACCGCCTTGGTCGTCAGCGCCGCCGCGTCCGAGCCCGACTGCGGCTCGGACAGGCAGTAGGCGCCCAGCAGGTCGCCCCCGACCAGATCGGGCAGCCACCGGTCGCGCTGCTCGGCCGACCCGAACGACGCCAGCGGGAAGCAGGCCAGCGTGTGCACGCTGATGCCCTCGGCCACCGTCGCCCAGACGGTCGCCACCTCCTCGATCACCTGCAGGTAGACCTCGTAGGGCTGCGCGCCCCCGCCGAACTTCTCGGCGTAGGGCAGGCCGAGCAGACCCGCCTTGCCCAGCGTGGCAAACACCTCGCGCGGGAACCGGCTCTCCGCCTCGTAGGTCGCCGCCTTCGGGGCCAGTTCCTCGCGGCACAGCTCGCGGGTGAGCTCGAGCAGCGCATCGGCCTCCTCGGTGGGCAGGTTCCGCTCGACGGTGATCCGCTCGACCATGGGTCAGTCCTCCAGCACGAGATAGTCGCGGTCGGTGGTGTTCAGGCGCTCGATGCCGGTGCTGGTGGTGACCACGATGTCCTCGATCCGGGCGCCGTGGCGCCCAGGCAGGTAGATGCCGGGCTCGATCGAGAACGCCATGCCCGGCTCGAGAACTGTCGCGTTGCCCTCGACGATGTAGGGCTCCTCGTGGGTCTCGACGCCGATCCCGTGGCCGGTGCGGTGCAGGAACGCCTCGCCGTAGCCGGCCGCGGCGATGACCTCGCGGGCGGCCGCGTCGACCGACTCCGCTGTGACCCCAGGCCGGGCCTGCGCGCAGGCCGCGAGCTGAGCGTCGAGCAAAACCCGGAAATACGCCGTGAACTCCGCGGGTGGCTGCCCGAGGGTGTAGACCCGGGTGCTGTCCGAGCAGTATCCCTCCTGCGTCGTGCCACCGATGTCGATCACGACGGGGTCGCCGGTCGCCATCACCCGGTCGCCGACCTCGTGGTGCGGCGACGCGCCGTTGGGCCCGGAGCCGACGATGACGAAGTCCACCGCGACGTGACCCTCGGCCAGGATCGCCGCCGCGATCTCGCGCCCCGCCTCACGCTCGGTGCGGCCCGGGCGCAGGAACTCGTGCATCCGTGCGTGCACCCGGTCGATCGCCTGCCCGGCCCGGCGCAACGCGTCGACCTCCTCGCCGGACTTGCGCATCCGCAGGCCGCCGATGACCGCGCCGGTCAGGGTCAGCTCGGCGTCCGGGAACAGTGCCCGGAACCGCAGCACCTGCTCGGCCCACATCCGGTTGGCGAGCGCGAGCCGCCGCGGCGGTGACGGCAGCCGAGCGGCGATCACGGCGTAGGGGTCGTCGAGCTCGGCCCAGCCGACGACGTCGAGGTCGAGCCGGCCCGCGGGCGAGGCTTGCACGGCGGGCACCTCGAGACCCGGCGCGACCATGAACGGGGCGCCCTCGGCCGGCAGCACCAGGCAGGTCAGCCGCTCCAGCGGCAGCGCGTCGTAGCCGGCCAGCCAGCGCAGGTCCGGACCCGGCGTGACGAGCACGGCGTCGATCCCTGCCTCGGCGGCAGCCACCTGGACGCGGGCGAGTCGGTCGGGGGACGTGATGTGCTGGGCCATGGGCGCCAATGTAGCCCGGCCCTCCGACGACGCCAGGGGCGGGCAGAGGCATCCTGGGCGGCGTGACCCGACCCGAGAAGCTGCTCCTGCTCGACACGCCGTCGCTGTACTTCCGCGCCTTCTACGGCGTGCCCGACTCGATAGTGGCCCCCGACGGCAGCCCGGTCAACGCGGTCCGCGGCCTGCTCGACTTCGTCGCCCGGCTGGTGGCCGACCTGTCCCCCACCCGACTCGTCGCCTGCATGGACGCCGATTGGCGCCCGGAGTTCCGGGTGGCCGCGCTGCCGTCGTACAAGGCTCATCGGGTGGCGGTCGAGGGCGAGGAGGAGGTGCCCGACGCGCTCAGCCCGCAGGTGCCGGTCATCGAGGCGGTGCTGCGAGCCCTCGGGATCCCCGTCTTCGGCGTGGCGGGTTTCGAGGCGGACGACGTCCTCGGCACCCTGGCGACCCGCGCAACGATCCCGGTCGACGTGGTCACCGGTGACCGCGACCTGTTTCAGCTGGTCGACGACGCCCGCAGCGTGCGGGTGCTCTACACCGCCCGCGGGGTCGGGCGGCACGAGGTCGTCGACGAGGCCAAGGTCAGCGAGAAGTACGCCATCCCCGGCCGGGCCTACGCCGACTTCGCCACCCTGCGCGGCGATCCGAGCGACGGGCTGCCCGGCGTGCCCGGCGTCGGGGACAAGACCGCCGCCACGCTGATCAGCCGCTACGGCAGCCTTGCGGCGCTGCTCCGAGCTCTGGACGAGGGGGCGACCGACATGCCGGCCGGCGCCCGCCTCAAACTGGAGCGCGCCCGGGACTACCTCGCGGCGGCCGAGGTGGTGGTGCGGGTCGAGTGCGACGTCCCCCTCCCGTCGTACGACGACGCGCTGCCCGTCTCCCCCGCCGACCCGGACCGGCTGCTGGAGCTGTCGAAACGGTGGGGCCTGGACAGCCCCCTCAACCGGGTGCTGGCCGCGCTAGCGGCGGCTCACCGGGTGGATCGCGTCGGGTCGTAGAGCCCGCCCCACGGGGTGTCGGCCCAGCCCATGATCACCGCGACTGCGAGCAGGCTGGCCACGAGTGTGAACGCCGCGATGGACCAGACGATGCCGAAGTGCAGCTTGCGGACGGTCAGCTGGGTGGCCGTCGCGCCGAGGAAAGCAAGCAGGTAGAGCGCCAGCACCGTGTGGTGGATCCCGGTCATCGAGCCGGTCGTGGACACCAGCGAGGCACCGGAGCACTGCTCGGCGGTGCTGCCGGTGCAGGCCGACTGGGTGAGGTAGAGGATCAGCCCCAGCGGCCAGGTCAGCACGCCGGGGGCCAGCAGGAGGTAGGCGACCGTTGCCTCCCACCAGGGCACCGTGAACTGCGGCGCCGCGTATCGCTTGGGCTGGTGTCGCACGAGCGCTGGCACGCCGCCACGCTAAACCGAAAGTGGTCCGAGGGACAGGTCAGGCGACGGACGAATATGCCACGACCCCACGGCGCAGCAGGTCGGCAGCGGACCGGGCGGTCCGGCCGACGGCGTGGGACGCGTCGGCGACCTGCCCCAGCAGGTCGATCAGCTGCTTGGTCCAGCGCACGAAGTCCCCGGCCGCCATGTCGGCGTCGGCCAGGACCGCCTCGAGCCGGTGCCCCGACGCCCAGCGGTAGGCCGCCCAGGCGAAGCCGACGTCGGGCCCCCGGGCGCTGGGCACCCGGTGATCCTTCTCGCGCTCCTCCAGGGTGGCCCAGGCGCGCACCATCTCGGCCAACGCGTCGCGCGCGGGTCCGCCGGGCAGCCGCGGCGAGGTGCCGTCCTCGGGCTGGCGCGACTCGTAGACCAGGGCCGAGACGCAGGCCGCGAGCTCGGGCGCGGACAGCCCCGACCACACCCCGGAGCGCAGGCACTCGGCGGTGACCAGGTCGAGCTCGGTGTAGATCGCGGCGAGCTGGCGCCCAGCCGGGGTGACGCGGTCCCCGTCGAGGTAGCCGAGCTCCTCGAGCAGCGCGCAGATGCGGTCGAAGGTGCGCGAGATCGTGTGGGTGCGGGTGCTCATCCGCCGCTGCAGCGTCTCGGTCTCGCACTGCAGCCGCCACGCGCGCTCGGCCCACCTGGCGTGGTCCTCGCGGTCGGCGCAGCCGTGGCAGGGGTGGGCGCGCAGCGCGTCGCGCAGCCGGGCAAGATCGGCCCGCCCGGCGGTGTCGCCGGTGTCGCCGTCGCCACCGCCAACCCGCCGCCGCCCACCGCGGGGGGAGTCGTGCAGGCCGGTGTTGCGCAGCGTCGAGGCGAGGTCGCGGCGCTGGGCTGGGTTGCGCGGGTTGAATGTCTTGGGGATGCGCAGCCGCGTCAGGGCCTCCACCGGGCCGGGGAAGTCCGTGATCGACAGACGGCGCACCTGCCGATCCGCGGTCAGCACGGTGGGCCGCGGTCCCTCGAGCCCCCCGGCGAGGCCGGGGTCAAGGACCACCGCCAGCCCGGCCCGGCGGCCCGCGGGCACCCGGATAACGTCGCCGGGCCGCAGCCGCTCCAACGCCGCCGCGGCGGCCGCGCGCTGGTTGGCGGCTCCCCGGCGAGACAGCTCGGCCTCCCGGCCGGTGAGCGCCCGGCGCAGCTCGGCGTAGGAGGCAAAGTCGCCCAGGTGGCAGAGCATCGCCGCCCGGTATCCCGCCATCGCCTGCTCGTGGCGGCGCACCTGCCGGGCCAGGCCGACCACGGCGCGGTCAGCCTGGAACTGCGCGAACGAGGACTCGAGCATCTCCCGGGCGCGCGCGCGCCCGACCTGGCCCACCAGGTTGACGGCCATGTTGTAGGACGGGCGGAAGCTGGACCGCAACGGATAGGTGCGGGTCGAGGCCAGCCCGGCCAGCGCGCCCGGGTCCACGCCGGGTGCCCAGAGCACGACGGCGTGACCCTCGACGTCGATGCCGCGCCGGCCGGCCCGGCCGGTGAGCTGGGTGTACTCCCCCGGCGTGATGTCGGCGTGGCTCTCGCCGTTCCACTTCGACAGCTTCTCCAGCACCACCGAGCGGGCCGGCATGTTGATGCCCAAAGCCAGCGTCTCGGTCGCGAACACCGCCTTGACCAGGCCCTGGCCGAACAGCTCTTCGACGACCTCTTTGAACGTGGGCAGCATGCCGGCGTGGTGGGCGGCGACGCCACGCTCGAGACCTTCCAGCCACTCGTGGTAGCCGAGCACGGCCAGGTCCTCGTGCGGGATCTCCGCGCAGCGCGCCTCGACGTGGCGGCGGACCGTGTCCCGCTCGGCGGGCCCGAGCAGCCGGGCGCCGGAGCGGAGGCACTGGGCCACGGCGGCGTCGCAGCCGGCCCGGCTGAAGATGAACGCGATCACCGGGAGCAATCCCTCGGCGTCGAGCCGCTCGACGACCTCCGGCCGGCTGGCCGTGTCGGCCCGCCGCGGCCGGTGACCGCCGCGGCGGGATCGTCGCTCACCGGTCCGGTCGAAGCGATGCGCCTCCCGAGACAGCCGCACGAGCTCCGGATTGACCTCCGCCGGCCCCTGGGGGGGGCGGCCGGCGTCGTCCTCGACGAACAGGTCCAGCAGCCGGCGCCCGACCATGACGTGCTGCCACAGCGGCACCGGGCGGTGCTCCTCGACGATGACGACCGTGTTGCCGCGCACGGTGACCAGCCAGTCGCCGAACTCCTCGGCGTTGCTGACCGTGGCGGACAGGGACACCAGCCGCACCGACTCCGCTAGGTGGATGATCACCTCCTCCCAGACCGCCCCGCGGAAGCGGTCGGACAGGTAGTGGACCTCGTCCATCACGACGTAGCCCAGGCCGCGCAGGGTCGGCGAGCCGGCGTAGAGCATGTTGCGCAGCACCTCGGTGGTCATCACGACCACTGGCGCCTCGCCGTTGACGCTGTTGTCTCCGGTGAGCAGCCCGATGCTGGCCGCCCCGTGGCGGCGGACCAGGTCGGCGTACTTCTGGTTGGACAGCGCCTTGATCGGGGTCGTGTAGAAGCACTTGCGGCCCTCGGCCAGGGCCAGGTGCACCGCGAACTCCCCGACCACGGTCTTGCCAGCCCCGGTCGGCGCGGCGACCAGCACCCCGTTGCCGGCATCCAGGGCCTCGCACGCCCGGACCTGAAACGGGTCCAGACCGAACGGATAGCCGGCGGCGAAGCGGGTGAGCTCGCCGTCGACGGCGCTCCTGGCGGTGCTCCTGTCAGCCCGCACGGCAGCGCTACCAGCCAGCAGGGCCTGCCGCCGCCGGGCGGACGCGTAGCGCTCGGCCGGGCTGGTCACCCGGCCCAATCTACGGGGCGCCGATCACCGGTGCGAGCACGTTCAGGGCGCCCGGCACGACCTCGCAGGTGACTGGCAGCGCGGAGATCCGCTCGCCGTCGGCGTAGGCCGTGACGCCCCGCGCGACGAGCGAGACCTCGCGGGCCCGGCGCACCGTCAGGGCGGGGTGCTCGACGTGGCGCCCGGAGTAGACGCTCGGGAACATCCGGACGAACTCGGCCGTGCCGATGGGGCCGAGCACGCTGACGTCGAACAGGCCGTCGGCGAGGTCGGCGCCGGGGCAGATGCGCATGCCCCCGCCGTACGACGAGCCGTTGCCGACCGCCACCAGCATCGCTTCGGTCTCCCAGCGCACCCCGTCGAGCTCGAGGAGATAGGGCACCGGGCGGAACGTGCGCAGCTCGGCTGCGATCGCCACGTTGTAGCGCGCCGGGCCACGAGGCCAGCGCATCCGGTTGGCCCGCTCGTTGACCATCGAGTCGAAGCCGGAGCTGAGCACCCCGGCGAACCACCGGCCGGCCGCGCGGCCGGCGTCGACCCGGCGGACCTGCCCCGAGCCGATGGCCTTGAGGATGACGTCCACGGCGGCGACCGGGTCGCCGAGCGGCAGCCCAAGGGCGCGGGCCACGTCGTTGCCGGTGCCGGCCGCGACGATGCCCAGCGCGATCTCGGTTTCCGCGACGACCTGGACGGCCAGGTTGACCAGCCCGTCGCCGCCCAGCGCCACGACCGCGTCGGCCCCCTGGTCGACTCCCGGTTCGACCGCGGCGCGCAGCAGGTCGAAGGCGTCGTCGGTGTCCCGGCCGGACACCACCTCGACGCCGGTCCCCTGCGCGCGCAGCAGGGCGGCGACCAGCCCTACGAGGCGCCCCCCTCGCCCGCCCCCGGCGGTCGGGTTGGCCAGCAGGACCACCCGTCGCCTCAGGAGATGTCGTCCAGATCGCTCGGCCGGTCATCGAGCGGCCTGGTCACCGGAGGCGTCCGGTCCAGCGGGCTGATCTCGTCGTCGTCCAGATCGGCGTAGTCGATGTCGCGCCGGCCGCGCCGGCCGTCGTTGACCCGGCAGATCAGATAGGACACCAGGATCAGCACGCACAGCGGCGCCGCGAGGGCGGTCATGGTGAACGGGTCGCCGGTCGGGGTGGCCACCGCCGCGAACACGAAGACACCGAACACGATGTAGCGCCACCAACTGGCCAGCCGCCGCGCGCTGAGGATGCCGGTGAGGTTGAGCAGCACCACGAAGACCGGCACTTCGAAGGCGAGCCCGAACACCAGCATCAGCCGCAGCACGATCGAGAGGTACTCGTTGAAGTCGACCAGGCTGCCGATCTGCGCGGGCGTGAAGCCGAGCAGCAGCTTGGTGGCCCGAGGCAGGATCCAGTAGCACAGCGCCCCGCCCGCGACGAAAAGCGGGACGCCGGCGGCGATGACCGCGGCAGTCCACCGGCGCTCGTTGCGGTGCAGCCCGGGGGTCACGAAGCCCCACAGCTGCCCCAGCCACACCGGGCTCGCGATCACCAGTCCCGCCGCCAGGGCCACCTTGACCTGCAGGTTGAACGGCCCGAGCAGCCCGTTGATGATGAGGGGGCCGCAACTGCCGTTGGTGACGGGCGGACCAGCGACCTGGATGTCGCAGATGGGCGCCGACAGCCAGCGGACCAACGTGTCGTAGTAAAGCCAGCCGAGCACGACGCCCGGCACGAGTGCCAGGATGCAGACCACCATCCGCCGGCGCAGCTCGCGCAGATGGTCCATCAGGGGCATCCGCCCCTCGGGATCACCCGACGATCGAGCGGACCGCTTCGGCCGGCGCCGGCGCAGCACGGACGTGCTCACGGCTGCATGGGTGGGCGACGGGTCGCGGGGCGGATGGTCGGGGGCCGGTCAGCGCTCGCGCGTCTCGGGCTCGACCGGTCGCGGCGGTGCCGGCTGCACCCGCGGCAGGGCGGTCCCCTCGATCTCACGGGTCGGGGTGGGCGCCGGAGCGGTCGTGGCCTCCGGATCCTTGTCGTCGTCGCGCAGCCCCTTGGTCTCGGCCTTGAAGATCCGCAGCGACCGGCCGAGCCCACGCGCGGCATCAGGCAGGCGCTTGGCCCCGAACAGCACCAGGAGGAGGACCAGGATGATCACGATCTCCCAGCCTTTGACGTTTGGCATGGCGTGGTGTCTCCTCGTTGACGACGTCCTCGCATCGTACGCCGACCGGGCGTCCCAACGAGGCGAACTGCCCGAGATGGGGCCAGATCAGGCCCGGTGGCGCGCCCTCTGGTCCCCCTCCGGCGTCCACGCAGGGCCCGTAGTGGCCCTCGAGATCGCGTCGGAGACCGCGTTCAGGCGCGCGGAAGCCACCGAGACCTCAGCGGCCAGCGCCTTAGCCTGGCGGAACATCCGCACGCCGAGCAGGGCGAACAACGTCGCCGCGAGGGTGAGCAGGACGAACCACACCGAGAACCAGGTCACGCACGAACCCTAGTCCGGCCCGTGAGGTCGGCCAGCGCTAGCGTCCGCCCAGATCGCTAGCGTCCGCCCAGATCGCTAGCGTCCGAACTAGCGTGCGACATAGCCGCCGATTGTTCGGACGCTATGGCAGTCGGGCCAGGCCGACTCCCGCGCCGGTCCCGGCCAGCCAAGAGGACGGGTCAGGCGCGCACCCGGGGCACGATGAGGGCCGCGACGAACGCGATCCGGTCCAGGTCGAGGGCGAAATCAAGCACGTCGTCGTAGCTAATCGGCGGCCCGGCGTGCTCCTCGAGCGCCTCGGCGGGGATGACCCATCGCTCGGCCCGCACACCGCCGGACACGAGCAGGCCGACGACCTCTTCGTCAGCCGGCTTGCGGACCTCCTCGGAGCACACGGTGCAGGCGAAGGAGTAGAACGACCACTCGGGTCGCGAGCACACGACGAGACGCATCTGCGGAGGGGTGAGCTCCACGTCGCCGCACACCGGGCACGACGTCTTGATGGTGGTCATGGCCACAACTCCTTGCCTGCCGTCCAGTTGATGCCCCCGCCCGCGTACGGCGGCGACACTGAGTGGTTCGGCAGGCACGTGGCCCGGCTTGAGAGATTCCCTGACCGATCAGTCCCATGGATCGGGCCGACCGGATCGGGCGACCGGAGCTGCCGGCGGCTATGCGTACGCGCGCAGCGCGGCCCGGGCGCTGGCCTGAACCTCGTCGGCCAGCGAGGCCGGCTCGAGGATCCGCGCCGACCCGCCCAGCCGCAGCGCGAGGCTGCGCAGCCAGCGGCCGTCGGACGCCCGGATCCGCACCAGCAGCGTGCCGTCGCCAACCTCCTTAACGTCCTCGACGGGGTAGTAGTCGACCACCCAGTGGGCCGGTGGATCGAGTTCGAGGGTGACCACGGTGTCCTCGGGGCTGGGCACGAACAACCCGTCGTCGAGGTTGCGGGCTACCGCCGCCTCCGGCAGCACGGCCGGTGTCGTGAGGGCCGTGATCTCGACGACCCGATCGAGCCGGAACAGCCGCACCGCCTCGGCCCGGTGGCACCAACCTTCGAGATACCAGCGGCCGTCGACCATCAGCACCCGTATCGGGTCGACGTCGCGCTCGGTCGTCTCGTCGCGCGTCGGCACGAAGTAGGTCAGGTGCAGCCGGCGCTTGGCCGACAGCGCCCGCCGGGCGACCGCGAGGACGTCGGCCTCGCCCTCGACCTGAACCTGCACCTGCGCGCTGGAGCGCGCCGCGTCGCCCGCGGCCGACTCGAGCTTGGCGCGGGTGCGCTCCAAGGCGTCGCGGTCATGCAGGCCGGGCACCTCGGCGAGCGTGCGCAGACCCACGATCAGCGCGAGCGCCTCGTCCACGCCGAGGCGCAGCGGCCGGGCGATCGCGTCGGCGTTGCCGAGATAGACCTCGCCGCTGTCCCACTCGGCCTCGATCAGGTCGTCGGGCAGGTGGCCGGGCGTCCCGCACACGAAGAGCAGCTCGAGGTCTTTGACGAGCTCGTCCTCGCTGATGGCAAACTGCCGGGCCGCCTCGAGCAGCGGGATGCCCTGGCGGCGCAGCAGGTAGGGCACCATCGCCAGCAGCCGGGACAGCCGCTCGGTGGCGGAGGTGGCGGGGCTGCTCACCGCGGGACCCCTGCCCCGGCCTGGGTGGCCTCGAGCACGGCACGCAACCGGCGTACGACGGCCTCGATCAGCTCGGGGGGCTCCAGCGCCACGACGTCGGGCCCGTAGCCGGCGACCTCCTCGGCCAGCTGCTCGGCGTCACCGAACGGCACGACCAGCTCGTCCCAGCCCTCCTCCCCTGCGGGCCGTTCGCACACCGCCCGGCGGCGCAGCGCCACGCCGCCGGTCGCCCTCACCCGCAGGGTGGCCTGCCCGCGCGGCACGTCCTCGGCCAGCTGGGCCGCCGCGGCGCGAAAGTCCACACCCTCGGGCACGACCACGTCACCCGGCCGGCCGAGCAGGGTGACCTTTCCGGCCACCCGCGAGAGCCGGAACACCCGGGTCGCGCCGCGGTCACGGTCGTGGCCCACGGCGTACCACCGGCCGTGCCACGACACGATGCCCCACGGCTCGAGATGGCGCACAGCGGGCGTGGCCGAGCGCACTGACCGGTAGCCGAACGTCACCGGCCGGCGATCCCGCACTGCGGTGTAGAGCGGCAGGAAGGCGGGCTCGCTGGTGCGCACCCGCGGCTCGATGCCGACCAGGGACGAGTCGTCGGGCTCGACCCCGGCGGCCTTGAGCTTGAGCAGCGCGCGCGATGCGGGGCCGGACAGGCTGGCCTGCTGCCAGACCCGCGAGGCGAGCCCGAGCACCGCGAGCTCGTCGGGCTCGAAGCTCACTTCGGGCAGCGCGTAGGCGGCGCGGTCGACCCGGTAGCCGGGCTCGTCGTCGAACCACACCTCGTTGCTGCCGGTGACCAGGGGGATGCCCATCTCGCGAACCTCCTCCTTGTCCCGCTCGAACATCCGCTCGAAGGCCTCGGTGGTCCGGCAGTCTGCGTACTGCGGCACGGCGGTGCGGATCTGGTCCTTGGACAGGAACGCTCGGGTCGACAGCAGGCAGATGACCAGGTTGAGCAGGCGCTCGGTCTTGTGAGCCGTCGGGATCATAGGAAGCGAACCTACCGCCCGTACGTCGTCGCGCCCGGGTCGTGCGGGATCAGCCGGCATCGGGGTCAGCCGGCATCGGGGTCAGCGCAGGTCCACCAGGTCGATGACGAAGATCAGGGTCTCGCCCGGCGCGATGGCAGCACCCGCGCCGCGGTCGCCGTAGGCCAGGTCGGGCGGGATGACCAGCTGGCGGCGACCGCCGACCTTCATGCCGACCACGCCGCGGTCCCAGCCGGCGATCACGTTGCCCGCGCCGAGGGGGAAGGTGAAGGTGTCACCGCGGTTGTAGGACGCGTCGAACTCCTCGCCGGTCGAGAAGGCGACGCCGACGTAGTCGACGACGGCGGTGCGGCCCGAGGTGGCCTCCTCGCCGTCACCGACGGTCACGTCCCTCACCTGCAACTCGGTCGGGGGCTCGCCGCCGGGGAAGTCGACCTCGGGCTTGTCGGGCCGGTCGGTGCCGGCCATCAGGGCTTCGCCTTCCCCTTCGCCGGGCCGTGCTGGGCGATCACGTCGATGACCACCGCGAGGCTGTCCTTGGCGGGGTCGGGCTTCTTGGCCGGGTCGGCCCCTTGTTGCGCCGGCAATTCGAGCAGCACGCGGCTGCCGGCGGGCACGCCCACGAGCGGGTCGAACGGGCTCGGCTGGCCCTTGGCGCCCACCGGTGCCCCGAGCGGCGAACCGGCCGTCCAGGTCGAGCCGACCGCCTGGTTCGACCAGCTCACGGCCTCGAACGCCACGACCAGCAACCGGTTGGTGACGACGGCAGGGCCGGTGCCCTTGGCGAGCACCGTGACCTTGGGCGCCTTGGGCGGGGCCAGCCCCTTCGTGACCTTGATCGTCGGGCGCTCTCCCAACTTGCCGGCGACGGTCGGCAGCGTCGCCGGAAGCGCGGGGACGGGGGTGGCGCTGGTGGCGGCCCCACCCTTGCCGTAGCCAGCGATGACATCCACGACGAACACGAGCGTGTCGGTGGGCTTGATGCCAGCCTTTGTGTTGCCCTGGGCGCCGTAGCCGTCGACCGGGGGCACGGTCATCAGGACCCGGCTGCCCGCGGGCACGCCCACCAGGGTTTTGTCCCAGCCGGGGATCACCTTGTTGGCGCCGATGGTGAAGCCGGCGGGCTGGCCGCGGTCGTAGGAGTTGTCGAACACCTTGCCGGTCGCGTAGATCTCGCCGAGGTAGTCGGCGACCAGCAGGTCGCCCTTGCCGACCTTGGCTCCGGTCCCCTTCACCAGCACCTGGGAGGTGGTCTTCTTGGCGGCTTTGGCCTTCTTGTCCAGCACGACCTTGGGCTTGGTGCCGTAGCCCCCGGTCACCGCCGGCAGTCCCTTGGACTTGGCCTGGTCGGCCGCCTTGCTCGCGGCGGAGCCACCACCGCAGCCGGCGAGGGCTCCGGCGAGCAGGAGCGGGGTCAGGAGCAGGGCAGCACGACGTCGCACGAAGACCTCAGGGGGTTGGGGAGGGAACATCCGCTGTCAGGGTAACCCGGCAAGTGGCGGGCCGAGGCCCGGTTACGGGGAAGGGAGGGACAACTCACAGCCACCTCACATGCTGGCGATGAGCTTGTCCACCCGCTCGTCGACGCTGCGGAAGGGGTCCTTGCACAAGACGGTGCGCTGCGCCTGGTCGTTGAGCTTGAGGTGCACCCAATCGACGGTGAAGTCGCGGCGACGCTCCTGCGCGCGGCGGATGAACTCGCCCCGCAGCCGCGCTCGGGTCGTCTGCGGCGGGACCGACTTGGCCGTGAAGATGTCCAGGTCGCGGGCGACCCGCTCGGCCTGACCGCGCCGCTGAAGCAGGTAGAACAGGCCCCGATCGCGGGAGATGTCGTGGTATGCCAGGTCGATCTGGGCGATCCGCGGCGAGGACAGCGACAGGCCGTGCTTGGCGCTGTAGCGCTCGATCAGGCGTCGCTTGATCACCCAGTCGATCTCGGTGGCGACCGTGTCGAGGTTGCCCGTGTCCACGGCGTCCACGGTGCGCTCCCACAGGTCCAGGACCTGCTTGACCACTCCCTCGTCCAGCCCCCGCCGCGCCGCGAAATCGCGCGCCTTGGTGAGATACTCGGTCTGGATCTCCAAAGCGGTGGCCTCGCGACCGTTGGCGAGGCGCACCTTGCGCTGGCCGGTGGAGTCGTGACTGATCTCGCGGATGGCCCGGATCGGGTTCTCCAGGGTGAGGTCACGCATGACCACATTGGCCTCGATCATGCGCAGCACCAGGTCGGTCGACCCCAGCTTGAGCAGGCTGGTCGTCTCGCTCATGTTGGAGTCGCCGACGATGACGTGCAGCCGCCGGTAGCGCTCGGCGTCGGCGTGCGGCTCGTCGCGGGTGTTGATGATCGGCCGGGACCGGGTGGTCGCGCTGGAGACCCCTTCCCATATGTGCTCGGCCCGCTGGCTCAGGCAGAAGACGGCACCTCGCGGGGTCTGCAGCACCTTTCCGGCACCGCAGATGACCTGACGGCTGACCAGGAACGGGATCAGTACGTCGGCGAGCCGACCGAACTCTCCATGCCGCCCGACCAGGTAGTTCTCGTGGCAGCCGTAGGAGTTTCCGGCGGAGTCGGTGTTGTTCTTGAACAGGTAGACGTCTCCGGCGATGCCCTCCTCGCGCAGCCTGCGCTCGGCGTCCACGAGCAGGCCCTCCAGGATCCGCTCCCCCGCCTTGTCGTGCACCACGAGCTCTCGGATGTCGTCGCACTCGGGGGTGGCGTATTCCGGGTGGCTACCCACGTCGAGGTAGAGGCGCGCGCCGTTGCGCAGGAACACGTTGCTGCTACGGCCCCACGAGACGACCCGGCGGAACAGGTAGCGTGCCACCTCGTCCGGCGACAACCGGCGCTGCCCGCGGAACGTGCAGGTGACGCCGTACTCATTCTCCAAGCCGAAGATGCGGCGGTCCATAGGCACACCGTACGCCGCGGCGGCGCGGTTGCCGGGTCCAATCGCGGTTTGCCGCGCCACCGTCGGGAAGGTCCAGGACATGACATCTTCAGCTGCAGAGCCTGTCCACGACCTGGCCCAGGATCGTCTCGTCGAGACCCCCGAGTCGTTGCGCGACGCCGACCCCGAGGAGATACCCACCGACCGCGGGCTCGAAGCGGGCGACCGCCCTGCCGCCGCCGACCGGTTCGGGACCACGCCCGCCGAGGCGGTGCAGGGCCAGGACCTCGACCATCGGCTGGCCGAGGAGCAGCCCGACATGGGTGCCCACGATCCGATCGAGGACATTGTCGCCGAGGACCCCGCGACGTTTGATCCCGAAAGGTTCCGCGGCGCCGACGCCGGGTCGGGCGAACCCGGTGCGCTAGGGGAGGGCGGCGCCGACAAGGACCTGGATGATGGTGACGAGCGGCCGGAGCTCATCGGCCGGCTGATCGCGCCGGACGAGGGGGCGCACGAGGACGAGGAGAACGAGGCCATCGGCGTCGATGTGGGCCCCGACGGACGTGACCTCGCTGGCGAGGAGGCGGCCATGCACCTCGACCGCCCGTGAGCCCGGCGCCCATGATCCGACGCCCATGATCCGACGCCCATGATCCGACAGGAGCCCCGATGAGCGACTCGAGCAACGCCGATCCGAACCCGCCAGGCGTCCCGCCGCCGGCGACGGCCGACACTGCCCCGCCGGCGACGGCCGACACTGCCCCGCCGGTCGACCGGGGTGACGAGGAGGAGCGCACCGATGTCATCGAGGCGATGGCGGTCTACAGCGCCGACGGTCAGGTCGACGACGCCAGCGGCGGCGACGCGGCGGCGGCAAGGCTCCAGGCCGACGAGATCGGCCAGCCCGAGCTCGACCGGGAGCCCCACGGCCCCAGTTGACCCCGCTCGCCTCCCCGCCACCGGCGCGCCTCTCGCCACGGTTCCGGGTTCCGGGTTCCGGGTTCCGGGTGCCGGGTTCGGGGTGGCGGCTGAACCGACGCTCGTGCCAACGCGCTTAAGCCGCCGGTCGACCGTGAACCGGGCGGCGGGCGGTCCGGCGCGTCGGTGACCACACGAGTCGGGGGCCAATGTGGCGTGGCCGCCCAGGTCGCCGCGCGCTTGACCGAGACGGTCGGCCGGCGGGCACGGTGTCCGCGTCGGCTCCGTAGCGTCCGAACAAGCGGAGTCCATGACGCACGCCTGTTCGGACGTTGCGCGGACGGGGCCATGCGGTGCAACACAACGTCCGAACAAGCGGAGTCCATGACGCACGCTTATTCGGACGTTGCGCGGTCACGGTGCGCGGTGGGGCGGGTGCGCACTCCCGGTGCTCGGTCGGACACAGGAGTGACCGGCCTGCCTGCGACCCCGCAGCGCTCGTAGCGCGTGGACCCATGCTTGTCATGCCGCTCCAGCAGCAGCTGGTTGTTCTCGACCACGGTGAGGAAGTGGCGGACCGGCGCGATCACGATCAGTCCCAGGCCGATCCCGACGGCTGCCGGTCACCGGTCACAGGCGAGCAGTTGCGCGGTCACTTGTGCCCGGGCGAAAAGCAGCGGCGGGTGGGCAGCACCAGGATCGGCGCGTTTGTGAGCGGTTCGGACCCGGCCTTGAGGTCCGCGCGGACCGGCAGGGGGGAACTGGTGTTGCAGCCTGCCCTCCCGCCTCGCCGAGCTGCAACCCGTTGTCGGTTAACGCGTTCGCCGGGTACGGCGCCGTCAGCGTGACCACGAGCGGCCGATCGGCTCGACGCCGTGACCAGCGCCGACAGGGCGAAGACCCGGTTCCTCGTCACGGTCATGACGCAGACGAAGAAGATCAACGGATCAGGGAGCGCGACTCGTCATCCGCATCCACGAAGACGATGGCGGGCCCGCAGGTCGCCATCCAGGGTGGCGCTCAACACCAGGGTGGCCTCGAAGTCGGCGCCGAAGTAGTTCTTGTCCCGATGACGGTCTGCCCGCGGCGGGCCGCGACCAGGTCCGGGTCAGCCTGCAGGATGGCGAGCATGACCTGGCGTTCATCGGCCTTGGCCCCGGTCAGCGCGAACCCGACCGGCAGACCCTGCAGGGTGGCCACCATGTGCAGGCGCAGACCCCAGAAGTAGCGGGAGTGGCTGGCGCAGCAGCCGTATTCGGGCCAGCCGGCCAGGTCCGATCGGCGCATGGCCTCGCGGGAGCGGGTGCACTCCACCGGGGTGGAGTACACCACCCACACGTCGTCGGTCCACAGGGCTGGTGTCGCGGACCAGCAGCCCGATCAGCGAGTTCAGGGTGCCCGCCAGCTTGCGCAGCCGCTTGTTGTAGCCGGGCTGCTTGCGCAGGTTGGGGAACGCGTAACCCAGGTGCTTGTGGGCGTAGCGCAGCCAGCGTGCCTCGCTGGTGTAGCCCAGCAGGGGCCTGCATCACCGCCAGCGTCACCACCTCGGCGTCGGTGATCAGCGGGACGATCCCGACCGCCGGGCGACACGGCACCGGTTCCGGGTTGCTCTTCAACAGGTCATGGTCCTGACGTATAGCGCGGTCGCGAGGGTGTCCAGGTCAGCGTCCACGACGGGCCTCCGGGTTCGGCGTTGGTGAGAACGCCGATCCTGGACACCCTTCACGCACTTCAGGGGCGCGACACGCCGCGTTACGCCTTGGAATCGATCATCTACATCAAGGTGCTGGGTCGCAGGGAGGCTCGCTCGCCGAACGGGCACGGGTGCTCGCCGACCTGTGCGAGCGCGTCCCGACCTTCTCGTACTGACCGCGAGCATCAGCTCACGACGGCCACAGGGGCTCGGGCCGTCACGCAGCCCTACTCGGTGGCCTGGGGCGGAGTCATCTTTGGGAGTCCACCCCAGCCGCCGAGCTGAGAACCGTCTAGCTAGCCTCCGCTACCGTCGCGCACGCCGACGGAGGCCGGCCCACCAACCGGCGGTAGCTGCTACCGCCGCGGAGAGGGAGATGGTGACGGTCTGGCCGTCCACGCTCCCTTTGACAAGAAACAGAACCGCGAGCGTCGCCACTGTGGACAACAGAAAGATCAGCGCAACGCGCCGGGTTCCCGGCACCGGCCCGGGATTCGCACTCATGGACGTTGCCCGCGGGCCGGCCGGAAGCAGTGCAAAAGCATGAAGGGGGCGACAATCAGCGCGATAACCGCTCGGACGAGGTGACGTCGGACGTCATCCGGGGCAGTTGCCACGAGAAGCAGGTCGCTGAGCGCGCCCACCGATAGCAGAACCACCAGACCTACCCCGAACCCATACAGCAGTCGGTGCATGAGCGTGAGCGGCCTTGGCGCGGAGGTCGTCCCGTTCTGAACCAGCAGGGCGGTTTCGAACTCTGCGGTCACCGAGGCGGGCCACGGCGTGCTGGTCCTGGGCCCGGTCGGGGTCGGCAAGACCCACCTGGCAGCCGCGCTCGGGCACATCGCCATCCGCCGCCGCATGGGGTGCACTTCGCCCGCGCCGACAAGCTGTTCGCGCGGCTCCGCGGCGCCCGCCGGGCCTCGCTGTGTCCGTCAACCGCGACGCGCCGCCCGGAGGGTTGTGTTCGCGTAGGTTGCCCGGTGGTTGCGGCGGCGACGGTCGCAGCTGCGACCACAGCCAGCACCACATGAATCGACCGACGTACTCTCACCGTGGGATGTCTCCTTCGGGTGCCCCAAATGAACCTCGGCGATTGCGGTGCCCGCCAAACAGTCTCGCTTAGGGATCAGTCGGCGCATAGTCATGTCGGCCGGATGGCGTAGTCACAATTGGGGCTCGGCCGACCTGCTGCATGGACATTTCGACTGGGCGTGCACACTCGCGCCACGTGGCCACTGCAACCGCGATCGGGACTTTTCCAGGACCTCGATGGCCACGTCGAAACCAGTGGGACGAACGAGTCCGGCAGCCGTCGCTCAGGTCGTGGACGCGGCCCCTGCCGAGTTCAAATCTGCCCGTCCCGGCTGACGGGACCTTGGCTCCTCGCTGTGGTGGCAACGATGTGAGGACTAGAGCAGGCCGGCCGCGTCCAGGGCGAGGTAGCCGAGGTCGACGTCGGTGCTCTCCCCCGTACGCAGGTGCGCGCGGAACGCGGCGAGGGAGACCACGACCGGCTCGCAATATTCGTCGCCGCCCCAGGACGTGACCGGGCCCACCGGCTCGGCGTTGCGGACCACGGCCACGTGGCGGCGCCAGGTCGAGGACCCGAAGGCCCAGCAGGCGGCGACGACCTCGGCCACGTCAGCACCGAAACCGGTCTCCTCGCGCAACTCGCGCAGGGCCGCAGCGGCGATGTCCTCACCGTCGTCGACGATGCCGCCGGGCAGGTCGAGCAGGATCGCGTCCGGACCGGGGCGATATTGCCGGGTCAGGACGACGTCGCCGCGCCCGGTGAGGGCGAGCACCGCCACCGTCGTGTAGGGCGCGACGTGGATCTCCCAGTCCGACTCCGAGCCGTCGGGCATCCGGTAGTGCCGGATGGCGATGGGCAGCCAGGTGCCGCCCCCCGGTTCCTCGCTGAGCAGGTCCCACGCGCGCAGGATGCGGGCGTCGTCGTGCGGCGAGGAACTCACGCCTCGGGGTTCCCCGGCGGGGCGGGGCCGGTCGGGGGGGCGCCCGGGCCCGCCGGCTCCCGCGCCCCACCGGCGAGGGAGGTGGGTGGGGACTGCTCGCGCTCGTCCGGGACGAGGCCTCCCACCGGTGCCGGCTCGCCCCGGCGGTCCGCTTCTGCGGTGGCCGAGGCCGAGGCCGCGGCCCCAGCGGAGGATGCCAACAGAGCGCTGAGCGCGGCCCCGGTCAGGCGCCGGAACGTTCGCCGGGGCCGGGCCCGGTCCAGGATGGCGACCTCGAGCTGGTCGGGCGTGAGCGCGCGTTGCTCGCCGCTGACGGGGTCCTTGCCGAGCAGCTCGACGGCCACGGCCAGCGCCCCGGTCAGGGACATGCCGTCGACGTAGCGCTGCTGCAACGCCTGGGAGTTGGCCTCGGCCTGCCCGCCCATCGCGACGTAGCCGTGCTCGTCGGCGACGGAGCCGTCGTAGGTGAGCCGGTAGATCTGGTCGCTCTCCGCGGTCTGCCCCACCTCGGCGACGACGATCTCCACCTCGTAGGGCTTGGATTCCTGGGTGAAGATGGTGCCGAGGGTCTGGGCGTAGGCGTTGGCCAGGCCCCGGCCGGTGACGTCGCGCCGGTCGTAGGAGTAGCCCCGCATGTCTGCCAGGCGCACCCCCGCGATGCGCAGGTTCTCGAACTCGTTGTACTTGCCCACCGCGGCGAACGCGATCCGGTCGTAGATCTCGCTGATCTTGTGCAGCGCCCGGGACGGGTTCTCAGCGACGAACAGGATGCCGGCGTCGTAGGCGAGGACGAGGACGCTGCGCCCGCGGGCGATGCCCTTTCGGGCGTAGTCGGCCCGGTCCTTCATGATCTGTTCGGGCGAGACGTAGCCGAACGGCATGGTCACGGCATGCGCTCCTCTGTCGTGAGGATCATCATCGCAGCGGGGCGGGCGGGCCGCCGGGGTTGGACATCCGACCGGCGAGAACGGTCTCGACGTGGGCACCGACCTCGTCGTCGGACAGGCGCCGGTAGCCCTCGGCGCTGACAGTGACCACGACCGGGAACAACCGGCGGGTGAGGTCGGGACCGCCAGTGGCGGAGTCCTCGTCGGCCGCGTCGTAGAGGGCCTGCACGGCACACAGGGTTGCGTCGTCGCCCGACAGCCCCTCGTGCCAGAGCTTCTTCAACGCTCCGCGGGCGAACACCGAGCCCGAGCCGACGGAGTAGAACTGGTGCTCCTCGTAGCGCCCGCCGGTCACGTCGTAGCTGAACATGCGGCCCTTGTCGGTCTCGAGGTCGAAGCCGGCGAACAGCGGCACGACGGCCAGGCCCTGCATGGCCATGCCGAGGTTGTTGCGGATCATCATGGCGAGCCGGTTGGCCTTGCCCTCGAGGGACAGCGTCGTCCCCTCGATCTTCTCGTAATGCTCGAGCTCGACCTGGAACAGCCGCACCATCTCGATGGCGATCCCCGCGGTGCCGGCGATGCCGACGCACGAGTAGTCATCGGCGTGGAAGACCTTCTCGATGTCGCGTTGGGCGATGTAGTTGCCCATCGTGGCGCGCCGGTCGCCGGCCATGACCACGCCACCGGAGAAGCTGAGGGCGACGATGGTCGTGCCGTGCGGGGCCTCGGTGGTCACCGCCGTCGCCGGTGGGGTGCGCCGGCCGGGCAGCAGCTCGGGTGCGTGCGCGCCGAGGAACTCGGCGAACGACGAGCTGCCGGAGGTGAAGTAGGCAGCCGGAAGACGGGCATCATCGAGCGCCACGCGCTACTGGCCACCCTTCTGGATGAAACCTCGCACGAAGTCCTCGGAGTTCTCCTCGAGCGCCTCGTCGATCTCATCGAGGATGGCGTCGATGTCCTGGTCGAGCTTCTCCTTGCGCTCGGCGACGTCGGGCGTGGTCTCGGTGGCGACCTCGTCGACCTCCGCGGAGGCCTTGCCGGTGCGCTTCTGACCGCCGGTGTCCTTCGATGGCATGGAACCTCCTGGCCGGGTGACTTGCGCGTGCTCGGGACCGACCCTAGCCGCCCGCGGGGACGAAGGTTTTCCAGGCTCAGGCGCCGGTGATCGCGTCGACGAGCTCTTGCGCCGTCCGGCAGCGGTCCAGCAGGGCGCCGACGTGCTCCTTCGTGCCCCGCAGCGGCTCGAGGGTGGGCACCCGTTGCAGCGAGTCACGCCCGGGCAGGTCGAAGATCACCGAGTCCCAGGAGGCGGCCGCGACCTCGTCGGCGTATTGCGCGAGGCAGCGACCGCGGAAGTAGGCCCGAGTATCCTCGGGAGGCGCCGTGATGGCCCGGGTCACCTCCTCCTCGGTCACGATCCGGTCGAACCGGTCGGAGGCGGCGAGCCGGTTGTAGAGACCCTTCTCGGCCCGTACGTCGGAGTATTGCAAGTCCACGGCTGCCAGTCGGGGGGCTTCCCAGGCGAGCCCGTCACGGGCCCGGTAGCCCTCCAGGATTGCCTTCTTCGCCACCCAGTCCAGCTCGCGGGTCAACGACATCGGGTTGGTCTCCAGCCGGACGAGCACAGACTCCCACCGGTCGAGCACGTCGCGGGTCATGTCGTCGGTGTCCGAGCCGTAGCGGTCCTCGACGTACTTGCGCGCCTGCTCGGCGTATTCCATCTGCAGTTGCACCGCCGTCAGCGTGCGGCCGGACCGAAGGGTCACGAGAGCCTTGAGCGACGGGTCGTGGGACACGGCGTGCAGGGTCGCCACCGGCCGCTCGACGCCGAGGTCACCGGAGAGGAAGTTGTCCTCGATCATGGCCAGCACGAGGCTGGTGGTGCCGACCTTCAGGTAGGTCGAGACCTCAGCGAGGTTGGCGTCCCCGATGATGACGTGCAGCCGGCGATATTTGTCCGCCACGGCGTGCGGCTCGTCCCGGGTGTTGATGATGGGGCGCTTGAGAGTGGTCTCCAGGCCGACCTCGACCTCGAAGTAGTCGGCCCGCTGCGAGATCTGGAACCCGTCGCCCCGGCCGTCTTGCCCGATGCCGACCCGGCCCGACCCGCAGACGACCTGCCGGGACACGAAGAACGGTGTGAGGTGCTTGACGATGTCGGCAAACGGGGTCTCCCGGCGCATGAGGTAGTTCTCGTGCGTGCCGTAGGAGGCACCCTTGTTGTCGGTGTTGTTCTTGTAGAGGCTGATGGGCGCGGTGCCGGGGATCTGAGCAGCCCGGCGGGAGGCCTCAGCCATGATCCGCTCCCCCGCCTTGTCCCAGAGCACGGCGTCGCGGGGGTTAGTGCACTCGGGCGAGGAGAACTCCGGGTGGGCGTGGTCGACGTAGAGCCGGGCACCGTTGGTGAGGATCACGTTGGCCAGCCCGACCTCCTCGTCGGTGAGCTGGCTGGGGTCGGCGATGTCCCGCGCCAGGTCGAACCCGCGCGCGTCGCGCAACGGACTCTCCTCCTCGAAGTCCCACCGGGTCCGGCGGGCACGCACCGACGTGGGCGGGGAGTAGGCGTTCACCACCTGCGAGCAGATGAGCATAGCGTTGGCCGAGGGGTTGCCCGGGACCGAGATGCCGTACTCCGTCTCGGTCCCCACCACGCGCCAGACGGTCATGCCGGAAGCCTACGTGCTGGGGTCCGGTTTTAGGCCACCTGCGTGGGTTACCTAGAGGTACTGGCCGGTGTTGGCCACCGTGTCGATGGACCGGCCTGCCTCGGTGCCCTGCTTGCCCTGGATGAGGGTGCGGATGTAGACGATGCGCTCGCCCTTCTTGCCGGAGATGCGGGCCCAGTCGTCGGGGTTGGTGGTGTTGGGCAGGTCCTCGTTCTCCTTGAACTCATCGACGCAGGCCGCCAGCAGGTGGGCGATCCGGATGCCCCGCTGACCGAGGTCGAGCAGGTCCTTGATCGCCATCTTCTTGGCCCGATCGACGATGTTCTGGATCATGGCGCCGGAGTTGAAGTCCTTGAAGTAAAGGACCTCCTTGTCCCCGTTGGCATAGGTGACCTCGAGGAACCGGTTCTCATCGAGCTCGGAATACATCCGCTCGACCGTGCGAAGGATCATCGCTCCGACGGTGGCGACCGGATCCTCGCCGTTCTCCCGGAGATCGTCGGCGTGCAGGGGCAGGTCGGCGGTGATGTATTTCGAGAAGATGTCGCGCGCCGACTCGGCGTCCGGCCGCTCGATCTTGATCTTCACGTCGAGCCGGCCCGGCCGCAGGATGGCCGGGTCGATCATGTCCTCGCGGTTGGACGCACCGATCACCAGGACGTTCTCCAGGCCCTCGACGCCGTCGATCTCGGCCAGCAGCTGCGGGACGATGGTGTTCTCGACGTCGGAGGACACGCCCGACCCGCGGGTGCGGAACAGCGACTCCATCTCGTCGAAGAACACAATGACCGGCGTGCCTTCCGAGGCTTTCTCCCGGGCCCGGGAGAACACCAGCCGGATCTGGCGCTCGGTCTCCCCGACGTATTTGTTGAGCAGCTCTGGGCCCTTGATGTTGAGGAAGAACGAGCGCCCCTCCGGCCTCCCGGTGACCTCGGCGACCTTCTTGGCCAGCGAGTTGGCGACCGCCTTGGCGATCAGCGTCTTGCCACACCCGGGCGGGCCGTAGAGCAGGACACCCTTGGGCGGGCGCAGCTTGTGCTCCTTGAACAGCTCGGGGTGCAGGTAGGGCAGCTCGACGGCGTCGCGGATCATTTCGATCTGGGCGGCCAGGCCGCCGATCAAGGAGTAGTCGATGTCCGGGACCTCTTCGAGGACGAGCTCCTCCACCTCGGACTTGGGGATGCGCTCGTAGACGTAGTTCGAACGGGGCTCCAGCAGCAGCGACTCGCCGACCCGCAACTTGTCCCCGCGCAGCGGCTCCGCCAGCCGGACGACCTTCTCCTCGTCGGTGTGCCCGACGACGAGGGCCCGCTCCCCGTCGGCGAGCACCTCCTTGAGTGTCACGACCTCGCCGACGGACTCGAAGGCGAAGGCGGCAACGACGTTCATCGCCTCGTTGAGCATGACCTCCTGGCCGCGGCGCAGGTCGTCGAGCTGGATGCTCGGGCTGCACGCGACCCGCAGCTTGCGTCCCCCGGTGAAGATGTCGATGGTGTCGTCGTCGTTGCGCTGAATGAAGGTGCCGAAACCGGCCGGCGGCTGAGCGAGCCGGTCGACCTCGTCCTTGAGCGCGACGATCTGGTCGCGAGCCTCCTTGAGGGTGCTCACGAGCCGTTCGTTCTGTGTTGTGACCGATGCAAGGTTTGTCTGCAGGTCGGCGAGTCGCTCTTCCAGAGCGCGCAGGTGGCGTGGCGACTCGGTCAGCCGCCGACGCAGGACCTCCACCTCGTCCTGCAGCGCCTCGACCTGGTGGGCGAGCTCATCGGAGCGTCGGGACGCTCCGCCATGCGACTCCCCGACTGGATGATCTGAGGCAGCCACGGTGTCACCTCCCTCGAGGAGGGCTCCTGGTCGAGAGCCATCGGGACGACCCTACCGTCGCCATGCCCCGAGGTGACGCCGACCTCGTGAGTCGTCGGGGGCCGTCACCGTTCCCGGTCGTCCGTCCGCCGTCCCTATCCCGCCGCGGAATCCCCCGTCGGCGGCACGTCGGCGGACATCCCCTTCGCCGGCCGGCGCCGCCGCAGCGGCGGCGGCACACCGTCCGCGAGCCGGCGCGAGGTCAGCAGGAATCCGGTGTGCCCGACCATGCGGTGCTCCGGGCGCACCGCCAGGCCTTCGAGGTGCCAGCCGCGGACCAGCGACTCCCACGCGGCGGGCTCGGTGAACGTGCCGTGAGCGCGCAGCGCCTCGGCCGTGCGGGACAACTGGGTCGCCGTCGCGACGTAGGCGATGATCACACCCCCCGGGACGAGCGCCTGCGACACGGCGTCGAGGGTCTCCCAGGGAGCCAGCATGTCCAGCACGACCCGGTCGACCTCGGTCTGGTCGAGCGACTCGACGAGGTCGCCGACGGTGAGCCGCCAGGCTGGGTGGGTTCCGCCGAAGAAGGACTCGATGTTGGCTGTGGCGACGGCGGCGAAGTCGGCGCGTCGTTCGTACGACGCGACGAGCCCCTCGTCCCCGACCGCCCGCAGCAGCGACATCGTGAGGGCGCCGGACCCGACCCCCGCCTCGACGACCCTCGCCCCGGGAAAGATGTCCGCCATATGGACAATCTGGCCGGCATCCTTGGGGTAGACGACCGCCGCCCCCCTGGGCATCGAGAGGACGAAGTCGGCCAGCAGCGGTCGCAGAGCGAGATAGGTGACCCCACCGGTGGTGGTGAT
>JBBRHF010000015.1:0-39719 GCA_038223055.1 Actinomycetes bacterium | reverse complement strand
GGCGCAGATGCAATACATGTTGCCCCGCCTGCGTGGCTGGGGCGAGTCGATGTCCCGCCAGGCCGGCGGCGCCGGCGGCTCCTCCGGGGGCGTCGGGACCCGCGGCCCCGGTGAGACCAAGATCGAGACCGACCGGCGGCGGATCCGCACCAGGATGGCCAAGCTGCGCCGCGAGATCGCCGGCATGCGCACCGCCCGGGACACCAAGCGCCAGGAACGCCGCCGCCACGAGGTTCCCTCGGTCGCCATCGTGGGCTACACCAACGCCGGCAAGTCCTCGTTGCTCAACCGGCTGACCGACGCTGGGGTGCTGGTCGAGAACGCGCTGTTCGCGACTCTCGATCCCACCGTGCGCCGGGCCCAGACCGAGGACGGGCGCGATTTCACCGTCACAGATACCGTCGGGTTCGTCCGCCACCTGCCGCACGACCTGGTCGAGGCGTTCCGCTCCACCCTGGAGGAGGTCGCGAGCGCCGACCTGATCCTGCACGTGGTCGACGGCTCGGACGCGGACCCCGAATCCCAGCTGGCCGCGGTGCGCCAGGTGCTGGCCGATCTCGACTCGCGCCACGTGCCCGAGATGGTGGTCATCAACAAGGCCGATGCCGCCGACCCGGAGGTGCTCGACCGGCTGCAGCGGCGCGAGCCGCGCAGCGTGGTCGTCTCGGCCCGCACCGGCCTCGGGCTGGACGAGCTGTGGTCGGTGATCGAGAACGAGCTTCCGCGGCCCGCGGTCGACGTGGACGTGTTGCTGCCCTACGGCCGCGGCGACCTCGTCTCCCGCATCCACGAGGAGGGCCAGCTGCTGGGCACCGAGCACGGCGCCGAGGGCACCCGCGTCACGGCCAGGGTCACCGCCGCGCTGGCCGCCGAGCTGTCGCCGTACGGCCGGGTCGTTCCGGCTCCGGGCTGAGCCGGCCGGCTCACGTGGTGAACACCGGGCTGAGCCGCCGGATCACTCGGTGCGCCCGCCGAGGTGCTCGCCGAGGAACCGTTCCGCCGCGGCGTAAAAGATCTCCCGGTTGGCCGGCTTGGCCAGGCCATGACCCTCGTCGGGGAACAGCAGGTAGTCGTGCGGAAGCCCCTTCGCGACCATGGCCGCGACGATCTGGTCCGCCTCGGCCTGCTTGACCCGCGGGTCGTTGGCGCCCTGCGCGACCAGCACGGGGATGGCGATGTCCTGCGCATGAGCCAGCGGCGAGCGGTCCCACAGCATGTCGTGCTCGGTCTCGGGATTGCCCACCCGCTGGTAGAGCATCGCCCGCATCGGCTCCCAGTAGTCGGGGATCGAGTCAAGCAGGGTCAGCAGGTTCGAGGGACCGACGAGGTCGATCGCGCAGCGGAACACCTCGGGGGTGAAGGCTGCCGCGGCCAGCGCCGCATAGCCGCCGTAGGATCCGCCGGCGATGCCCACCCGGTCGGCGTCGGCCCAGCCCTGTCCGACGACGTGGCCGACCGCGTCCACCAGGTCGTCGTGCATGGCCCGGCCCCACTGCTTGTCGCCCGCCGCGAGGAACGCCTTGCCGTAGCCCGTGGAGCCCCGGAAGTTGACCTGCACGCACAGGTAACCGCGGTTTGCCAGCCACTGGGCCTGCGGCGCATACCCCCACCGGTCCCGCGCCCATGGACCACCGTGTACGTCGAGCACCGCCGGCAGGTTGGTCCGGTCCACGCCCGGCGGGAAGGTCAGATATCCCTGCACGGTCAGCCCGTCGCGCGCCGTGAACGAGAACGGCTCCATCGGGGCGAGCTCGTAGTCGGCCAGGGCGTCCTTGTGCGCGAACAGGAACGTCGTCGCCCCGGTCGGGCGGTCATAGCTGTAATAGCGGACCGGGCCGTCAGAGGCGGCGACGGAGACCAGCCATCGGGTGTCCGAGCGCACCGACCGGTCCACCCCGAGCTCGCCGTCGCCCAAGCCGCGCAGGATCTCGAGGTCGCGGTCCAGGGCAGGGTCGAGCGTGACGATGCGGGTGCGTTCGGCGTCGAGGCAGATCGCCTGCGGGTGGCGGGTCTCGGGGTGGCGCCACACGTCGGACACGTCGAAGGTGGGGTCCTCGGCGACGACGGTGTAGGCGGGCGGGACGCCTGCCGTGCCGGCGGCCCAGTCCAGCCGGATCAGCCGGCTGGCGTTCGCCTGGAGCGGGGTGACCAGGTAGAGGGCGGTGCCGGACCGGTCGAACCCGACCACCTCGGTGGTCGTCGCGTCCTCGGGCGGGATGACGAGAACCGGTTCCCATTCCTCGTGTTCGGCCGCGTTGGTGCCGGCCGCGTCGGTGCCGGGGTCGGTGTCGCCGGGCGCGTTTTTCGAGGGGTCGGTGCTGCCCGGTTCGGTCCGTCGCATGAGGGTCACGCTGCCGTCGGAGGCCATGGTCATCCCGCCGCGCACCACGAGGTCGGCGTCGACCAGCCATGACAGGAAGCCGGGGTTGCGGGTGTCGAGGGTGATCTCTCCGGTGCCGAGGTCGAGCCGGTAGATGTCGTGCAGCTGGGGGTTGTTCTGGTTGAGGCCGATCAGCACCGTGGCGGGGTGCCACCGGTTGTGCCCGATGAGCTGGGCCTGCACCTTGTCCGGCGGCGTGAGCAGGCGCACGTCCCCGCTGGCCAGGTCGAGGGCGTAGATCCGCCAGTCCTCGTTGCCCTCGGTGTCTTGCAGGTAGAGCAGGGTCGTGTCGTCGTGGCAGAACAAGTAGTCCCGGATGCCGCGGTCCCGGTCGTGCGTGACCGCCCCGGCAGCCGCAGGGTCCTCGGCCGGCCCGACCCACACGTTGAGAACCCCATCCTCGGGTGCGATGAAGCCCAGCCGGGTGCCGTCGGGGGACAGACTGGGCCCGATCCGGTCCGGGTTGCCGAACAACACGGCGCGGGGGATCAGCGGGGGCAGCGGCATGCCCGCGACCCTAACCTCCCGCGGTGGCTAGCCTGGGGTCCCGTGCCCCCCATCGACCCGGCCCGCGGCCACAAGCGAGTCCGGGCGCTGCTCGCCGCGGCCGTCGCCGGCGTCGGGGGAGCGGAGCGACCCGGGCAGGTCCTGATGGCCGAGACGGTGGCCGACGCGATGGCCGGCGGCGATCACCTGCTCGTGCAGGCCGGCACGGGCACTGGCAAGTCGCTCGCCTACCTCGTGCCCGCGCTGCTGCACGACGGCCCGGTCGTGGTCGCCACCGCCACCATCGCCCTGCAGAACCAGATCGTCGAGCGCGACCTGCCGGCCCTCGTTGATGCCGTCGAGCCGGTCCTCGGGTTCCGACCGACGTTCGCGATTCTCAAGGGCCGCAGCAACTACGTGTGCAAGAACAAGGTCTACGGCGGCATGCCCGATGACGGCGAGAACGAGGCGCTGTTCGACGCGTCACCGACGACCGCGATGGGTCGCGACGTCGTACGGCTGCGGTCCTGGGCCGAGGAGACCGAGACAGGTGATCGGGACGAGCTGCTGCCGGGGGTCGCGGACCGGGCCTGGCGCCAGGTCAGCGTGTCCGCCCGGGAGTGCCTCGGTGCGGCTAAATGTCCGCATGGCAGCGAGTGTTTCGCCGAGAGCTCGCGTGAGCGGGCCGCCAAGGTCCAGGTGGTTGTCACCAACCACGCGCTGCTGGCCATCGACGCGATGGAGGACTTCGCGGTGCTGCCCGAGCACGGGGTCGTGGTCGTGGACGAGGCCCACGAACTCGTCGACCGGGTCACCGGGGTGGCGACCGACGAGCTGACCAAGGCGCTCGTCGAGTCGGCCGCCGCGCGCAGCCGCCGGATGCTCGACGACGGGCCGGTCGACGCCCTGGTCGCCGCCGCCGCCACGCTCGAGGCCGCGCTGGCCGCGCTGCCGGAGGGTCGCATCGTCAAGCAACCCGAACAGCTCGCCACCGCGGTCGCCCTCGTGCGCGATGCGGCCCGGGAGGGGCAGTCCGAGCTGACCCGGGTCAAGGACGCCGACGAGGGCCGCAAACGGATCGCCCAGGCGCTGCTCGGGACCGTCTTTGAGACCGCCGAGCGACTGGCCGCCCACTCGCCCTACGACGTGAGCTGGATTGCCCACGAACCTCGCGGCGGGCCCGTGCTGCGGGTTGCGCCCCTGTCCGTCGGCGGCCTGCTGCGGAACGCCCTGTTCGGCGACCGCACCGTCGTGCTGACCAGCGCCACCCTCGAACTGGGTGGCAGCTTCGATCCGGTCGCGCGCACCCTCGGGCTCACCGGCGACGAGGCGCCGGCCTGGCGAGGACTCGATGTCGGCTCGCCGTTCGACTACCCCCGCCAGGGCATCCTGTACGTCGCGCGCCGGCTGCCGCCGCCCGGACGCGACGGGGCCTCACCGCTTGCTCTGGACGAGTTGGCCAGCCTGGTCCTTGCCGCCGGCGGTCGTACCCTGGGCCTTTTCTCGTCCATGCGCGCCGCGGCCGCGGCGGCGGCGGAGATGCGGGTGCGCCTGGACTTTCCGGTGCTCTGCCAAGGTGAGGATCGCACCGCGAGCCTCGTCCGCGCGTTCGCGGCCGACCCGGCCACCTGCCTGTTCGGGACGCTGTCGCTGTGGCAGGGGGTCGACGTGCCCGGTGATGCATGCTTGTTGGTGGTGATCGACCGCATCCCGTTCCCCCGCCCCGACGACCCGCTGATGTCGGCGCGGGCGCAGGCGGTGGCCGACGCCGGCGGCAACGGGTTCATGGCCGTCTCCGCCGCGCATGCCGCACTGCTTCTGGCCCAGGGCTCGGGACGCCTGATCCGCAGGTCCAGTGACCGCGGCGTCGTCGCCGTGCTGGACTCGCGGCTGGCCACGGCCCGCTACGGCGAGTTCCTGCGCCAGTCGCTGCCCCCGTTCTGGCTCACCGTCGACCACGACACGGCCACCGGCGCACTGCGGCGGTTGGCGGGACTGGCGCGGCAGTGACGCCCCTTTCCGCCTTGATCCGACCGATGCTGGCGACGCCGGGGGCGCTGCCCTCACCCGCCGAGGAATCGGACTGGGCCTTCGAGATGAAGTGGGACGGCGTCCGCGCCGTCGTCTACGTCGAGGACGCGAAGGTACGGGTGCTGACCCGCAACTACCGTGAGGTGCTCGCGACCTACCCCGAGCTCGGAGGGCTCGGCGCGGCGCTCGGTCGGCGACACGTCGTCCTCGACGGGGAGATCGTGACCCTCGACCCCGAGGGTCGACCCAGTTTCGGGCTGCTGCAGGCGCGGATGCACGTGCAGCACCCGAGCCGCGCGCTGCTGGTTGGCACTCCGGTGCACCTGCTGGTGTTCGACCTGCTGGTCGATGCCGGCCGGCCGCTGCTGGACCGGCCGTACGACGAGCGCCGCGCCGCGCTCGAGGAGCTCAGGCTCGGCCTGGGGTCCGACCCGGGGTCCGACCCGGTCCCCTGGGCCGCACCGCCGGCCTTCCAGGGCGACGGCGCCGCGGCAATGACCCTGTCTCTCGGACGCGGTCTCGAAGGGGTGGTCGCGAAACGGCACTCTTCGACGTACCAGCCTGGGCGCCGGTCCCGGGAATGGGTCAAGGTCAAGCACCAGCGGATGCAGGAGGTCGTCGTCGGCGGCTGGACGCCGGGCCGAGGGCGCCGCGACGGCCAGTTCGGCGCACTGCTCGTGGGCGTGCCCGATGAGCATGGGGCGCTCGGCTACGCCGGCCGCGTCGGCACCGGCTTCTCGGAGCGCTCCCTCGCCGATCTGATGGACCGCCTTGGCCGCCTGGAGCGACCCAGCCCAGCGTTCGCCGAGATGTTGCCACCGGCGGATGCGCGCGGCGCGCGCTGGGTGAGCCCGCGACTGGTCGGCGAGGTCGTGTTCGCGGAGTGGACTCGCGATGGCCGGATGCGTCACCCGTCGTGGCGGGGCTTGCGCCCGGACAAGGAGCCCACCGACGTACGCCGTGAGACCTGACCCTGCCGTCGACGGCTACCGTCGGGGCCATGCTGCTGCTAGGTCGGGTGGGGACACCCGCGCTGCCCGTTCTCCCCGTCCGGCGCGTGCTGCCGGTGCTGCCGGTGCTGCTGGTGCTCATGATCCTGCTGGCCGGCTGCGGATTTCTCAACGCAGGCAAGGACACCAGCACGGCCGTCGGGTCGGATGCGCCGCTCACGGTGGTCAGCAGCGCCTTCGCGCCGGGCGCCCCGATCCCGGTTCTGTTCACCTGCAACGGCCGCAACGTGTCGCCTCCGCTGCAGTGGTCCGGACTCCCGGCGGGAACGGGATCGCTGGCGCTGGTGATGAGCGACCCCGATGCCCCAGGGGGCACGTTCTGGCACTGGGTGCTGTTCGGCATCGACCGGACGGCAACGGGGCTGGGCCAGGGGGGCGTGCCGGCGGGGGCGCGGCATGCCCTGAACAGCAAGGGGCGCGCGGCCTACGACGGGCCGTGCCCACCCAGCGGTACCCACCACTACCGCTTCACGCTCTACGCGCTGCGCTCCCCGACCACCATGAGCGCTGGCGTCGCCACTCAGCGGGCGCTCGCGGCGATCAGGGGCAAGGCGCTCGCCCAGGGCAGCGTGGTCGGGACCTTCGCTGCGGGGTGACCGTCCGCGGCCCCTGGGCTGCCCGCCTGGGCTGCCCGCCTGGGCTGCCCGCGCCCATCCCGAGGCTGCGTCGCCAGCACGACTGAGCCCGGCTCGCGTCTCCGCCGGCCCACGACGCGACCGGCGTGGCCTCGCCCGACCGTGACGGGGAGAGTTCACCTCCTCGACCTTCGCCGGTCCCCGCCCGGCCTCGCCCGGCTCCTACCGTGGAGAGCGTGAGCGAGCGGACTACGGAGCGTCACGACGCGGTCATTGTAGAGATCCTCTATGCGGTGATGGTTCCCGTCGCCGTCCTGCTGCTGATCGCCGGCGCGGGAAGGCTGCTGGCGGCGGCATTCGGCATCGACGGGGACCCATGGGTTTCGGTCGGCCACGGGCTCTATCTCGCCGCCGTCGCGCTTGCCGCACAGTGGACGATGCGTGTCCTGTGGCAGGCGCGCACCCGGGGTCTATGAGCCGGGGCGCCGGGCTGGGTCCGCGCCCGTTGCGATGTCGCCAGCGGGTCACAGGCGTCTCAGCACGGCGGTCACCCGCCCCAGCACCGTTGCGTCGTCGCCGGGGATCGGGTCGTAGGCGGGGTTGTGCGGCATCAACCAGACGTGGCCGTCACGCCGCTTGAACGTCTTGACGGTTGCCTCGCCGTCGATCATCGCCGCGACGATGTCGCCGTTGTCGGCCACCGGCTGCTGGCGCACCACCACCCAGTCGCCGTCACAGATCGCCGCGTCGACCATCGAGTCGCCGCTGACCTGAAGCAGGAACAGGGTGCCGTCGCCGACGACCTGACGGGGCAGCGGGAACACGTCCTCGATGGCCTCCTCCGCCAGGATGGGGCCACCGGCCGCGATGCGACCCACGAGCGGGACATACGTCGCCGCCGGGCGGGCGTCGCCGCTGCCGGTCACGTCGAGGGTATCTCCGCCGAAGACATCTGACCCGCTGGCTGCAACGGCGGTCGGCGCCGCGCGGCCGCCTCGGCCTGACCTGGCCGGGCGGGCCGACCGGCCCGCCCGTTCCATGACTTCGATGGCCCGAGGGCGGTTGGGGTCCCGCCGCAGGAAGCCCTTGCGCTGCAGGGTCACGAGTTGATGGCTGACGCTGGAGGAACTGGTCAGGCCGACGGCATCACCGATCTCGCGCATGCTCGGTGGGTAGCCCCGTCGCTCGACCGCAGCCCGGATGACCTCCATGACCTTGCGCTGGCGGGGGGTCAGCCCCGACTCGTCGACGGGGCCGTCCGGGATCTCGCTCACGCTAGCCGCGCCTTTCAGCGCGTCCTTGCCCCCGCTCTTGGCCCCGTCCTTGGGCGTGGCTCGCCGACGCGGAGCGCCCTTGGCCCGGCCGTCCTTGGTCGCGATGTCCTTGGTCGCGACGTCCTGCTCGGTGACATCCTTCTGCGCGACATCCTGCTCTGTGACGTCCTGCTCTGTGACGTCCTCGCGCTCGCTGCCGTCTCGCCTGGTCAATGCCCTGCCTCCCTCATCTGCGGTGTCTGCGGGTCGGGCCACGTGCTCGGCCTGAGAACCGCTCGATCTGGTCTTGTCGGACCCTTGCGCCAGCCTCGGTCCTGACGGCGGTTGGTGGCTGCGGTCGGGGTCCTTGGTTCAGGCCTTGACGTTAGCGATCTTTCGGCGTCAGTTCAAACACCTGTTCGACGTGTTGTGGATATTTCTTCCTCGATGCGGTAGACATTCGACTGTACGTTCGATCGAACAGTAGTTCGATCAAGAGATGGAGGCTCTGATGAGTTCTATGAGCATCGGCGCGGGGTCCCCCCGCCTGTCCCGCCGCCCGGCCCGGCGGAGCGCGATCCGACCCGCGGTGACCCGCACCGTCCGGAGTCGGCCCGTGGCGACCCGACCTGTGACGGCCATACCTGTGGCCTCTGGGACCGAGGCGGGCCGCTCCGCCATCCCAGGCCGCACACAAGTCCGGTTGACCGCTCGGGGCCGTCTCGTCGCGGCGATCCTGGTGCTCACTGTCGTGCTGGCTGCCTTCGCGGTGCTGCGGGCACCGGCCAGCGCGGCGCCGCGCCAAGGCGCAACCGTCGCGGAGCGAGTGACGGTCACGTCGGGGCAGACGCTGTGGCAGATCGCGCGGCGCGCCGTCCCGGACGCCGACCCTCGGGCCACGATCGTTCGCATCCAGGCGATGAACGGGCTCTCGTCGAGCACCCTGCGGGTCGGACAGGTCCTCCTGGTCCCCGCCCACAGCTGACCGAGGCACACGCTGGCAATCCGCATGCAGGCCGAGTGACCGCCGTTGGCCGCCACGACACGCCGACCAGCACGAGGTGTCTCACGCCTTGTCCGGATCTGTCCCCGTGGAGCTAGGCCGCTGACCTGCATCGATGCGCCGGTGGCCGCGGGTGAACTCCGCCGGGGTCATCGATCGGCGGTTCCGCCGTCTTGCGCTCGGTGCACGGTCGGCCTACGGTTACCACATCTAGTAGTTACATCCCTGTAAGTCATCCACATGTAGTCCCCAGCTTCGCCTGGTTCTCCACAGGAAGCCTCACATCGTCGTCCACAGGGCACCTGCACCGTCCACTGGGCGAGCCCACATCACCAGCCGTGAGCCCCTACCCCGCCATGCCTCGAGGAGGTGTCCCGTCATGCACTGCCCCTTCTGCCGCCACGACGACAGCCGGGTCGTCGACAGCCGCGCCAGCGAGGACGGCACGGCGATCCGCCGCCGCCGCCAGTGCCCGGAGTGCGGCCGGCGGTTCACCACGGTGGAGAGCGCGTCCCTGACCGTGACCAAGCGCTCGGGCGCCAGCGAGCCCTTCAGTCGCACCAAGGTGCTCGTGGGGGTGCGCAAGGCCTGCCAGGGCCGCCCCGTCACCGAGGACGACCTCGCCTTGCTCGCCCAGCAGGTCGAGGAATCGGTGCGTGCCAGCGGCGCGGCCGAGGTCGAGGCGCACGAGGTCGGCATGGCTGTGCTCGAGCCGCTGCGCGAGCTCGACGAGGTGGCCTACCTGAGGTTCGCCTCGGTCTACCGAAGCTTCGAGTCGCTGGCCGACTTCGAGGCCGAGATCTCCCTGTTGCGGGCCGAGCGCGAACTGCGCACCGGACCCTGAACGCTGCCCTTCCGGGGCATGCCCGGAGCCCCACAACCGTTGGCATAGCACGAGTTTCGAAGGAGTGCACATGACGGAGACGTCGCAGGACAAGGCCCGGGTCATCAGGGCCGGCAAGCCCGCCGCAGGCCTCACGATCGAGCGCATCCACACGACGGCCGGTGTGCACCCCTATGACGAGGTGATCTGGGAGCGGCGCGACGTCGTCCAGCAGAACTGGCGCACCGGCGAGAAGATCTTCGAGCAGCACGGCGTTGAGTTCCCCGACTTCTGGTCGGTCAACGCATCCACGATCGTGACGACGAAATACTTCCGCGGAGCACTCGACACCGACGCCCGCGAATGGAGCCTTAAGCAGCTTCTCGACCGCGTCGTCAAGACCTACCGCGCAGCCGGGGAGCAGCACGGCTACTTCGCGACGACCGAGGATGGCGAGCTGTTCGAGCACGAGCTGACGTGGGCCCTGCTGCACCAGGTGTTCTCGTTCAACTCCCCGGTCTGGTTCAACGTCGGCACGTCGTCCCCGCAGCAGGTTTCGGCCTGCCAGCCTTACGACTCCATGGTCTCGACGCCGGCCGGCCTGGTGCCCATCGGCGAGCTCGTCGAGCGGCGGGCCATCGGCCACAAGGTCTACGACGCGCACGGGGTGACCCAGATCGTCGCGGTGAAGCACAACGGGACCAGGTCGGTCCTTCGGGTGCACCTCACGTCCGGGCAGACCCTGGACGTCACCGGAGACCACCTCGTGTGGAAGAGCTCAGGCGAGGGGACTGGGCGGTTCGTGGCAGCCGGCACGTTGACCGTGGGCGACCAGCTTGAGTGGCACCGTCGCGCCGCCTTCGGCGAGACCGAGATCTCGACGGCCGGCGTGGCCGAGGCCGCCCTTGCCGGGTGGCTGCAGTCCGCCGGCTTCGTCGGCCAGGACGCCGGGGCCGACGAGTCCCTGTCCGATGAGTCCCTGTCCGACGAGTCCCTGTCCGATGAGTCCCTGACCGACGCGTCCCTGACCGACGCGTCCCTGACCAACGAGGTCCTCACCATCGAGGCGTTGACGGGCACCGTTGCAGAACTGGCCTGGGTGAGCGCCGCGCTCGACGTGGTGTTCCCGGGCGTGCGCCGCACGGAGAGTGCGGTCCAGACCGAGGACGGGTCGCCGGGCCGCCGTCGTACCCGGCTCGTCGGGGAGGTCTTGCGTCCGTTCGTGGCGCAGTGGGACCTGGTCGCCCGCGGCCGGGACAGGACGACTCCCACCCGCTTGGCGAGCGCCCCGTTGCCGGTCGTCGCGGCCTACCTGCGCAGCCTGTTCCAGGCCGACGGCTATGTCTCGGCTGGGGATGGTTCGACCCTCGTCGGTCTCGACCTGGTCAGCGAGTCACTCGTCCGTGGTGTGCAAGGCCTGCTGAGCCGGCACGGCATCTTCGCCTGCGTCGGGTCCAAGCGCGACGATCGCGACGGCGGCAGCTGGACCGTGCGGATCGAGAGCACCGTTGACCGGCGTCTGTTCGCCGACGAGATCGGCTTCATCGACCCGATCAAGGCCACCCAGCTGGAACGCAGCTTCGAGCTGCCAGGCCGGGCCGCCCTCGATGTCCAGCGGTTGGAGATCTCCCGCGTCGAGAGCCTCGGCGAGTTGGCGGTCTACGACATCCAGACGGAGTCCGGGGAGTACCTCTCGCAGAGTCTGCGGGTGCACAACTGCTTCATCCTCGCCGTCGACGACACCATGGACTCGATCCTGAACTGGTATCGCGAGGAGGGATTGATCTTCAAGGGCGGCTCCGGCGCCGGCCTGAACCTGTCCCGCATCCGCTCGTCCAAGGAGTTGCTGTCCTCCGGCGGCACCGCGTCCGGCCCGGTGTCGTTCATGCGTGGCGCCGACGCGAGCGCCGGGACCATCAAGTCCGGCGGGGCGACTCGGCGAGCCGCGAAGATGGTCGTGCTCGACGTTGACCACCCAGACATCGAGGAGTTCGTGGCGACCAAGGCCAAGGAGGAGCACAAGATCCGGGCGCTGCGCGACGCCGGGTTCGACATGGACCTCGGCGGCAAGGACATCACGTCCGTGCAATACCAGAACGCCAACAACTCGGTGCGGGTGACCGACGAGTTCATGCGCGCAGTCGAGCAGGGGACCGACTTCGGCCTGCGCGCCCGCGCCTCCGGCGAGATCATTGACACCGTCGACGCCCGTGAACTGTGGCGCAAGATCGCGGTTGCGTCCTGGGAGTGCGCCGACCCGGGCGTCCAGTACGACGACACGATCAACGACTGGCACACGAACCCTGAAACAGGGCGAATCACCGCGTCCAATCCGTGCTTTCCGGGCGACCAGCGGGTGGTCACGGATAAGGGCCTGATCGCGATCGGCGACCTCGTCGCCCGAGCAGCCACCGGGGAGGCGTTCGACGTCTACACCAACGACGTCACCGCAGGCGAAGCGCCGACGTCACGGGTGGTGGCCACCCGTCCTGTGCGCTACATGGTCACCGGCAACAACGAGATTGTCGCCCTGCGCTTCTCCGACGGATCACGTCTGCGGTGCACACCGAACCACCGACTCTGGACCCGTAATCGCGGATGGGTCCCTGCCGAGGATCTCGAGGCCGCCGACGAAGTGGTCCGTTCGTTCGAGTACGCCGTCCGGTCCATGTCCTCCCTGTCGTTGCCAGTCACCGCCGCGGACGTGGCCCGTCAGGCCGCAACGCTGGCTCTGCCGGTCAAGTGGGACCAAGAGCTGGCTCACTACCTCGGGTGGATCACCGGCGACGGATGCCTGACAGCCACGAGATCGACAACCGTCTATGGCAGCGAACAGGACCAGCGTGAGGTGCTGCCCCGCCACGCCGAGCTCCTCGCCGGGTGGGTCGGGTTCGACGCCAAACCGAGCGTCCAGGCCAACGGAACGATCCTGCTCCGGTCGGCGAACAGCGACGTGGTCGCCTTCCTGCGCGGCCTTGGCGTCACGACCGCGCGGGCCACCGAGAAGCGCCTTCCCGGGTCGGCCTACGAGGCGCCCGAGGAGGCGCTGGTGGCCTTCCTGCAAGGACTCTTCGATGCCGATGGCTGGGTGGTCAACCAGATCGACAAGGGCAACCGGTACGTCGGTCTCGGTGCCCGATCCGAGGAGCTGTTGCTGGGCGTTCAGGAACTGCTTGCCTCGCTCGGCATTGCGGCCCGCATCTACCGGACCGGCCCCCCCAAGGAGGGCTCGTTCCGCCACACCCGCGAGGACGGCAGCGAGGTCGTCTACGGGTCGGACGGGCCGACGTTCGACCTGCGCATCACTGGTCGCTCGCTGCGCGAGTTCGCCGCGCAGATCGGCTTCACTCTGGCGGCCAAGCAGGCCAAGCTCACCACGGTCATCGACAACCACGACTTTTACGCCATCGATGAGACGGTGCGTCTGGTCTCCCGCGAGTCGCAGGGATTCGAGACGACCTACAACCTGACGGAGCCGCGCAACCACTCCTACATCGTCAGCGGTGTGGTGGTGGCGAACTGCAGCGAATACCTGTCGCTGGACAACTCCTCGTGCAACCTCGCGTCGTTGAACCTGCTGAGCTTCCTGCGCGAAGACGACACGTTCGACGCCTCGCGGTTCGCCCGCACCGTCGAACTGGTCATCACGGCGATGGACATCTCGATCTGCTTCGCCGACTTCCCGACCGAGGCGATCGGCGACACGACGCGGGACTACCGCCAGCTCGGCATCGGCTACGCCAACCTCGGTGCTCTGCTCATGGCGACCGGCCACGGCTACGACAGCGAGGGTGGGCGCGCCCTCGCGGCATCGATCACCTCGCTGATGACCGGGACCGCCTACCACCGCTCCGCCCAGATGGCCAGCATCGTCGGACCCTACGCGGGCTACGCGCGCAACAGCGCCGCCCACAAGCGAGTGATGCGCAAGCACGCGGCCGCCCACGACGCCATCCGCACGGTCGGTGCGCTGGACCGTGACGTGCACGTGGAGGCGACTAAGGCGTGGGACGCCGTCGTCAAGGTCGGAGACGCGTTCGGCTACCGCAACGCGCAGGCCTCGGTGCTCGCCCCGACCGGATGCCTGACCGGGGACACCCTGGTCCCCAGCGACCGAGGACTGATGCGGCTCTCGGAGCTCGGCGACGTATGGGGAGAGCGGTGGCAGGACGCCGGCTTCGACGTCTCGACCGACGAAGGCCCGAAGCCGGCCACGAAGTTCTTCGTCAACGGCGAGGAGCCCACTCGCCGAGTCGTGACCGAGGGTGGCTACCGCATCGAGGGCACGCTCGCGCACCGGATCAAGGTCGTCGACCCACAGAGCGGGCAGTGGACGTGGAAGCGGCTGGCCGAGGTCGCGCCCGAGGACATCGTCCCGATCCAACTCGGGGGCCTCGTGGGCGAGTCACGCCGGGTAGGTCTGCCGGCGCCGGACCGCGCCCATGACCCCGGCGACCGTCTGATGGTCGCTCCCGGCGAGGTCGACCCCGACCTCGCCGAGCTGGTCGGACACTTCATGGCCGACGGCAGCCTGCACGCCGACGGCCTGCGGTTGTGTGTCGCCGACACCGATCTCGACGTCGTGGAGCGGATCAGGCTGCTCGCCAAAGGACTGTTCGGTCTCGAACCGACGGTGAGCCGGCAGCAGGGCAACCGCGGGATCCTCCTGGCGTCGGCGCGCCTCGCCCGGTGGTGGCGGGCGGCCGGCTTCGCCAAGGAGCGCCCAGGTGTGGACCACGACGATGAGGGCTGGACGCCTCAGGTTCCCGTCGCGATCCGGGAGACGAACGACCGCACCATCTACGTCGCCTTCGTGCGCGGGCTCCTCGGAGCCGACGGCTTCGCACCCCAGGACGTGCCGAGGATGACGACCACGTCTGAGCCGTTCGCCGCCGACGTACGATCCCTCCTGCTCGCGGTTGGCCTGTCGTCCACGACCCGCGTCACTGACGGCGGCTGGGGCGGACCCGTCCACGAGGTCCGCCTGCGCGAGGGCCAGCACGCCACAATGTTCGACCCGGCGCAGCCGTCCGCGGCGGACTGCCTGTTCGAGCGGGTCGCCGTCAACGAGGACGGCGGCACCCAGCCGACCTACGACCTGTCAGTGCCGGAGAACGTGACCTACGTCGCCAACGGGTTCGTGAGCCACAACACCATCGGCTTCATGATGGATTGCGACACGACCGGCATCGAGCCGGACTTCTCGCTGGTGAAGTTCAAGAAACTGGTCGGCGGCGGCTCGATGCAGATCGTCAACCAGACGATCCCGCGGGCGCTGCGCCGGATGGGCTACTCCGAGGAGACCATCGAGGCGATCGTCGAGTTCATCGCCGAGAAGGGCCACATCATCGGCGCGCCCGGGCTGCGCCAGGAACATTACGAGGTGTTCGACTGCGCCATGGGGGAGCGGGCGATCGCGCCGATGGGACACGTGCGGATGATGGCCGCCGTGCAGCCGTTCCTGTCCGGCGCGATCTCCAAGACGGTCAACCTGCCGGAGACGGCGACGGTGGAGGAGATCGAGGACGTCCACTTCCAGGGCTGGAAGCTGGGCCTCAAGGCGCTCGCGGTCTACCGCGACAACTGCAAGGTCGGGCAGCCGCTGTCTGACGGCAAGAGCGAGGAGGACCCAGCTCCGGGCGTCCAGACGGTGGTCGAGTACCGCCCGACCCGGCGTCGGCTGCCGAAGAAGCGCCCCGCGGAGATGACCTCGTTTTCCGTCGGCGGCGCCGAGGGCTACATGACCGCCTCGTCCTACCCCGACGACGGTCTCGGCGAGATCTTCCTGAAGATGTCCAAGCAGGGCTCGACCCTGGCCGGGGTGATGGACGCGTTCTCGATCGCCATCTCCATCGGCCTGCAGTACGGCGTGCCGCTGGAGACCTACGTCTCCAAGTTCGTCAACATGCGCTTTGACCCGGCCGGGCTCACCGACGACCCCGATGTGCGGATGGCGCAGTCGATCATGGACTACATCTTCCGTCGGCTCGCTCTGGACCAGCTGGACTTCGACACCCGCTCGGCCTACGGCATCTATTCCGCACAGGAGCGTTCCCGCCAGCTGGAGACCGGTTCCTACCTTGCCGACGACGACGAGGACGTGTCCGAGGAGCTGGAAACCTCCGCCCAATCGGCGCCGACATCGGAACGACCGGTGCGCGACCGGGCCGTGTCCGACCGGGCGACGGGCGAACGGGCGACGGGCGACTGGGCGGCGGGCGACCGGGCGGCGGGCGACCGGGCGGCGGGCGAACGGGCAGTGTCCGAACGTCCGGCGTCGGAACGCCGGGTAGCCGTGGCCGGGACGGTCAAGGCAGCCCCGCCGCAGGTGGGGTCCTCGGCGGAGCTGCTCGAGCTGCTGCAAGGACACGCGTCCGACGCGCCGCTGTGCATGTCCTGCGGCACCAAGATGCGCCCAGCCGGCAGTTGCTACGTCTGCGAGGGATGCGGCAGCACGAGCGGCTGCAGCTGACGTGACGGGTTGGCGCGGGTGGCGGGCCGCTACGTCTCCCTCGAAGGCGTCTGATCGCGCTTGGTTGAGGCGCACAGGTCACTGGTCCTGGGACCAGGTCCTACGACCCTGACGGAGGGTGCTCGAATCGTTTCCGACAGCGACAAATCGTTCACTGTTGGCCGTGAGATCCGCTCACATCGCCACCTTGACGACGGGGATCGCCATGCAAGCACGTCAGTAGAGTCAACACACACCACGGGGCAACGGGGCAACGACACGAAGGGCCGCGGCAGGAGGCGGCCAGCCCGCCTGGCGTCGATGGTCGTCGCCGCTCTGGCGGTTGGACTGGTCGGCGTCACGCCGGCCAGCGCCGCCCTTATCGGCCACGGGCCTATCGATCCGAGCACCAACTTCCCGTCGTAGTACGCCGACGCCGGCGGACTGGCCATGCAGTTGTGCCTGGACGGTCCCCCGTCCTGCCTGGTCGGCCGGGCCGACCTGATCGATCCCGCCATGGGCGGCGACGGCGAGGCGTTCTACTACAACGCCAATGCGGAACTTGTGGACCCGGCCAAGGGGATCAACGGGTTCGTGCTGCTCGCCACCGAAGCCGCCTACCTTGCGCCCGGCCCCGGGCACGAGGTCACGTTCAACCGAACCCGGATCAAACTCGAGGTGTCGACGCCGGGTGCCTACACGGTGACCTGGCCGTTCGGCACGAAGACCTTCAACGTGGCCGCCGTCGGTCCCGGGCCAGAGATCATCGACACCCAGGACCTCACCCCGATCCCCGGCAACTTCGAGGGCCCGATGTCGGGTGGTCTCGGACCGTTCCTCCGGTGGGACGCCACCCTGCCCGCCCCGCCCACGGGCTTCATCGGCGACGCATCGACGCCACATACCGTGACGGGCGGGCCGGCGGGCGCCAACTTCGTCCGGGTCCAGGGGCCGACTGGGGTCCTCACGCAGACCAAGTTTGTCGTCCAGGGAAAGCTGCAGGACGGGCCCCAGGCGTCCATCAGTGAGAGCGCCGTCGACTTCGGCAACACGGTGAGCGCGAGCCGCGCGATGACCGTCACCAACATCGGCAACCGTCCCATGACTGTCGCCGCGCCGAGCGCGCTCGGCACCGGGTTCTCGGCGACCAGCACGTGCAGCGCCGGGCCGGTGGCAGTGGGTGCCGCGTGCACGGTGACCGTCGGCTACGCGACTTCGGCCGCCAACGCCAACGCCAACGCAACCTTGACCATGGTGGCCAATACCCCCACGGGAGCCATCTCGGTGCCGCTGCATGCGACGACCCTGCCCGTCGCCAGCGTGGCCGGTGGCCCGCTCGCCTTTGGCGACAACAAGGTCGGCTCGACGAGCGGCCCGCGCGCGGTGACGTTGACCAACACCGGCGTGGTCCCCATGACGGTCGGCGCCACCGCCACCGCCACCGCTCCGTTCACCGCATCGCAGGACTGTGGTGTTTCACTCGCCTCCGGTGCCTCGTGCACCGTCTCCGCGGCCTACACCGCAGCTGCACGCGGCGCCCAGTCGGGCATCCTGACCATCGCCCATCCCGGAGCATCTGCCGGATCGGCATCGGTGGCCCTGGCCGGCAGCGGCACCACGCCGAACGCAACGCTGAGCAGGGCGAGCGTTGAGTTCGGCGATGTCCGGCCACGCACGACCAGCCTGCGAAAGACTGTGCTGCTGAGGAACACCGGCGACGCGGTCATGGCGGTCGGGGCGGCGTCGGCCACGGGTCTGTTCGCCGTCGCCGGCTCGGACTGCCCGGCGACGCTGGCTACCGCAGCCTTCTGCAACGTTGCCGTCACCTTCCGCCCGGCGGCTCTCGGGGACGCCGTCGGGACCCTTCGGCTGCCCAACGACGCCTCTCCAGGCGGGGGGGCACTGGTCGCCCTCCACGGGGCCGGGTCAGCGACCGGCGGCAGGCGCGGCGGCCCGGTCACCGCGACCATCAGGTGGAGGCCGCCGCTGCACAACGGTGGAGCGGCGATCACCCGATTCAAGGTCAGCATCCGCCGTGTCGGCAGCACCCGTGTGGTCACCCGCGCCGTGTCGGCTCGCGCCCGAAGCCTGACCGTCAAGAATCTGGTGAGGGGCGCCCGCTACCAGTTCTACGTCCATGCGGTCAACATCCGGGGAACGTCGCGACGCTCGGCGCTGTCCCACCAGGTGCTCGCCCGGTGAATTGAGGTCACCAGCACGGGTCATGTCGGCGCGAGGGTCGGTCCACCGGGTGGGCCGGCCCTCGCGCGCCGTGGGTCCGGCGTCGGCGGGTGGGAGCGACTCCGGTCGGGGGTGGGGTACGACCCTTGACCCGTTCTTTGCTATCCAAAGGTCGTACGACCAGGTCCTACGCCCTTTTCGTTAGATTGCCGACACCCACTTGTCCTTTGCTGTTCATGTGTGAGATCGCTCACACATTGACAACCAGGGGGAATGCCGTCATGAAGCCATCGCCGTCGGGTCCAGCGCAGGTCGACCACCACAGTCCCGACCACCACAGTCCCGACCACCACAGTCCCGACCACCACAGTCCCGACCACCACAGTCCCGGGCTAGCAGGTCCAAGGCAAACAGGTCCCGGGCAACTCGACCGACACCCCCGAAGCGGCTCGTGGCGGCGTGGTGCGCGCGCCGCGGCGTACGGCGTGGTGGCTCTGTCGTTGCTCGCCCCGGCGCTTGCCTCGCAGGCCCAGGCGGCGGTGCTCCTCCAGATCCCCAAGATGCCCAGCAACCTCACGATCTTCCCCGAGCGGGACTTCATCTCGATGGGTGACTTTCCCGCGAACAAGCCGATGGAGGTCGAGGTCACCCGCGGCGGAGTCGTCGTCGGCTCGGCGTCCGGGGTGACGGACAACACCGGAACGCTGGAGGTCAACCACCCCGGCGGGGTCTGCTGGGCCAACTCGACCCCGGACCTGTTGCCCGGTGACGTGGTTGCGGTCTTCGAGAAGGGCCATCCGGAGACGGCAGTGGGTCAGTCGACCATCGACGTCACCGCCCAGGCAGGGACGGCGATGGCGTTGGACGCCGATGGCGTGATGAACGACTTCGTGGTCCACGGGACCGCGGCGGACGCCCTCGGCGCCCGCCTCGACCTGGCCAACGTCGAACAGCGGGTCGTCAACCCGGACCTCTTGCCGTTCGTGGGGAAGCGTGACATCCGCGCGGTCGTGGGCGGCGTCGCCCCGGACGGCGACCTGGCCTGGGACGCTACCGCCGGGCCGACCGGCTGGACCGCGACCTACCGCGACCTCGGCGTGGGAGCGGCCACCACCGCCCAGGCCGGGCAGACGCGCGCGCTCGCGTGGCACGAGGTCAACTTGGCGGGTGACCGGCTCGGCATCACCATCTTCGAGGCAGGCGAGGTCGGCGGACCCGGACTCGGGGGTTGCCCGTTGGGCGCGATGGATGCGCCGACGGTGACATCTCCACGGGTAGTCAACATGGCGGCGATGGCCGCTGGCGGCGACCTCACCCTGTCCGGCGTCTCGTTCAACTCCGCGAACGTCTCGGTTACGGTGTCCGGCCCCGACGGCGCGGTGGTCGCCACCGCCACAGCGGTCCCGACTCCGGCACCGAGCGCCGGCGCGCCCCCGACGCCGGGCGTCAACCAGACCTGGACGACGGCCATCCCGGTCAGTGCCCTGGCCGGCGTTCCCGACGGCGAGCTGAAGCTGTCGATCACGACCAAGCGGGTGATCGCCGGCATCCCGACGGTCATCGCCGGGGCCAGCCGGTTCCTGCCGAAGGACACGATCGCGCCGGCAGCGCCCACGCTCAGCCTGGGCACCGGCACGTACGTCGGTGCGCAGATGGTGTCCGTGACCGGCTCGGCCGATACGTCAGCGCTGCGCTACCAGCTCGGTGGACCAAATGTCACCGACCCGACCATGGCGAGCGCCCCCGTGACCGGGCAGATCGCGGTCACCAGTTCGCAGTCCCTCAAGGTCGTCGGGTTCGATGCGGCTGACAACCCCAGCGTCGTCCGGGCGGTGACCTACACGATCAACGGTGCTGTCCCCGTGCCCGCAGCGGCTCCGCCGGCGGTCGTCTTCCCCCCCGCCGCCTCCCCGCCGGCGGCCGTCCCGCCGCTCGTCGTCGTGGCCGCCCCGCCCGTGGTGGGCCCGCGCGTGGTGGTCCCGCCGGCCGCCGTGGTCCCGGGAGCCAAGCCGGCCGTGCTCCGGGCGCCCTCGGCACCGAGGATCCGCGCGGCCCGGTCGGGCGCACTCGGTGGCAGGCTGACTGCCGCCGCGTCGTGGCAGGCGCCTCTTCGGGCCGGTGGTAGGAAGATCACGAGCTACCGCGTGGTCGCCCAGCGGATGAGTCCCTCGGGCAACGTGCTCACGAGCACCACCTCCGCCTCGATCAGGCCGGGGGCTCGGTCGGCCGTGCTGCGGCTGCGGGCCGGGACCTACCGGTTCCGCGTGGTGGCGGTCAACGCGGTCGGCAAGAGCGCGATGTCCGCGCGGTCCAACGCGGTGCGCGCCCGCTGACCCAGCGGATCGGCGGTTCCCGACCTCGAGGGGGTTCGAGCGCGACAGTTGCGCCCGGACCCCCTCACGATCATGGAACGGGTGTTCACTACAGCGAAAGCCACCAGCGCGCCGGTCGGCGCGGCGCAGGACGGATCGGATCATGGGTCGGCCGGTCGTCCACTTCGAGATCATCGGAACCGACGCGGGCAAGCTTCAGAAGTGCTACGCCGAGATGTTCGACTGGGAGATAGACGCCAGCAACCCGATGGGCTACGGCGAAGTGTCGCGCGACGGAAACGTCCGGGACGACGGGATCGGCATCGGCGGCGGCGTCGCAGGTAGCCCGGAGGGCTACGGCGGACACGTCACGTTCTACGTCGAGGTGCCCGACGTGGAAGCCTCGCTCGCTCGGGCCGAGAGTTTGGGTGGGATCCGGATCATGGGCCCGGATTCGTGATGGAGGACATCGAGATCGGGCTGTTCGCCGACCCCGAGGGTCATGTGATCGGGGTCATCAAGGCAAGGCCCTAGTCGCGGGGCGACCGACCGACGAGCGCCCGGCCCCCACCACTGGGGGTGCGCGTATCACCGTGGGATCCCCGGCCTCCATACGACGAATCGCCGGGCCAAGCCGCGGTCCGGCCTCGCTCACCTGGGGGGTCCACATGTCAGTGCACGCGCGCGTCCGATCGGTCCCGCATTCCTCTCCGTTGGCCGCACTGGCCGTGGCCGAGCAGCGGATCGCGACCCTGGTCCGGCCCTACAGCCTGGCGTTGCTTCGGGTGTCGATGGGCGTCGTGTTCATCTGGTTCGGGGCACTGAAGGTCGCCCACGCGACGCCGGTGGCCGACCTGGTGGCGGGCGCGGTGCCGTGGGTCGACCCCTTCTGGTTCGTCCCCGTGCTGGGCGGTGTCGAGGTGGTGCTGGGCCTGGCGCTGATCACCGGCCGCTGGCTGAGCGTCGTCTGCGCCGTGCTGGTCGGGCACCTGACGGGCACGTTCCTCGTGCTGGTGATGGAGCCCTCGCTCGCCTTCCAGCACGGAAACCCGTTGCTGCTGACCACGATCGGCGAGTTCGTGGTCAAGAATGTGGTGCTGATCTCGGCGGCGCTGGTGCTGGCCGCCCGGCTTCGGGACGTCTCGAGCGCCACGCCGTACGCCGTGCCGAGCGCGGCCGCCGCCCGTGTCCCCCAGCCCCCGATCCCGGCCGCGGCGCGGTCCGGACGGTCCGGATAGCCGTCCAGCCAGATGGAGCCGGCCACTATGTTGGGGCGATGGGCAAGATCTTCGACCGAATCGACGACGGGTTGGCCACCTGGATGGCTGCCCAGCCGCTGTGGTTCGTTGCCACCGCGCCGCTGGCCGCCGACGGTCTGGTCAACGTCTCTCCCCGCGGGCACGACTGCTTCTCGGTGCTGGACGCCCACCGGGTGGGTTGGGTCGACTACACGGGCAGCGGGGTGGAGACCATCGCGCACCTGCACGAGAACGGCCGGATCGTCGTGATGTTCGCGTCCTTCGGCCAGCGGCCGCGGGTCGTGCGCCTGCACGGTCGCGGCACCGTCGCGCTGCCCGGCGAGGCGGTCTTCGATGAGGTGACCGCCCGTCACCCGGCGCACCCCGGCACGCGCGCCGTCATCGTCGTGGACGTGAGCAGGATCAGCGACTCGTGCGGCTACGGCGTTCCCGTCATGGGCCTGGTCGGGGAGCGTGACCTGCTGCGGGTTTTCGCCGACAAGCGGGGTCCCGAGGGGATGTCGGCCTACCGTGCGGACAAGAACGCGACCAGCATCGAGGGCCTGCCCGGCCTGTGACTCGAACCGCGGTTCGAGTCACCGGCCCGATCAGACCAACCCGTTCCCTCACGGAGTGGGTCAGAGATGGCGTTGCCACCCGACGGCGCGCGCGACGACCCGGTAGCCCAGCTCCTCGTTGACCTCGATCATGTGCGCGTTGGAGGCGGCGTTCCAGGTGTCCAGCGTTCGCAGTTGCGGTTCCGCCTCGGCCAGCCACCGGAGCATTCCCGCCTTGAGGCCCAGACCGAGCCGGTGGCCACGGTGGGCCGAGAGCACGCTCGTGTCGTACTGCCAGGCGTAGTGCGGGTGCTCAGCGTCGACCGACACCAGCGTCTGCCCCACCAGGGCGCCGGTAGCACGCGCCCGGGCGACCAGCCGGTAGATGCGACGTGCCCGGGCCACCTGTCCGGCCTCGAACCCCCGCAGCCGCTCGGCGCTGAAGACCTCGTCCTCGATGTCGAGGTCGTCGGTCGGGGCGTCGTTGATCGCCCCGGTGACGTAGACGAGGTCGGCCACCAGGTCGTCGGGGACCACGTCGGGCAGCCGCACCAGCTCGTACGCCGAGGAGTGCCTCGTCGCCGCGGCGCTGATGTCGGCGATGCCGACCAGGTCTATCGCTGTCAGGTCCTGACGCCGCTGGACGTCGTCGGAGGCCCGGTCCAGCCCCATCGCCTTGGCGAAACCGACTCCGGGTGTCTCGTCGAAGCACCCGGTCATGACCACACCGCGTCCCTCGGCCCGGATTCGCTCGACCCCCGCCTCGAAAAGCGCGGTCCCCAAACCGTGGCGACGCACGCACGGGTCGACCGTCACGTCGAGGTAGCCCAGATGCGTGTTGTCCCAACGCGGGAGCAACAGGTCGATGAGGCCGACGACGCGGCTACGGTCATCGCGGACGATCGCGCCGAGGTTGGGATCGCCGTCCCAGCCGTGGCGCAGGCCGGCCAGGAACGCGGCGACGGTGACGACCGGCTCGTGCGGGGAGTCCAGCGCGCGGGCCGCCTCGAGCAGCGCGACGGCCCCCGCCACGTCTCGGCGGTCGAGGTTCTCGGGGTCCAACCAGATGAGCTGCACGAGTCCAGCAGAGCCCAAACCGGAGCTCCGCGCGACCGAATATCGGCGGGGGGACCCGGAAGCAAACTGACCACCTGCCCGTCACCGGGTGGCGGGGCCGAATGCCGCTAGGGTTCCGCGCATGGTGCAGACAGACGGGAGCACCGCAAGGCACGCTGCCCCGAACCAGCCGATCACTCCGCGCGGCCATGCCATCGAAGTCTTCGATCTGGTCAAGTCCTACGGCTCGCTGCGCGCCGTCGACGGGGTCTCGTTCACCGTCGCCCACGGCGAGTTCTTCGGCATCCTCGGTCCCAACGGCGCGGGCAAGACCACCACGCTGGAGATCATCGAGGGCATCCGGCGGGCCGACTCGGGCGAGGTCCGCGTGCTCGGTGCAAGCCCGTGGCCGCGCAACGCGGACCTGTTGCCGCGCATCGGGGTGCAGCTGCAAGCCAGCTCGTTCTTCGACAAGCTCACCGCGCGCGAACAAATCGAGGCCTTCGGCGCCCTCTACGGCGTCCCGGCGCGCGAGGCCGTCGAGTGGCTCGACCTCGTCGGCCTGGCCGACAAGGCCGACACGCTGGAGAACAGGCTCTCCGGCGGGCAGCGCCAGCGTCTCTCGATCGCCTGCGCGCTCGTGCACGACCCGGAGGTCGTGTTCCTCGACGAACCCACCGCAGCCTTGGACCCTCAGGCGCGGCGCAACCTGTGGGACGTGATCAGCGGTATCCAGGCCCGGGGGACGACGGTGGTCTACACGACCCACTACCTCGACGAGGCCGAGGCGCTGTGTGACCGGGTGGCCATCATGGACGCCGGGCGCATCCACGCCATGGACACCCCTGCGGCGCTCGTGCGCGGGCTCGATGCGCCCACCCGGGTCGCCCTGCCCCAGCGCGTGCTCGACGTGGCCACCGCGCGGCTGCTGCCCGGCGCCGACTCGGTGGAGTCCGCCGACGCCGAGGTTGTGGTGAGCACCTGCAGTCCTGCAGTCCTGCTCACGGCCCTCGCCGAGGCGGACCGCCTCGACGGGGTCAGCGTGCGTACGGCGACCTTGGAGGACGTGTTCTTGCACCTCACCGGCCGGGAGTTCCGCGCATGAGCCGCACCGATATCCCCGTCCCGTCACCGGGAGGAACGACGCCGCTCCTCGGGACCGCCGGGCACCTCGGGTCCGGCGAGCGAGCGACGTACGTCGCCTCGCCGCCCATCCAGCTGGTGACGCTCGCGCGGGCCATGCTCCGGGGCTTCTTCCGCGACCGGACCGCCCTGTTCTTCACCTTCTTCTTCCCGTTGATGTTCCTCGTGGTCTTCGGGCTGATCTTCAACAGCTCGGCCACCACCAAGACCACGATCGGGGTCGTGGGGGAGGGGCCGATCGTAGCCAACCTGCCCGGCCAGGTGCTGACCCCGAAGCGCTACGCCACCGTCGACGCGGCGGTGGCGGCGGTGCGCTCGGGCGACGTACCGGCGGTGCTCATCGAGCGGGGGAAACGGCTCACGCTGCGGTTCGCGCAGTCCGACGCGGTCAAGGCGGCGACCATCCAGGGGGTGGTCGGCTCCGTGGTGGACCGCGCCAACGTCGCGGCGACCGGTCGGCCCCCGACCTACGCGCTGACCGCGAGCCGGGTCGAGGACGACAGCCTCAAGGCGATCCAGTTCATCACCCCGGGCATCCTGTCCTGGGGCGTGGCGACCTCTGCGGCCTTCGGCGCCGCCCTGACCCTGGTGTCGTGGCGCAAGAAACAGTTGCTGCGCCGGATCCGGCTCTCGCCCGCGCCGGTGTGGACCGTCGTGGGTGCCCGGGTTGGGGTGAGCCTGGTGGTCGCCGTCGCGCAGGCGGTGCTCTTCGTCGGTGTCGCGGTCACGCCACCGTTCGGGCTGCAGCTGTCGGGGTCCTGGTGGCTCGTGCTGCCGCTGCTCGTCGCCGGCACCCTGTCGTTCCTGTCGATCGGGCTGCTGGTCGGGGCCATCGCCAAGACGGAGGAGGCCGCGACCGCGATGGCCAACTTCGTGGTGTTGCCGATGGCCTTCCTGTCCGGCTCTTTCTTCGACATCTCCGCAGCGCCGGCGTGGTTGCGCGGGGTCTCCAAGGTCTTTCCGCTGCGCTGGATGAATGACGGCCTGCTCGACGTCCTGGCCCGCGGGCAGGGGGCCTCGGCGATCGTGGCCCCCATCGGCGTACTGCTGGCGTTCGCGACGGTCATCACCCTGGTCGCCACGCGCGTCTTCAGCTGGGACGACGCTTAGCGCGTCCGCCTGCGCCACCCCACGCCATGATCGTGAGGGGAACCGTGCGCGTTCGGCGCACGACTCCCCTCACGATCACCGTCGATCGTCAGCAGTGGTCAGTCGTCATCCGCCGGACTGATGATGCCGATCAGCCCGTGCTCGTAGACCTCGTTGCCGATCTCCTTGCCGATCCCGGCAGAGAACAGCAGTGTCCGCGGCGTGCCGATGACTCCGTTGCCGAACCGCAGGCCCCACAGGCCCTCGTTGACCAACGGCTTGCCGTCGGCGCCGTTGATCGAGCCCGCGAACTTGCCGGAGCGGCGGTCGAAGGCGTTGATGATGCCGTCGCCGACGTTGCCGACCAGCAGGTCCCCGCCGAAGTCACCCCAGTCCTCGGGGGCGATCGTCATCCCCCAGGGCCCGACCAGCGGGGCGCCGGAGACCAGACGCTTGATGAACTTGCCGCGCTTGGTGAACACGCTGAGCGCCTCCGGACCGACCCCGGAGTTGTTGGTGTAGGCGACGTAGACGCGCCCGCGCAGCACCGCCACGTTGTACGGCGCGAGGATCACCGTGCCGTCCGCGGCGACGGCGTCGGGGTCGACGAAGGCACCCGGCTCCTCCACCTTGCGGAACTTGCCGTCATAGACGTCGATGACGCCGTTCTGCGAGTCGGCGACCAGCAAGCGCGGGCCCTCCTCGGTGGTCACCAGGGCCAGGCCGGCGTGGAAGGCGCTGGGCTTGGTCACCTTGATCACCCCGTCGGTGACCGGAGGTACCTCGGGGGACCATCCGGTGATCTCGCCGATGGGCGTCTCGACGTCCGGCGGGACGACGGTGACCTCCTCCCAGATGAACCGGGACGGTGCGCTCTTGCCGTCGCGGGACACGACGAAAGAGTCGGTCGGGTTGAACACCATGCCGGTCGGACCGGAGGCGTTGACCTCGAGCGGCACCTTGGCGATCTTGTCCTTTCCGTTGGCTCCCCGGTAGAGGGTGATGGCCTTGACCAGGCTCGCCGGGTCGGTCGGGAAGTTGTTGTTGTTGCTGACCCACAGCGGGGTGGCCGGGCCGGCGTCGATGCCCCAGGGGTTCGTGACGACCGGGTCGGTCAGTGCCGCGAGGCCCGGGACGTCGGACACCAGGTTGGTCTGTGTGAAGGCGTCGTCGTCGTGGCCCGCGCCGGATCCCGCCGCGCCGAGCGGGGCCGCCTGCGCGGTGGCGGGCAGCGCCACGATCAGGGTGATCGCCCCGACCGACGCTGTCCAGATCAGTCCCCGGTGTGTGCGCGCTGTGCCGGCAGATTGCTTTGGGTGCGGGTGGGTCCGCGTCGTCGTAGGACTCATCGATGACCTGCTCTCCGTGTCTCGCTCGGACCCCAAGCCGCCATCCGGCGGCGCTGGGGCTGTGCGTTCACTGTGCCCGTGCGACGCGGAAGCTTCCATGCCGTGCACCCCCCGAAGTTGGGGGGTACGGCGGCTGAAATGACCCGACTCGCAGCGCTATTTGGGCAATTGCGGGGGGAGTCGCGGCCTAGGGGTAGGTGGCGCCGGGAGTGGCCGTCGAGGTGTCGGCGGCTGATGGCGCCGGGACGCTGGCCGGTGGACCCGGAACCGGGCTCGATGAGGCCGGTGCCGGGTCCACCGGCGCCGCACCTCCCCCGTCGGACGGCGGCGGGACGGCCGCGGTGCCGGTCGGTTCGGTGTTCGTCGGAGTGACGCCGGTCCTCGCGGAGCACGTCGGGCTCGGTGTGGTTCCCGGGGACCGGCCGGCGCGGGCACCCACCGAGGCAGGAAGCGACGGGGCCGGCGTGGCGCTGATGGGAGTCGACTCGGGCGACGACGTCGGGGTGAGCGTCGGTGTCGGGGTGGACGTCGGGGTCGGGCTGGGCGTCGGGGTCGCGGTTGGGGTCGACAGTGCGGTCGGCGCGGCGTCGGAGGCGGCCATCGGGACCGGCGGGGCACCGTCTGACGGAACTCGCGGCAGTGTTCCGGCGGCCACGGGCGGGCCGTAGCCGACCGAGGCTTCAGGCGCTGCTGCTGTGGCCGGCGCGGGAGTCGTTGCCGGCACCGTGGGCGTGGCGTCGGTCCCCACACACGGCGGGAGTGGCGCCGCGATGCGGGCCGACGACGACTTCTTGGGTTTCACCGTCGCGTGGGTGCGCGCCTTGGTGTGTCCGTGGCCGGTGGGGCGTTGGGCGGCGGACGGACGGGTCGACGAGGTCGCGACCCGCTGGGTGTGGGTCGGCTTGGCTGCCGCAGCGACCTTCGCCGCGTCGCGCCGCGCATCGACGCGGGCCTCGGCGGATGTGTTGATCTTGAATGGGCTCACGGCTTTGATCAAGCGGACCACCGGTGACGGCGTGTCGGCGGGCAGCCTGCCCACGGCCGCAGCGGTGCCGACGGTGACGGTCAGCCCGCCGGCCAACACCGCGCAGGTGACGACAGCCGCGCGGATGCCGATGCGCCGCCGCGAGCGAGGTCCGTTGAGCACCCGCGTACGCTGCAACTGGAACGGGTCGGCGAGTTCGGGGTCGTGGCGATGGCGCCCGAAGAGTCGGCCGAGCAGCAGCGCCAGCGGGATGTCGAGCAAGAACCACAGGGCAAGGACCAGCGCGGCGATGCCCAAGGTCCTCATACGCACATTCTGCACTCTCCGGGGCACAAGCGCGGGCAACTGGCCGATAGGTGGACGGACATCTCACCCGGGAGGGCCGCCTATCGAGTCCCGCCATCTCACGCAGTCGCAGGGTAGATCACCTCGGCGGCCATGAAGACGGCGATCCCGGTCGCCATCGGACCGGCTGGTCGGCCTCGGGTGCCCTGGCCTTGACCAGGCCGCGGCCCCTCGTCGTATTCATGAGGTGGAGGGCAGGGCGGCATCGGCGACACGGGGCGCTTGCACATACACGAGGGCGCGCGGAAGTCTGCCAGGCTGCACGGCATGGACGGGACCAGCAATCGGGTGGGCGGGCGGGTGGCGCCTTCCCGGGGCCGGCGGCCCGGGCCGCTGTGGCGTCGGGTCCGCCGCGGACTGCTGCTCGTGGTTACCGCTGTGGGCCTGTACGTCGTGGCGCCCAGCCTGCTCACCGTGTTCGACGCATGGCCACGCCTCGGCGACGTGCAACCGTTGTGGTTCCTCGTCGTGGTCGCGCTGGAGGGTGCGAGCTTCGGCAGCCTGTGGGTGCTGCTGCGGATCGCGCTGCGCACCGACAACTGGTTCGACATCGCGAGCTCGCAGCTCGCCTCCAATGCGGCGAGCCGCATCGTTCCGGGCGGCGCCGCCTCTGGTGGCGTGGTCCAGGCCGCCATGCTCATCTCGTCGGGCTATCCCGCCGCGACCGTCGGTGCGGCGCTCGGGGCCACTGGGCTGCTCACCACCGGCATGCTGCTCGCGCTTCCGGCGCTGGCCCTGCCTGCGGTCCTGACCGGTGCGCCGTTGCCCCACCAGCTCGAGCTAGGGCTGATCATCTCCCTCGTCGTGGCCGCGCTTCTCGTGGCGGTGGGGTTTGCGCTACTGACCTGGGACCGGGTGGTGCGCGCCGTCGCACTGGTGCTCGGCATGGTGACCGCCAAGGTGCTCCGCCGCGGCGACGCCCGTCGGGTCGCCCGGGGCATCGTCGCTGAGCGGGACCAGATCGCGGCCGCCTTCGCCGGGCGGTGGTTCGCCGCGCTGGCGAGCGCGGCGGGCAACCGCATGTTCGACTTCGCGACCCTTGTGGCTGCGATGCTCGCGGTCGGCGCGCGCGTACAGCCGTCGCTGGTCCTGCTCGCCTACGTCGGGGCGGTCGCCCTGGGGCTCATCCCGATCACGCCGGGAGGGCTGGGCTTCGTCGAGACCGGCCTCACCAGCCTGCTCGTCATCGCCGGCGTGCCCACCGACCAGGCGGTGGTCGGGACGCTGCTCTACCGCCTCGCGTCCTTCTGGCTGCCCATTCCGCTGGGCGCCATCGCCTGGACCGGCTGGCGCGCGCGCCCCGCCGTACGCCGAGGGGTGCCGAGCCCGTAGGGCGCCCTCAGGCGCCGAGTGCCCGCCAGGTCCGGAGGGCGACGACGCCCGTCGCCGGGAGCCGGTGTGACCGCTGGAAACGGATGACCGCAGCGCGCGTCTTGGCCCCGAACGAGCCGTTGCGAGGTCGGACCCCCAAGGCCCGCTGCAGGGCCTTGACGGCGGCACCGTGTGCGCCGCGGCGCAGCACGGTGGCCCGGTAGCGGGTCAGCGGTCCGGCCTTACGGGTGGCGGGCTTGTGTTTGACGGCGACCTTCTTCGGAGTGACGGGCTTCGTGGGTTTGGTCGTGACGGGCTTGGTCGTGACGGGCTTGGTCGTGACGGGCTTGTCGGTCCCCGGCTTGTCGGACACGACGGGTGGCCAGACCGGCCGGACCACGCCGGGTGTGGTCTCGTTGAGCGGGACGGTGGTGGTCGCCCGCAGCAGTGCCCGCCAGGTGCCGGCGTCGACCCGGCCGGTCCCCGGGAGTTGGTGCGCCTGCTGGAAGGCGATGAGCGCGGCCCGCGTCGCCGAGCCGAAGACACCATCGGCGGCCAGTTGCAGTGCCCGTTGAACGGCGGAGACGGCCGGCCCGGTCGACCCGGTGGCAAGTGACATCCCCGAGAAGGTGGTCAAGGACTTGGTGAGTGCCGTGGCGCCCGGGGGAGCGACGATGCGGGGGAAGGTGGGGCACCCCAGCGGGTTCGCCTGGGTGTAGGGAGTCGCCCAGTTGAGGTCGACGTCGCGGCACGGCCCGAAATCGGTCGCGGCGACCGACCCGGACCAGAACGACGTACGGCCGGTGGCTCCCTCCCACGACAGCGAAAAGTGCACGTGGTCGCGGTGGCAGGTCGTGTCGGAGGTCGCCCCGGGCTTGGTCGCGCAGGTGGAGTACGGGCGCCACCCGTCGCCGCTGCGGTAGGCGCCCCAGACGTTGTTGTTCCAGATGACGTACATGATGCCTAGGCGGCGGGCGTTGGCGAAGGGGTTGCCGGCCGTGTCGGTCGCGAACAGCCAGGACAGGACGGCCTCGGCCCGCGCTGCCCCGGTCGCGTCGCGGGAGGACACCATCCAGTCCAGTGCCCGGCCGTCATAGTGCTCGCTGGTGGCCAGGGGGTCCGAGCCGCAGCTGCGCTCGGCACCGAAGCGGGTGCCCGGATAGGTCGCGACGAGCAGGGTGCCCAGCCGGGTCGTGCCGGTCCGGGCCCGGGAGTCGCAGGACACGGCGGGCACGAAGCGCGCGAGGCCCTCGATGCCAGCAGGCAACACTGCCGAAGCGGCCGGCGTGGGGATCGGACCGACGACCGGGACGGGGACCGGGATCGGTGCCGGCACGGCCGCCGTGGCGCCGGTCGCGGTGAGCCCAACAGCCAGGATCGTGGCGAGCGTGAGCGACAGCAGCCGGACAGGGGAGACAGGGGAGCCAGGGGAGACGACGACTCGACGCGCGCGGGGCCTGAGCAGCATGGTCAAGAGCTCCTGTGGGTGATATGTTCGAAAGGCCACTTTTTTAGGCTGGGGAGGTGTGGCGACCCGCTCCTGCCAGTTCATATCGGAGGGCGCACGGGCCGACTTGAGCGGATCGACGGTGCCTGTGGGCGCCGTGTGCTGGGCACCATGGGCCGCCACCCTGGGCTCCACCGCCCCTCGACCCGCCGGGGTGGGGGGACGTCATCCTTCCGACAGCGGGAGCGCTGACCCGGTACACTGGACGAACCGGCGTGGCAGCTTTGCCCTTTCGCTGCCCCGGCAGCCGCGCGACGCGGCCCCAACCAGCCGTCGGCAGCAACGCCAGGACGACGCACGGACAGAGGACAGACGATGGCCGGCAGGATCGTAGGAACGCGCCTGGGCGCACACAGCTATGAGAACGGCGACGGCCCCAGCACGGCCAAGGTGTGTTTCGCGAGCTACCGCTGCGTGACCGATGCGGCGCACGTCACTGAGGTGCCCTTCTCCGCCGAGGCGACCGAGCTGCCGGTGGTGTGGCACTGCACCGAGTGCCGTGGCGTTGCCATCGCCGACGGGGTCGACGCCGAGGTGGCTCTCGCCGCGCTGGCAAATGGCGCGACCCGCAACGGCAAGCCGGTCTCCGGGAAGACCCCCTGGCAGCATGTTCGGGAGCGCCGGACGCTGCCTGAGCTCGAAGTCATCCTGGCGGAGCGGCTGGCCATCCTGCGCGGGCCTCTGCACGGCGCCAGCGTTCCTACCCGTACTGGTCGCCGACCCGCCCGGCGTCCCGCAACCCCTGCTGCCACCGCGTAGGCGCGGTCTCACACCCCTCTGGCCTAACGAGTTGTCGATCCTCCCGAGCCGCTGAGCGGCGGCCCTGCCGCAAACCCGCACCGGCCCCTGGCGGTCGACGCTTAGGCGACATCGCGCACCCAGACGCCCTCGTCGAGGTGGAACCCCACCTTCGGATAATAGCTCTCCGGGTGGATCAGGTCGCTGGGCGCGACCAGTCGGCGCAAACCACGGGCGGCGAGGGCACCTCGGTGCCGATAGACGAACTCTCCCGGGGTGAAGTCCCGAAAGCGCGGCGTGACGAAGTCGAGTTCGACCTGCCCCACGCCGTCCCCTTTGTCGATGACGACGACAACCCCGACAGTCTCGTCCCCGAGCTGGACGAGGAACGCCGATCGCCCAGGCGCGTACGGATCCCAGACATATCCCGGCTGGAACGTGCGGATGTCGTTGATGTGGACACGGATGACGTGTCGGAGGTACTCATCGGATGTCGAGACCTCCACTACCTCGTACGCCGTGTCGTCGTGACGCTCGGCGAGCATGCGGCGCAGCCAGTAGATGTCGATGACGGCGATGACGGCGTTCATCGCCGTGAACGGCCAGATCTGCAGCCACGTGTTGTAGACGACCGCGAGGACCGCCCCGACCAGGTTGAGCACGCGGAACCGCAGCAACCTGGCCTGGGCCAGGGAGACGATGACGAGCGCCGATCCGGCCCATCCCACGATCTCCAGCCACGGCATGATCCCCCGAGGCTATCGGCAGCGGTTCCCTGCCCGCGCCTCCTGTCCGCTCGCCCCTCCTGCCGCGCACAGCGACCGCGTGGCGACGACGACCAGAGCCCAGACCCATCTTCGTCCAACGACAGCGCCTCGGGGGGCGAGGTTCCCGCATGTCCGCTGGCGCCCGGCCGCGCAATGATCCAGCCCGACCGGGCGCCGAAAAACTGGGGGGTGTTGCGGGAGCGAGGAAGGGCGCAGACTGGCGGTTCGGTCCGACGTCCTCCCGAGGGGGCTTCAGTGTCGCGTTCATCAGCCAACCCGCCTGATTTGGTGCCCATTCTGTCGCGGGGAAAGCACCGCAACCCTCGAAAGGGCGCGTGCTTCATGGAACTCGCGTCGTTCCTTGCGGGTGAGCGGTGGAGCGACCATCCGCGCTGCACTCATCCGCTGCTCGCTGAATTGGCACGTCTCGCCAACGATCACACGTCCGACGCCCACCGGTCCGATTTGGCGGTTCACATCCCGGCGGTAATCGGCCTCACCAGCGACGACGTACGGGTCGACGCGCGCATCGCGTTGCGGTGCGCCCGCACGGCGTTGCCCGTGGTGTCGGAAGATCGGCAGCGGGTCATGGCTGTGTCGGTCCTGACCGCCGACCGGGTGCTGGCGGACCTTGAGGGCAGATCACCCGACGTTCTCGAGGAGGACAGCCTCTGGGCACTGGGCCAGGTTCCGCACGCCGCACAGTGGGCGCACCGCTTCGCTGGCGGAGTGGGTGTGTCGCTGCGGGGATTCCGCCGGCACTCGGCTCCTAACACAGTGCGTTGCGCCGTCCAGGGCATCGGGGAGGCCTGCGCGACGGACACGGACGCGGTTCTGCGCGAGCTACTATCTGACGCCATCGTCGACGTCGCCGCGATCCGCAACGCCACCTCGGTGCAGGCGGAGCCCGGCGCATGGGCCTCGCTGTGCAACCTCACGCGCGGTCGCTAGAGAGGGCCCAGGGTCGCTCGATTGCGAGCGAAGGGTGCGTCGGGGCGGGACGACCGCCCCGCTCGCGGTGTGATCTGCTAGTGCCGACATGACGAGACCGACTCCAACGCCGCCCCCGAGGCGATCGGGAAGTCTGGCACGCACGTTGTCGCGGGAGCTGCTCACCCCATTGCTTGCCGTCGTCGGTGTCACCCTCGTGCTCACGGTCCTGTTCGTCTCGCTGATCGGTTCCCACGGCGACACTGCTGTGGAGACGCGCAACGTGACCCCGCCGACCGCCAAGAGTTCGGCCAGTTCCACCACGGGTCAGTCGCCGGCCGCCGCGCCATCGGCGGGTGCGCCATCGAGCCCGTCGGTGCTCCCACTCGCTCCGACCGCAGTGTCCACCTCATCCCCCGGTCCGACCGCTCCACCAGCGTCCGTTCCTCCACCAGCGTCCATCCCGTCGCCCTCGCTGACTCCGTCCGCAACCCCGACCGCAACTCCGATCGGGGGCCCGATCGTGGTGGTCGATCAGTCGGGTCGCGCAGGTCTGGCCGACCGCGTCGCCACGTTGCTGCGAGGGGCAGGTTGGACGGTAGAGCGAGTGGGGGTGTTCCGCGGGACCGTGAAGACCACCACCGTCTACTACCCCGACGGCCAGCAGAAGGCAGCCACCGTCGTGTCGGGGGCGCTGGCGAGGACGGCGCGCACACTGCCACGCCTCACAACGATGTCGGGAACCAGCCTCACTGTTGTCCTGACTAGCGACTACCCCTCGTGAGTCGACCCCCGCGCAGCCCTGGTCTTGACCATAGTTGGCGTGCCGGGCGTGCCGGGCGTGGCCGGGGGCGCGTCGTGTGGCGGCGTTCCGTGAGAGGGGCGGGTGACGGGGCGTCTACGAGACGGGCGTGTGGCGGGGCGTATGCCAGACGGGCGGGTCGATCCGGGGGTACGGCGAGTTGGCGCCGTAGTCTGCCGAAAGTGACACAGCTGCTGCGGTTGGCCATCGGCGCCGCGTTGGTCGGGACGCTCGCGCTGGTCGGATGTTCGAACGGCGACGGGAGTGATCGTCCTGACCCGGGCTCGACTGGCTCGCGGTCGGTAGCCGGTGACACGGTCGCGCGGGTTCAGCTCGTCGCGGCACCCGACGCGACGACGGTCGCCGCGGGGAGCAGCGATGGGGCGCGCGCCCTGCAGATCAGCCGCGCCCTCTTCGCCGGCGCGTCCACGGTTGTGCTCGCCGCGGCTGACCCGAACGCGCAAAAACAGGCAGCACGGGTCGCCGAGAGCCTCGGAGTCCCGATGCTGCTCAGCCCGGCCGCCAGCCCAGCCAGGCCAACCGGCCCAACGAGCCCAGCCAGCCAAGCCAACCCAGCCCGATCCACCCCCGAGGTCGCCCCAGCTGACATCAGCCGGGAGATGGCCCGGCTGCACGCCTCGACGGCGTTGACGTTCGGCAGCGGCGCAGCCCGCTTCGCCCGCCGTCTCGGCGGCGTCCGAGTGGTGGCCGATTCGAGGACGTCCGGACGTCCGGCGCTGCGACACGGTGCGCCCCCGGCGAGGACCGTCGTCCTGATCCGTCGTGGCGAGACCAGCATCGCAGCGCTTGCCACCGCGCGGGCGGCCGCCGCACGCGTCGTACCCGTCAACGGGCGGGACCTGCGCCGCGATCCCGCCGCCATCGCTGCGATCGCCGCAGCGCCGGTGGGCGCGGTGGTCTCTATCGGGGGATCCCTCGGTGCGCCGCTTCAGCTGCGGCGACGGGTCGACGTGGCCGCGACTGGAGCGCAATTGCCTGGTGGCGGCCAGGTCCTGCTCCCGGGGCGCCGGCTCGTCGCGCTGTACGGGCACCCCAACTCCCCGTCTCTTGGTTCCCTCGGCGAACAGCCGCTGGCCGCGTCGATCCGGCGGGCGAAGCGGCTCGCTGCCGACTACGCCAAGGTCAGCACGGTTCCGGTGATCCCGGCCTTCGAGATGATGGCGACCGTCGCGGCCGGCAGCCCCGGCAAGGACGGCAACTACTCCTACGAGCACAAGCTGAGCCGGCTCCGCCCGTGGGTCCAGGCTGCCGGCCGCGCAGGTGTATACGTTGTGCTCGACCTGCAGCCCGGGCGGGCTGACTTCCTCACCCAGGCTCGCCGTTACGAGTCGCTGCTGGTTCTGCCCCACGTCGGACTCGGCTTGGACCCCGAGTGGCGGCTGAAGAACAACCAGGTGCACGGTCGACAGGTCGGCACGGTGACCGCCCGGGAGATCAACCAGACGACGGCCTGGCTGGCCGACCTGACGGCACGTCACAAGCTGCCGCAGAAACTCGTTGTCCTGCACCAGTTCCGGTTGCCGATGATCTCCCAGCGACGCACCCTCGACGCGAGCCGCGACGAGCTCGCGATCCTCATCCAGATGGACGGTTTCGGTCCACCCGGCAGCAAGCTGGACACCTGGCGCGCGGTGCTGGCGCAACCGCCTGCAGGCGTGCGCTTCGGCTGGAAGAACTTCATCGACGAGGACAAGCCGACGTTCACGCCCGCCCGGACCGTGCGGCTGGTGCCCTCGCCCGGGTTCGTCTCCTATCAATAGCCCACCACGGGCCGAATGCCCTGGGTGGCAAGGTCTTTCGGCCCTGACCGTCGATGACGGTCCCGCCCTCGCCTGCGGGATGGACCATCGGTGGTCTGCCTGCAAGGCCGCCCGACGTACGTCCAGGAAGCACACCCGCAAACCCGCTCGCTGGTGTCGATGGGACGAGCGAGAAGTGCCGTTCGACCTGCTCGTCACCCTGCAGAGCACGGCGTACGACGAGATCTTCGCCATCGGGGACGCCACCGATATCCCCGCGTCGAAGGCCGGTTCGGTGGCTCGCTTCTCGGTAGAACTGTTCGCGGACAACTTCGTCGACCACGTCAACGGGCGCCCGATGCGCCGTGCCTTCGATGGGCACACCACCCTGCTTCGTCGAGGCGGGGCACTCCAAGGCGCTGCTCACCGGCGTCAACTACGACCGAGCCGATGACCGAACCTACCCGCTGCCCTGGCTCGGACCCTTCTTCCTGCTGGGGGCCGCGGCGGCGTCCGAGATTGAAGGAGCCTGCGGAAGCCCACCGTCCAAAGGGGAGTATCGCCATGCCCGACAGCACCGTTGACTGCTGACAGCACGACGGCTGACAGCACGGCTGCTGACAGCACGACGGCTGACAGCACGACTGCTGACAGCACGACTGCTGACAGCGGCAGGACGTAGAGCACGGCCGCCGAGGTCTCGCCCACGATCGTGCCCGATTTCGGCGACGACACGCAGGTGGGCCGAGAGCTGGCTATCGGCCAACGACTTCATCGAACTCACCGACGGCGCCCAGCTCCTGCTCCTCTGAGCCGGATCCAGGTCCGATCACCATGTGCTCACAAAATCTTGAGAAAGCACCTTCACGGGGAGTGGCGGACAGGTAGCGTCCGGCTGCAGGGAGCGACCCGTCGGGGGTGGCCCAGGGGTGGGAGTTCTCATGACGGCACGCCAGACTTTCCGACGCCCGATCTTCCTCCGGCCGACCTTCCTGGGAGCAACCTTCCCGGGAACGAGCTTCCGTCGGCCGACCGTCCGTCGCCCGGCTGTTCTGCGCCGCTCCGCGGCGGCGGCGCTCGCCGTGACGATGCTGACCGGCTGTGCGGCCGCAGCGCCCGGCGGCGGTGCGGCTCCCGCGTCGGAAAACCTCACCAAAGCTGGAACCTCGGCGCAGTCGTCGGTGCGCGAGGACCGGCCCGGGCACTCGAAGGGGCGCGAGGTCGCCGCCTCCCGGGTGCCCAGCGCGCGGCTGCCCGCGGCGCGAGCCCGCGCCGTACAACTTCCGGTCGGATGGCCCCGCGTGGTGCCGGTCCCGGCCGGCACCCTCACCGCCAGCAGCGCCCGAGGAGGCTACGCGGTGTCCCTGGTGGCGAAGGGGAGCGCGCGCCAGGTCAACCTGCGGGTACGTGCCCTCTACAAGGCGCGAGGTTTTGTGCAGCGCAACCGGTCGCTTCTCGTGTTTTCTGGGCACCGCCTCACGGTCACCGTCGCGCTAGACAATCGGGACCACAGCAACCTCAAGACCAACGTCACGGTGGCCGTCCACCGGCCCTGACCGGCCCGGAACGACAACCCTGCCCCCGGATGGGTCAGGCCCCCAGCGACTAGCCGCGCCCGGCGGCGAGGACCTGAAGGACCTCGGGGCCTCGCTCGGCCCAGCGTCGCGCTGCCCTGATACGGATGGCGGCACCGACGGCGAGCCCGTAGGCCGGCCCGACAACGAGCAACGCGATGCCGAAGGTGAGCGACGGCAGGATGAGGGGGAAGTGGGCCCAGCCGCCGGTCACCGCCGCGAGCACCCCCGCCATAATCAACGGGGTGCGGCTCTCTTGAAGGGACCTCAGGCGGCCTGCGGGATGCGGTTGTTGGCGTAGCGGGACTGGTGGATGCGTTTTCGTTCCTGGTCGAGGTGGAAGGTCCAGTAGGACTCGAGGTCGCCGTTGCTGTGTATTGCGCGGAGTTTGAGGACGGCTTCTGCGCCGGGCGCTCCCCAGCGTGCTCCGGTCAGGTCCATCCGGTCGGCCACGAGGTGACGGCAGGCCCCTTCGATGATGCCGGTGGCGATGGGCCATCCCTGCTGCAGTGCCTGCGTGTAGTTCAGGTAGTCGGCTTTGCTGGTCAGGTAGTTGGCGCAGGTGTCGGCGTTCTTCCGGCTGCTGGGTTGCAGGCCTGCGGTGGTGGCTGCCCGCCGCAGGGCTCCGGCGACGCGGGTGGCGCCGCCGGCCAGGATGGTCTGGGCGTGGCGCCGGACCCACGTTTCGGCGGCGGGGTCACCTTCGAGGTGGAAGGACCAGGCGGCTTTCCACAAATATTCCAAGACGTGCACGTAGTCGATGACGATGGTCACGGTGACCTCGCGGGTCTTGGCTTCGGCGTGGATACGGTCGATCTGGTGGTTGTTGCCGTCGGCCAGTGCGATCCAGGTGCGGAGGTGTTTGGGGTCTCGCCGGTGGGCTTCGTCGAAGATCGCTGCGACGACGGCGGCGGCGTCGTCAACGACGCTCGCGGTGAGCCACTTGTTGCGGGCGCTCGGTCCGGGGGTGGCGTTACGCCGCTGTGTGTCGTTGCCCGGCAGGATGTCCGCGGCGGTGCGCGCGACGGCGGTGATGTCGTAGACGGCTCCGACCTCAGCCATCCGTTTGCGGTTGCGTTTCTCGCCCTTGGACAGTCGGGTCGCGAGCTTCGGGTTGCTGGTTGCCGCGGCCTTGGCGGTCGCTGGGCGCAGGGCGCCGGGCCGCATCACGATGCCTTTGCCGTCACAGGAGAGCACCAGCACCTCACCGGTCGCGGCCGGGGGTTTGCGCTGGGCGTAGAAGGCCTCGAAGTCGACTGCGGCGCGCCCGGCGAGTTGTTCGACCTGTCGCTTGCCTAGCAGTTGTCCGGTGCTGCGTTCGATCGCTTCCACAGCTCCGTGGAAGGACCCCCGGGAGCTCTCGACGGCGGCCAGGTGTCGTAGTCCGTGGGAGTACTTCTCGACCGGCAGGTTCAGCACCCCATCGGCGGGGTGCAGGTTCCCGGCGCCGCGCTGATGGGCGAGCCGGTAGCCGATCCGGCGGACCTGCACGTCCCCGAAGATGGTGCCCAGAGCCCGCTGGTGCCCCGCCTCGGCACTGGGTCTGGGCCGTCCCGCACTGTCAGTCACCTCCACGATGCGGGGTTCGCAGTCGGCTCGCAGGTCCAGATGGTCCTGCAGCAGCTGCCGGAACAGCTCCCGCGCATCAACCTGCAGTTGCTGCTCCAGCTCGCCATGGCTCAGGGCGCTCGCGGGTGCGCTGTCCAACCAGGACAGCACCGTTTCGAAGCGTTCCCTGGAGCCGGCGAACGGGTTCACCGGATCGAGGATCCCCGCCGCCGCCACCCTCAGGCCCGCCGTTGCTGGCGCCGCGCCCCGAGGTGCGCTGCCAGCGCGGCGATCTCGCTGTCGGCGGCACTGTCCAGCGCCTCTCGCGCGATCCGGTAGCGCTCCAGGGCTGCACTGACCCGCGCGACGTCCTGTTCGGTCAGCGTCATCGTCTTGGTCCGGCCACCCCAGGGATAGGCCAACGCCGGGCTCTCATGCACCGCACCAGTGGCGCACCGGCAGCTGGGTTTGCCGCACTTGCGCTTCAACGTGAACAACACCCCACGCAGCAACTC
>JBBRHF010000014.1:0-40301 GCA_038223055.1 Actinomycetes bacterium | reverse complement strand
CGGCACCGAACACATCACCAGCCCCATGGGCAAGACCTACACGGTGCCCCCAGCCACCGTCATGCCCGATTGGCAACCACCCGACCCGACAGCACCCGAGCGGCCGCCGCCCGACCCGTCGAGCCGCGTCCAGTCAGCACCCGGTCAGTCGGGCACCGACCAGCAGCCCCCCGCACGGTCAGCACCCGCACGGCCGACCCCCGAACGGTCAGCACCCGCACGGCCAACCCCCGCACGGTCAGCACCCAAAACAGGCTCACCCGACGACGCACGGCTGGACTTCGATCCAGCGAACGAGGCACCGCCGGACAAGATCCAGGACGGAGTCCCGCCAGACCAGCCACCGCCTCGTCAGCCCCCGGTGGACCAGCCACCGTTCTGACACGTCACAACTCGGACACGGGGCGGGCGAACCCCACCCGCGCCGCCCGGCGTAACCGACATCGGCCCACATCGCCTGGCGCAGGGCGACATCGGCCCACACCTCCACGATCCAGGGCATGGCCACGCGGCCCGTGTCCACAACCAGGGGCTACCGTCGCGGTCCGCCACGCCGCCCGCGGTCACTGCCACCACGACAAGCAAACCGACGGTGCGAACCCGACATGTCGCTGACCTCGGCTGAGGGCGAATTGACCGGGTCATCGCCGGCCCAGCCCAGCGGCGTCGCGGTTGGCGGCCGTCAGCACCAAGTCAATGCAGTAGGTGCCGCGCTCGGCGTTCCACCGCTCGCCGTATCAGCACAACGGTGCCCGACGGCGGGTGCTGGCGTGACCCGTGACGGGTCAGTTCGATCCGCGCAGCACGTCGTAGCCGAGCCGGAGGATGAGCGCGGCCACGACGACCAGGAACACCCGGCGGACGAACCGGCTGCCGCCCCGCATCGCCGCGTGCGCCCCCAGCCAACCGCCGGCCACGTTGCAAGCGGCCATGCCGAGGCCGAGCCGCCACATCGGCGCACCCGCAGGCACGAAGACGATGAGCGCGCCGAGATTGGTCGCGGCGTTGACGATCCGGGCCGTCGCCGACGCCGCGAGGAACGAGTAGCCCAGCACGGCGACGAGCACGATGACCAGGAAGCTGCCGGTGCCGGGGCCGAAGATGCCGTCGTAGACGCCGAGTCCGAGGCCCGCAGCGGCCGCCACCGCGCGCTGCCGGCGGGCCGTGAAGCGCAGCGACTGCTCGCGACCGAGGCCAGGACGAGCCACCATGTACGTCGCCACGGCGACCAGAAGCACCAGAACCAGCGGCCGGAACGCGGCGCGCGGTAAAAGAGACGCGCCCAGGGCACCCAGCCCGGACCCGAACAGGGCCACAGCCGCCATCGGGAGCGCGGTTCGCAGATCTGGCCGGACGTTGCGATAGTAAGTCGCTGCCGCGACCGACGTACCGAAGATGCTGGAAAGCTTGTTGGTGGCGAGCACCGCCGCGGGGCTGGCGCCGGGCAGCAGGACCAGCAGCGCCGGCAGCTGGACCAGGCCTCCGCCGCCGGAGACCGCATCGATCCAGCCGGCGAACCCGGCCGCGAGGCACAAGGCCACGACGTCGTCGAGGCCCGGCATCTCAGCTCTCGGCGTTCCAGGCTTCGACGATGGCGAGCAGGTCGCCCAGGCGTGCCACCACGGCATCAGGCTCGCCTTCGACCTGGCCCCGCTGGTCCACCGGGATGCGGATGTGCGGCACCAGTACCGCCCGCATGCCGACCTCCTTGGCGCCGTGGACGTCGTCATAGGGCCGGTCGCCGACGAACACCACCCGGGCAGGGTCGTCGACGCCGATCGCGCCCATGGCCGCGCGGAACGCCTGCGGGTGCGGCTTGGTGTAGGAGATCTCCGAGGAGTAAACAGCCCCGTCGAACAGGTGCAGCACGCCGTCGCGGCGGAACACCTCCTCGTGGAAGGCGCGGGTCCACAGCGTGTTGGACAGCACGCCGACCTTGATGCCCCGGTCGCGCAGGCCGCTGAGCAACGCCGGGGCGTCGGGGTCGATGCGGGTGTGCGGTTCCCAGAATTCCTGATACGCGGCCAGCGCCCGCTCGTGGGCGTCGCCCCTCGGCTCGATGCCCACCGACCGGAAGACCTCGTCGATGTTGCCGGAGCACTGGTGGTCGCGGGCAGCGCTCCAGGCCTCCATCTCGGCCTCCATCAACAGCCCGGCCAGCTCGTCGGCGCGCCCCGGCTCGCGTACGCGCGTGTAGGCCGCCCACTGCTCGCGCAGGTCGATCGCGTGCCACGGGGTCAGCGTGCCGCCCCAGTCGAAGATGACCGCCTCGACGTTCACGTCGGGGTCGCGGCGGAGGTGGGGGTCCCGGCGGAGGTGGGGGTCCCGGCGGATGCGGGGGTCCCGGCGGATGCGGGGGTCCCGGCGGAGGTGGGGGTCCCGGCGGGCCGGCAGACAGCACGGATGTGCGCGACCGCCGAGCCAACGGCGACGTCCTCGCGCTCACCGCTGCGCCGGTCGCGGACCTCGACCACCCCGTCGACCAGCCCCCGCCCGACCACCACGATCGTCGGCATCCCGAGCAGCTCGGCGTCCTTGAACTTCACCCCGGGGGAGACGCCACGCCGGTCGTCGAAGAGCACCGTCAGCCCTCCGGCGACCAGCTCCTGCGCGAGTTCGGTCGCGGCGCTGAGCACGGCGGCGTCCTTGCCGGTCGCGACGACGTGTACGTCGGCCGGGGCCACCTCCCGGGGCCAGCACAGCCCGAGCTCGTCATGGGTCGACTCGGCGATCGCCGCAACAGCCCGGGACACCCCGATGCCGTAGGACCCCATCGTGACCACGACCAGCTTGCCGCGCTCGTCGAGCACCCTGAGGTCCAGCGCCTCGGCGAACTTGCGGCCGAGGGCGAAGATGTGACCCATCTCGATGCCCCGGGCGAGGCTCAGGGCGCGCCCGCAAAGGGGGCACTCGTCGCCCTCGCGCACCTCGGCGGCTTCGATGGTTCCGTCGGCGAGAAAGTCGCGGCCGGCAACCAGGTCGAAGACGTGCCGGCCCGCCTCGTTGGCCCCGGTGATCCACCGGCTGCCCGCTACCACGCGCGGGTCGAGCAGGTAGCGCACACCGGCCGGTCGCTCGGAGCCCAGCGCTGCGGGGCCGATGTAGCCGCGGACCAGCCCGGGATGCTCCGCGAAGTCGGCCTCGGTGAACGGCTCGACCACCGAGGGGTGCAGCACCGCGCCGAGTCGCTTGGCGTCGACCTCGCGGTCGCCGGGCACGCCGACCGCGAGCACCTCGACCGATCCGTCCGGCCCCACGACCTTGACCAAAAGGTTCTTGAGGGTGTCCGCCGCGGTCCAGTCGCGGTCCTCGCGGCGCAGGTCAGGCCGGGCGTTGGCCAGGTCGACCAGCGTCTGGATGGTCGGCGTGTCGGGGGTGTGCTCGACGTGCGCAGCCGGGGTCGAGGACGCGTCGACGGCCGGCGGCGCCGGGGTCACCAGCGCCTCCACGTTGGCGGCGTAGTCACAGGCGGTGCAGCGCACAAACGTATCCTCGCCGAACTCCGCGGGCGTGAGGAACTCCTCGCTCCTGGAGCCGCCCATCGCCCCGGACATCGCCGAGACGGCGACGTAGTCCAGGCCGAGCCGGTCGAAGATCCGCATGTAGATGGCCCGGTGCCCGGCGTAGGACGCGTCCAGGCCGGCGTCGTTCACGTCGAAGGAGTAGGAGTCCTTCATCACGAACTCGCGCCCGCGCAGCAGCCCGGCCCGGGGGCGCTGCTCATCGCGGAACTTGGTCTGGATCTGGTAGAGCCACAACGGCAGGTCCTTGTACGACGAGTAGAGGTCCTTCACCAGCAGGGTGAACATCTCCTCGTGGGTCGGCGCCAGCAGGTAGTCGGCGCCCTTGCGGTCCTTGAGCCGGAAGATGTCATCGCCGTACTCGGTCCAGCGGTTGCTTCGCTCGTAGGGCTCCCGGGGCAGCAGAGCGGGGAAGTGCACCTCCTGCGCACCGGCGGCGTCCATCTCCTCGCGGACCACCCGCTCGACGTTGCGATAGACCCGCCAGCCCAACGGCAGCCAGCTGTAGCCGCCGGGGGCGGCCCGGCGGATGTAGCCGCCGCGCACCAGCAGCCGGTGGCTCGGCACCTCGGCGTCGGCCGGGTCCTCACGCAGGGTGCGCAGGAACAGGCTGGACATCCGCAGCAGCACGGCGGCTCCTTGTCGAGAGAGGGAATCGGGGTGTGGGCAGATCGGGGGTGTGGGCAGATCGGGGGTGTGGGCAGATCGCTAGAACAGCACCGACATGAACGTGCCGCAGTCCTGGAAGCCGACCCGCCGGTAGGTTGCCCGGGCCGCCACGTTGAAGTCGTTGACATAGAGGCTGACCGTGGGTGCGATGTCGGCCAGCGCTGCGTCTACGACGGCGGCCATGCCGGGTGCGGACAGGCCCAGGCCGCGCACCTCGGGAGCCACCCAGACGCCCTGCACCTGGCAGGCCCGATCGGTGACCGAGCCGATCTCGGCCTTGAACAGCACCCGCCCGTCCTCGATCCGAGCGAAGGCCCGGCCCGTCGCGATCAGCTCGGCGATGCGGGCCCGGTAGGCAGTGCCGCCGTCGCCGACCACCGGTGAGACGCCGACCTCTTCGGTGAACATCGCGATGCAGGCCGGCACGAGCACGTCGAGCTCGTGGCGTCGGACCCGGCGGACACGGGGATCCGGGGCCACCGCGGCCGGGCGGCTCGTGGCCATCAGCGGCTGCACCCGGCGTACGTCGCGGGCCGGCCCCCACGAGGGCTCGAGCAGCGACCACAGCCTGCCCGCGGCCGGCTGCGGCCCGACGATGGACGCGCTGCGACGGCCCTGGCGGCGGGCCATGTCGGCGAAGGCGCCCACCGCCTCGCCGTCGGACCCGACCGGCACGAGGTTGGCCCCGACGTAGCACATCGCCTCGAGCTCGGAGCCCACGATGTGGCCCCACAACTCGCCTCCGAGGCGACGCGGGTCGGCGCCGGCGGCACGGACCCGGGAGGCGACGAAGACGTTGGTGACGGGGTCTCGGTCGAGCAACTCCCACACGGCCGGCAGGTCGCCCGCACCGAGCACCCGCAGCGTGGACGCCCGCAACACCTGATCCTCCTCGGCCGGCTAGCTCACCCTGACGGCGGGTTCGCCCGAGGTTACGCCATCGGCCTCCATCTGCTCGGCGATGCGCATGGCCTCCTCGATCAGCGTTTCCACGATCTGGGACTCGGGCACCGTCTTGATGACCTCGCCGCGGACGAAGATCTGGCCCTTCCCGTTGCCGGACGCGACCCCCAGGTCGGCCTCGCGCGCCTCCCCCGGGCCGTTGACGACGCAGCCCATGACCGCCACCCGCAGCGGCACGGTCAGCCCCTCCAGGCCGGCCGTCACCTGCTCGGCGAGGGTGTAGACGTCCACCTGTGCCCGCCCGCAGGACGGGCAGGACACGATCTCGAGGCCTCGCTGCTTGAGACCGAGGGACTCGAGGATCTGGTTGCCGACCTTGACCTCCTCGACGGGGGGCGCCGAGAGCGAGACCCGGATCGTGTCGCCGATGCCCTCGGCCAGCAGCGCGCCGAACGCAACCGCCGACTTGATCGTGCCCTGGAAGGCGGGCCCTGCCTCGGTGACCCCGAGGTGCAGCGGGTAGTCGCACTGCTGGGACAGCAGCCGGTAGGCGTTGACCATCACGACGGGATCGTTGTGCTTCACCGAGATCTTGATGTCCCGGAAGCCGTGCTCCTCGAACAGCGAGCACTCCCACAGCGCGGACTCGACCAGGGCCTCGGGGGTGGCCTTGCCGTATTTCGCCAGCAGCCGCCTGTCCAGCGAGCCGGCGTTGACCCCGATCCGGATGGGCGTGCCGGCATCCATCGCGGCCCGGGCGATCTCCCCCACCTTGTCGTCGAACGCTTTGATGTTGCCGGGGTTGACCCGCACCGCGGCGCACCCGGCGTCGATCGCGGCGAAGACATATTTGGGTTGGAAGTGGATGTCGGCGATGACCGGGATCTGGGACTTCTTGGCGATCGCCGGCAGGGCGTCGGCGTCGTCCTGAGTCGGGCAGGCGACCCGCACGATGTTGCAGCCGGTCGCGGTGAGCTCCGCGATCTGCTGCAGCGTGGCGTTGATGTCGGTGGTCGGCGTGGTCGTCATCGACTGCACGGACACCGGGGCGTCGCCGCCCACGAGCACCCCGCCGACGTTGATCTGCCGGGTCACCCGGCGGGTCGCGAGCGGGCGCGTGGGCACCTCGGGCATGCCCAAGTTGACGGTCATGGAGCCATTATCCCTTAGAGAACCTTGATGATCGGCCGGGTTCAGCCGAGCCGGGTTCAGCCGAGCCGGGTTCAGCCGAGCCGGATCGGATTGACGATGTCGGCCGCGAGCGTAAGCACGGTCAGGCCGCCGAACAGCAGGATGACGAGGTAGGTCAGCGGCAGCAGCTTGTTGTAGTCGACCCGGCCGGGGTCGGGTCGGCCGCGGCGCGCGGCCACGAAGGAGCGAACGCGCTCGAACCAGATGACCGCCACGTGGCCGCCGTCCAGCGGCAGCAGCGGGAACAGGTTGAACACGCCGATGAACACGTTGAGCCCGCCAAGCAGGGCCAGGAAGATGATCGGCAGGTTGAGCTCGGCCGCCTGCCCGCCGATGCGGCTGGCACCGACCACGCTCACCGGACCGTTGGGGTCGCGCGGCTTGCCGCCGATAGCGTCGATGAGGTTCGGGATCTTCTGGGGGAACGCCCCGATCGCGCTGAAGGTCTGCTTGACCGTGGTGCCGGTGAACGTCACGGCGGCCCCGGGCGCGGCGAGGGCGCTGTAGTGATTGATCGTCGGTGGCGCCTCGACGGACACGCCGATGGCCGAGACGGTCTGCAGCTTGGTGGATTTCCCGGTGAGGGGCGGGCGTCGGGTCGCGACCAGATCGATGGTCGCCGAACGGGTCCCGCCGTCGCGGACGTAGCGCAGCGGGGTCGGCCCGGCCGGGCTGGCGCGGACGGCCTTGACGAACTCGCCGTACGTCGTGATGGGGGTGCCCGCCACCGAGACCACCCGGTCACCCGCCCGCAGGCCGGCCACCCGGGCCGGACCGGCGGGATCCCCGGCGCGGCAGCCGCGCAGCTCGAGCTTGGCGTTGACGTCGTAGCCGGGGATCACGCAGCGGGCGACCTGGCCGATCACCGGGGCTGCCTTCTGCGCGTCGAAGGTGGCGGCCGCCGGGTTGGGCAGCCCGGTCGTCAGTGCGGCGAGGAAGAAGATGGCGATGGCGAGCAGGAAGTGGGTCGTCGACCCGGCGACAAGCACGATGGTGCGCTTCCAGGTCGCCTGCCGCCAGAAGGCCCGTGGCTGGTCCTCCGCCGGAATGTCGTCCTCGAGCGGGGTCATGCCGACGATCTTGACGAAGCCGCCGGCCGGGATCGCCTTGATGCCGTATTCCGTCTCGCCCCGACGGAACGACCACAGCGTGGGGCCGAACCCCGCGAAATAGTGGGTCACCTTCATGCCGAAGCCCTTGGCGGTCACCATGTGGCCGGCTTCGTGCAGGCACACCGACACCATGATGCCGACCGCGAAAATGAACACGCCGAGCCAGAACATCATGCGGTGGTGCTCCCGGAGGTGAGGTCGATCAGCTGGCGGGCCCGCTCGCGGGCCCAGGTCTCTGCCAGGAGAACATCGGCAACCGCCGTGAGGTTCCTGACCTCGTGGGCGTCGAGCACGCCCTCGACCGTGTCGACGATAGCCGAGAACGGCAGCAGCCCGTCGAGAAACGCCTGCACGCACACCTCGTTGGCGGCGTTGAACACCGCCGGGGCGGTGCCGGCGCCCTCCCCGGCGCGCCGCGCCAGCCGTACGGCGGGGAACGCCTCGTCGTCCAGGGGTTCGAAGTCCCAGCGCAGCGCCCGGGTCCAGTCGCAGGCCTTGGCGGCGCCGGGCACCCGGTCGGGCCAGCCCAGCGCCAGCGCGATCGGCAGCCGCATGTCGGGCGGGCTGGCCTGGGCCAGCGTGGAGCCGTCGACGAACTCCACCATCGAATGGATCACCGACTGGGGGTGGACGACGACGTCGATGCGGTCGTAGGGGATGTCGAAGAGCAGGTGCGCCTCGATCAGCTCGAGGCCCTTGTTCACCAGCGTCGCCGAGTTGACGGTGACCATCGGCCCCATGTCCCAGGTGGGGTGGGCCAGCGCCTGCTCGGGTGTCACCCCGGCCAGGTCGGCGCGGCGGCGACCCCGGAAGGGGCCACCGCTCGCGGTCAGCAGCAGCCGGCGGACCTCGGCCCGGGTGCCGCCGCGCAGGCACTGGGCCAGCGCCGAGTGCTCGGAGTCGACCGGCACGATCTGGTCCGGTCGCGTCATCGCGGCCCGGACCAGCGAGCCGCCCGCCACGAGTGACTCCTTGTTGGCCAGGGCCAGGGTGCGCCCGGCCGCGAGGGCGGCGAGGGTGGGAACGAGCCCGATCGAGCCGGTCATCCCGTTGAGCACCACGTCACACGGCGACCCGGCCAGCTCCGCCGCAGCGTCGGGACCGGCCAGGATCTTGGGCACCGGATGCTCGCCCGCGCTGTAACCCCCGGACTGGGCGGCGGCGTAGAAGGCCAGCTGCAGATCCTGCGCGACGCTGGCCCGGGCCACCGCGACGACCCCGACGCCGAGCTCGAGGGCCTGCCGGGCGAGCAGGTCCACCCGGGCGCCCCCGGCCGCGATGCCGGTCACCCGGAACCGGTCCGGCGCCGCCCGCGCCACGTCGATCGCCTGGGTGCCGACCGAGCCGGTCGACCCCAGGATCACGACGTCGCGTGGAGGGCTCATCCGGTCATTGTCGCGCACCCACCGGCGCCGCGGGCTCGATCTGCGGCTCGATGTTGGACGGGTTGTCCCCTTCGCGCACGCCGACGCGAGCCCAGAGCCGCGCCAGGGGCGCCGGTGCCCACCAGTTGGCCCGGCCCAACAGCCGCATCGTGGCCGGCACCAGCAGCGCCCGCACGATGGTCGCGTCGACCAGGATCGCGATGATCATGCCGACCCCGATCATCTTGATGAACACGATGCCCGAGGTCGAGAAGGCCCCGATCACCACGACCAGCAGCAGGGCCGCGCTGGTGATGATCTTTCCAGTGCGCTGCAGCCCGGCCGCCACGGCGGTGGTGTTCTCGCCAGTGCGGTCCCACTGCTCGCGGACCCGCGAGAGCAGGAAGACCTCGTAGTCCATCGAGAGCCCGAAAGCCATGGCCAGCATCAGGATCGGCTGGGTGGCCTCGACGTAGCCGGTCGAGGTGAACCCGAGCAGGCCGGAGAGGTGGCCATCCTCAAAGATCCACACCAGCGCGCCGAACGACGCGGACAGCGACAGGATGTTCATGAGGACGGCCTTGAGCGGCAGCACCACCGAGCCGAACGCGAGGAACAGCAGCACCAGCGTCACGCCCATGACGAACAGCCCCATCCACGGCAGCGTCGAGCCGAGGCTGGCCAGCAGGTCGCGCAGGTCGGCTGCCCGGCCCCCGACGAGCACCTCCGCCCCCGGTGGCGCCGGCACGGCGCGGATCTGGCCGACCAGATCGCGGGCCGCACCCGAGATGCCCTCGAACCGGTGGCTCACCGCGACCTGCGCGGTCCCCCGGGCCTCGCCCACGACGACGGCCGAGGTCACCCCCGGCAGGGCGCGCAGGTGGCCCACGTACGACGAGAGGGCGGCCTGGTCGACCGCGCCGGACCCGAAGGTGACGGCCGGGTCGATCGTCGTCGTGCCTCCGCCGGGGAAGTCGGCGAGCAGGGTCTCGGTGACCACCCGGCTCTCGGTTCCCGACGGCAGCGCGCGGTGATCGACGCCGCCGAACTGAACCCGCAGGAACGGCGACCCGAGCAGCAGCAGGACCGGCACGATGACGCCGATGTAGAGCAGCGGCCGACGCATCACGCTGTGCGCTAGTCGGTACCACGCGCCGTGGTGCGCGTCGGCGGTGTCGGTCGCCGCTGTGGGACCGGAGACCGGGACGGCGTCGCGCAGCCGCAGGGACCGCATCCGTTGGGACCGCATCCGCAGTCGCCGAGGCAGCCGCGGCCGCAGCCGCAGCGAGTCGACCCGGGGGCCGAGCACCGCGAGCAGCGCGGGCAGGACGGTCAGCGCGCCGGCCATCGCGACGAGCACCGCCGCCATGCCGCCGAAGCCCATGGAGCGCAGGAACACCTGCGGGAAAAGCAGCAGCGAGGCCAGCGAGATGGCCACCGTGAGCCCGGAGAAGGCGACCGTGCGCCCCGCCGTCGCCATCGTCCGGACCAGCGCCGCCTCGACGTCCACGCTGGCGCGCAGCTCCTCCCGGAACCGGCTGACGATGAACAGCCCGTAGTCGATCGCGAGGCCCAGCCCCAGCATCGTCACGATGTTGATCGAGAACACCGACACGTCCGTGACCATCGTCAGCAGCCGCAGCAGGGTGAACGACCCGAGGATCGCCAGGCCCCCGATCGCCAGCGGCAGGCTGGCCGCGGTCAGCCCGCCGAAGATGACGACGAGCAGCACCAGCACGATCGGCAGCGAGATCGCCTCGGCGCGGGCGATGTCCTTGCCGACCTGGGTGGTGATGTCGCTCCCGATCGCCTCGTTGCCCCCGAGCCGAACGTCCAGGCCAGGCGGGGCGGCGCGCAACCGCGGCTTCAGCACCTCGTAGCTGTGCATCACGGCGTCCTCGTCGGCCCCGACCAGCTGCAGGACCGCGTAGGTCCGGGTCCGGTCGCGCGACACCAGCGCGTCCTTCCGGCCGGTCCCCGTCGCCGGGCTCGACCAGTACGTGGTGGTCCGCGACACCAGGTCCGCGGGCAGGTCGGCGAGGTGCCGCTCGACGGCCGCGCGGTAGGCCGGGTCGTCGACGGTGCGCCCGCCGTCGTCGTAGAGAACGACCACGTCCGCGCCATCGCGCCCGACCGTCGACTCGACCCGGTCCAGCGCCCGGGCGGACTCGCTGCCAGGGGTGGCGAATCCGCTGCTGACCAGCGACCCGAACACCCCCGTGCCCCAGGCGCCGGCAACGGCCAGGAACAGGGCCGCGAGGGCCAGCACGGTGCGGCGGCGGCGGAAGGTGAGGCGTCCCAGTGACTCGAACATCGGCGCTCCTCGGAGGTGGTGAGTGAATGATGCATAGTTTGTATACGATGTTCACTATGCTGACGGTGTTAACATCTGTCAAGGGAAGACCGAGGCGGATGAGACGACGGACATGGCTGAGATGAGTGAACTGACTGAACTGACTGACCTGAGTGACCCGAGTGACCCGAGTGACCCGAAGGAGCCCCGTTCGCGGCGCGCGCGGGCCCGGGACGCGACGGTGGCAGAGATCACGGCGACAGCGCGGTCGCTGCTGGTGGAGGAGGGCGCCGAAGCGCTGACCCTGCGCGCCATCGCGCGCCGGATGGGCCTGACGGCCCCGGCGCTCTACCGCTACTACGACAGCCACGAGGCCCTCGTCGCCGGGTTGGTGCAGCACCTGCTGGCCGAGCTGATCGGGCAGCTGGAGGCGGCTCGGGACAGCGTCGCCCGCACCGACCCCTATGGCCGGCTCGCCGCGACCTGCCGAGCCTTTCGCCGGTGGGCGCTGGCGCACCCGCGCGAGTTCCAGCTCGGCTTCGCCACCCCGAGCGCCGGGCCTGCGCCGGCGAACTGCCCGCCCGAGGAGGTGCCCGCCGCAGCCACGACGCCGGCCGACCTGAGCTTCGGCGGGGTGTTCCTCGGCATCTTCGAGGAGATCTGGGAGATCGCGCCGTTCCCGGTCCCGGACGGGAGCGAGCTCGACCCGGACCTGACCCGCCAGCTGAGCCGGCTGCACGGCGCGGTGGGCGGCGTGCTGCCGATCGGGGCGCTGCACGCCTACCTCGCCGGCTGGGTGCGGCTCTACGGCGCGGTCACCATCGAGGTGTTCGGACACCTCGACTTCGCCTTCGACGACGCCGAGTCGATGTTCGAGTCGATGCTGCGAGCCATGGGCCGCGACCTCGGCGCATGGGAGCCCGCCGCCCCCGTCGGCGGCGGATCCGCGCAGCTATCGTGACCTCATGACGCACTCACCTTCGCAGGACGACGTCTCGGGCGGGCCCGGCCTGGCTCAGGAACGCCGCCTCGTCACGGCCATCCCCGGACCCAAGTCGCAGGCCCTCAGCGCCCGGCGGGCGGCAGCCGTCGCCCGACCGGTCGGCTCGACGCTGCCGGTCTACGTCGAGCGCGCCGGCGGGGGTGTCATCGTCGACGTCGACGGCAACTCGCTGATCGACTTCGGGTCGGGCATCGCGGTGGTCAACGTCGGCAACGCCGCGACGGCCGTCGTCGAACGCGTCCGCGACCAGGTCGGTCGCTTCACCCACACCTGCTTCATGATCACGCCGTACGACGCCTATGTGGAGGTGTGCGAGGCGCTCAACCGCCTCACTCCGGGCGACCATGACAAGCGCTCGGCCTTGTTCAACTCCGGTGCGGAGGCCGTCGAGAACGCCGTGAAGATCGCGCGGTCCTTCACCCGACGCCAGGCCGTCGTCGTGTTCGACCACGCCTATCACGGGCGCACCAACCTCACGATGGCGCTGACGGCGAAGAACATGCCGTACAAGCACACGTTCGGACCGTTCGCGCCGGAGATCTACCGGGTGCCGATGTCCTACCCGTTCCACGACGGCCCCGGCATCGACGGCCCGGCCGCCGCGCGCCGCGCCCTGGAGATGATCGACAAGCAGGTCGGCGCGGACAACGTGGCCTGCGTGCTGATCGAGCCCATCCAGGGCGAGGGCGGCTTCGTGGTGCCGGCCCGCGGCTTCCTGCCGGCGATCGCGGCGTGGTGCGCGGACGCGGGTGCGGTCTTCGTGGCCGACGAGATCCAGACCGGCTTCTGCCGCACCGGCGACTGGTTCGCGTGCGACGACGAGGGTGTCGTGCCCGACCTCATCGCCACCGCCAAGGGGATCGCCGGCGGGCTGCCGCTCGCCGCCGTGACCGGGCGGGCCGAGATCATGGACGCGGCCCATGTCGGCGGCCTCGGCGGCACCTTTGGCGGCAACCCGGTGGCCTGCGCGGCGGCCCTCGGGGCGATCGAGACGATGGAGACACAGGACCTGTGCGGGCGCGCCCGGCACATCGGCGAGGTCATGACCGCCCGGCTCACCGAGATGGCCGGGCGTCACGACGTGATCGGCGACGTGCGGGGCCGCGGCGCCATGGTCGCCATCGAGGTGGTCCGGCCCGGCACGGTCGAGCCCGACCCGGCCCGGACGGCTGCGGTCGCCGCCGCCTGTCACGCCGAGGGCCTGGTGGTGCTGACCTGCGGCACCTACGGCAACGTGCTGCGGTTCCTGCCCCCGCTGGTGATGGGCGACGACCTGCTCCACGAGGGCCTCACGATCCTGGACAAGGCCCTGTCCGCCTGATGCCCGCGTCGTGATGCGAAACATTCGGGTGGCCCTGTCGCACGAATGTTTCGCAATCACGACAGGGTGGGCGGCCGGAAGGCCGCGAACTCGTCGGTCACCACGAGGCGCCGCTCGCGGAACCGATAGACCGCCGCCGGGCGACCCCCGGCCTGGGTCGGCGTCGCCCTCGCGTCGGTGCGCGCCAGCACCCGCCGGCGGAGCAGCACCCGCTGCAGGTTGGTCGCCGCCACCTCGTGACCGAGAGCCGCGACGTAGATGTCGCGCAGCTGGGAGATGGTGAACGTCGGCGGGGCGAGGGCGTAGCCGATCGTGGTGAAGGACAGCTTCGCCCGCAGCCGGGCCCGGCCCGAGTCCGCGATGGAGCCGTGGTCGAACGCCGTGGCGGGCAGATCCTCGACGGGGTGCCAGGCGGTGTCCTCGGGCAGCGCCGGCTCGGCGTCGGCCGGCACCAGCCCGACGTACGCCGTGGCGAGCACCCGCCGGCGCGGATCCCGGGCCGGGTCGCTGCGCGTCTCCAGCTGCTCGAGGTGGGCGATGTCTCGCACGTCGACCTTCGCCGCGAGGTGGCGCGCGACGGCCGCCCCGAGCCGCTCGTCGGCCCCGAGCGCGCCACCCGGGAGCGCCCAGCGGCCGGCGTAGGGCGTCTCGGCCCGCCGCCACATCAGGACCTGCAGCCGACCCTGGCGCACCTGCAGGACGACGGCGAGCACCTCGTGAGGGAAGGGGGGTCCGGGCACGCCGGGCATGCTAGCCTTCTCCCCAGTTTTCGACTATCAGTCGGAAACCCCTCCGGACAAGGGAAGTCGCCATGCCTGCCACCCACCTCGCCGTGCCCTCCTCGCCACCCACCGGCCGCGAGCTACGCGACTGGGCCGCCGAGGTCCGCCGGCTGGCCGCCGACCGCGATGCGGTGATCCTGGCCCACAACTACCAGGCACCGGAGATCCAGGATGTCGCGGACCACGTCGGCGACTCGCTGGCGCTGTCCCGGCTGGCGGCCGCCAGCGACGCCTCGACGATCGTGTTCGCCGGCGTCTACTTCATGGCCGAGACCGCCAAGATCCTGGCGCCGGAGCGCACGGTGCTGATCCCCGACGCGCGGGCCGGCTGCTCGCTGGCCGACAGCATCACCGCGGACCAGCTCCGGGCCTGGAAGGCGGAGCACCCCGGGGCCCTCGTGGTCGCCTACGTCAACACCACCGCCGCAGTGAAGGCCGAGTCCGACGTGTGCTGCACGTCGGCCAACGCGGCGCAGATCGTCGCCGGGCTGCCGCAGGGGCGCGAGGTGCTGTTCCTGCCGGACCAGTTCCTGGGCGCGCACGTGCGCCGCGAGACCGGGCGACCCGGCATCCACGTCTGGATGGGCGAGTGCCATGTCCACGCCGGCATCTCGGCGGACCACCTGCGAGAGCGCGTCGCCGCGACGCCCGACGCGGAGGTGCTGATTCATCCCGAGTGCGGCTGTGCGACCGCGGCCCTCTGGCTGGCCGGCACCGGGGACCTGCCGCGCGAGCGCACCCACGTGCTGTCCACGAGCGGAATGCTCGAACACGCCAGGAGCACAACCGCTGGCCACGTGCTGGTGGCCACCGAGACCGGCATGCTGCACCAGCTGCGCCAGGCCAACGCCGGTGCAACCTTCGAGGCGGTGAACCCGCGCGCCGTCTGCCCCTACATGAAGATGACTACGCGTGCGGCGCTGTTGCGCTGCCTGCGCGACGGGGTGGACGAGGTGCGCGTCGACCCCGACGTGGCGGCCCGCGCCCGGCGCGCCGTCGAGGCCATGATCGCGGTCGGGACGCCGACGGCGGCCGGGGAATGAGCGGCGTGAAGGTCCGGCTGCTGCCGGCCACGGCTCCGACGTGGGAGCGCCAGGCCGACGTGGTCGTGGTCGGCGCGGGCGCGGCGGGCCTGTCCGCGGCGCTGGCCGCTGCCACGGGTGGCCGCTCGGTGCTGCTGCTGTGCAAGGGCGACCTCGGTGCCGGCGCGACCTCGCTGGCCCAGGGCGGGCTCGCCGCTGTCCTCGATCCGGACGACTGCTCCGACCTGCACGTGCGCGACACGCTGGTCGCCGGTGCCGGCCTGTGCGAGGCCGGCCCGGTCGCGGACCTGGTTGCCGCCGCTCCCGCGGAGCTGGCCCGGCTGCGCGCACTCGGCGCGGTCCTCGACGCCGACCCCTCCCGGCCACACGGGCTGGCCCTGACCCGCGAGGGCGGGCACAGCCGCGACCGCGTGGTCCATGCCGGCGGTGACGCGTCCGGCTTGGAGGTCGACCGCGCCCTCGTCCTCGCCGTTCGCCGGTCAACGGTCGAGGTGCTCGAGCAGGTCATCGCGCTCGACGCCCTGCGGGCCGTCTCGGGCGCCGTTGTGGGTGTGTCGGCCGCGCGGGTGGACCGGGCCGGGCGGCTCGTGCCCGGCGTCGTACGGGCCCGAGCCGTCGTCCTGGCCACCGGCGGCTTCGGCCAGGCATGGGCCACCACCACCAACCCGGCCGGTGCCACCGGCGACGGGCTGGGGCTGGCGCTTCGGGCGGGCGCCGAGCTGCGCGACCTCGAGCTGGTGCAGTTCCACCCCACCGTGCTCTGGCACGGCCAGGACGCACGGGGCCGTCAGCCGTTGATCTCCGAGGCCGTCCGCGGGGAGGGTGCCGTCCTGGTCGACGCCGCCGGCGACCGGGTGATGGCCGGGGTGCACCCGCTGGAGGACCTGGCTCCGCGCGACGTCGTCTCGGCCGCCATGCACCGGCGGATGGGCCAGGCGCCGGGCGGGGTGAGCAGCCACCTCTTCCTCGATGCGACGGGGCTGGGCCGCGAGCTGCTCGAGCACCGGTTCCCCACCGTGCTCGCCGCCTGCCGCGCGGCGGGTATCGATCCGGTGCACCAGCCGATCCCGGTGGCGCCCGCCGCGCACTACTCCTGCGGCGGGGTGACCGCGGACCTGTCCGGGCGTACGTCGGCGGCGGGGCTGTTCGCGGTCGGCGAGGTGGCGTCCACCGGGGTCCACGGGGCGAACCGGCTGGCCTCCAACTCGGTGACCGAGGCCCTCGTCTCCGGGCGGCGCGCGGGCGAGCTGCTCGCTTCCCGCCTGCCCCGGGGCGGCGACCCCGTCCCGGCCAGCGGCGGCCCCGCCGTGGCCGCCGGGAGCCGCGCCGCGACCGCGCTGGCCACCACGCGAGACGCCGGCATGATGCGCTCGGCTCACGGGCTGGGCCGATTGCTGGACCACCTGGCCCGCGTGCCCGCGGCAACGACCGAGGCGCTGACAGTGGCGCTGGTCGAGGCGACGGCCCTGCACACCGCGTCGACCCTGGTCGCGGTCGCCGCCCTCACCCGGCGGGAGAGCCGTGGCTGCCACCGCCGGGTGGAGGTCCCCGGCCCGAGCCAGCAGTGGGAGCGGCACGTGACACTGCGGCTGGACGGGGAGCGGCTGCTCGTCGCCGCCACGGCGCAGGACGCACCGGGCGCCGCCGCGTGACCCGCCTGTCCGCCGCGGTGGTCGCCGCCCTCACCGACGCGGGCCTCGACCCGGCCGGGGTCGAGCGGGTCGTGCTCGGCGCGCTGGACGAGGACCTCGCCTTCGGGCCGGACGTGACGACGGAGGCGATCGTCGGGTCCGGCGCCACGGCTGCCGCCGACGTCGTGGCACGGGCCGACGGCATCGTCGCCGGGGTTGCGGTCGCACTCGCCGTACTCGACGCGGGCAGCGACTCCCAGCTCTCGGTCGAGGTGCTGCGCGCCGACGGCGAGCGGGTCGCCCCCGGCGACACCGTCCTTCGGGTCACCGGACCGCTGCGGTCGTTGCTCACCTGCGAGCGCACGATGCTCAACCTGCTCACCCACCTGTCCGGCGTCGCGACCCTGACCCGTCGCTGGGTCGACGAGGTCGCCGGCGCCGGCGTGGCGGTCCGGGACACCCGCAAGACCCTGCCGGGGCTTCGGGCGCTGGAGAAGTACGCCGTGCGCTGCGGCGGCGGAGTCAACCACCGCCTCGCTCTCGGCGACGCGGCCCTGATCAAGGACAACCATGTCGCGGCGGCCGGCGGCATCCAGGCCGCCGTCCGCGCGATCCGGGCGCACGCGCCCGCCGTCGACCTCGAAGTGGAGTGCGACACGCTCGCCCAGGTCCGGGAGGCCATCGCCGCCGGGGTGACCTTGGTGCTGCTGGACAACATGAGCACCCGGCAGCTGCGCCGGGCGGTGGCCGTGGCCCGGGCGGTGCCCGGCGTGCGGGTCGAGGCGAGCGGCGGCCTGACCCTCGCGCGGGCGCGCCGGATCGCGTCGACGGGTGTGGACTACCTCGCGGTCGGGGCGCTCACCCACTCAGCCCCGGCCCTGGACCTCGGCCTCGACCTCGACCTGCAAGTCAAGGCCGCCGCGCCGTAATCGCGAAAGAGTCGTGATCGTGAAACCTCCGAGTGCCTCTATCGCTCGAGCTCTTTCACGATCATGGACCGTTGTGCTCAGCGACCCACTCGTCCAGGTGCGGGCGCTCGGCGCCGATGGTGGTGTCCGCGCCGTGCCCCGGGTGCACGACGGTGTCGTCGGGCAGGATCAGCAGCCGGCCCCGGATCGACCCGATGATCGTCGGGAAGTCGCTGAAGGATCGGCCGGTGGCGCCCGGGCCGCCCTGGAACAGCGTGTCGCCGGAGAACACCTCGCCGAGGTCGCGAAGATAGAGGCAGACCCCGCCCGGCGAGTGGCCCGGCGTGTGGATGACTTCGACCCTGGTGCCGGCCACGTCGTACGCCGTGGCGTCCGTGAGCTCGAGGTCCGGGCGTAGGTCGCCGTACTCCGCCGCCCACAGCATCGCGTCCGCCGGGTGCAGGGCGATCCGCGTCTCGGCCGCGGCCGCCACCTCGACGGCTGCGTTGATGTGGTCGTTGTGCCCGTGAGTGCACAGGAGCGCCAGGATGCGCCGGTGCCCGACGGCGGCCAGGATCCGCTCGGCGTCGTGGGCGGCGTCGACGAGCAGCACCGACTGGTCGTCGCCGATGATCCAGACGTTGTTCTCGACCTCCCACTCGCCCCCGTCGAGGGCGAACGTGCCCGAGGTGACGACCTTCTCGACCCGCACGCGACCGGCCGCCGTTCCTCCGGTCGCCATCAGAACACCACGACCGAGCGCAGCACGTCGCCGTCGTGCATCTTGGTGAACGCCTCCTCGACCCCGTCCAGCGGGATGGTCTCGGAGACGAAGCGGCCGAGGTCGAGCCGGCCCTGGAGATAGAGGTCGATCAGCATGGGGAAGTCGCGGCTTGGCAGGCAGTCGCCGTACCACGAGGACTTGAGCGACCCGCCGCGGCCGAAGACGTCCAGCAGCGGCAACTCGATGCGCATCTGCGGGGTCGGGACTCCCGTCAGGACAACCGTGCCGGCGAGGTCCCGCGCGTAGAACGCCTGCCGGTAGGTCTCGGGCCGGCCGACCGCCTCGATGACCACGTCGGCTCCGTGGCCGCCGGTGAGTTTGCGGATGCCCTCGACCACGTCGCCCTCGCGCGCGTCGACCGTGTGCGTGGCCCCGAACTCGGTGGCCCAGGCCAGCTTGCGAGGGTCGACGTCGACGGCGATCACCGTGGCGGCGCCGGCCAGAACCGCTCCGACGACCGCCCCATTCCCGACGCCGCCGCAGCCGATGACCGCGACGCTGTCGCCGCGGCTCACCCCCCCGGTGTTCATGGCCGCGCCGATGCCGGCCATGACGCCGCAGCCGAGCAGCCCGGCGACGGCCGGCGAGGCCGCCGGGTCGACCTTGGTGCACTGGCCGGCCGCGACCAGTGTCTTCTCGACGAACGCCCCGATGCCCAGGGCGGGCGAGAGTTCGGTGCCGTCGGCAAGGGTCATCTTCTGGGTGGCGTTGTGGGTGGCGAAGCAGTACCACGGCTTGCCCTTGCGACAGGCCCGGCACTGCCCGCAGACGGCGCGCCAGTTGAGGATCACGAAGTCGCCCGCAGCCACATCGGTGACACCGGCACCCACGGCCTCGACCACCCCGGCGGCCTCGTGCCCGAGCAGGAACGGAAACTCGTCGTTGATGCCACCGTCGCGGTAGTGCAGGTCGGTGTGGCAGACCCCGCACGCCTGCACCTGCACCAGCGCCTCGCCCGGACCGGGATCGGGAACGAGCACGGTCGCCACCGTCACCGGATCACCCAAGGCCTGGGCGATCACTCCGTTAACCTCGTGCACGCTGGTTCCTCCTGGATCGTGGCTCGCGATCTATGGCCTGCTGTTGATGGCCTGCTGTTGATGGCCTGCTGTTGATGGTCTGCTGTTGATGGCATGGGAATCAGCGTTCCTGCATCCCCCAGGGGGAACCGTAGGCCACGAGCAGGTCGAGGAAGGGCACTGCGTCGAACGCCTCCGGCCCGAGGACTCCGCGCCCGGTCCAGACACCTTCGCCGAGCAGCTCGAGGGCGACCACGGGGTTGATCGCGGTCTGCCAGACCACCGCCTGGGCGCCGTACTCCCGCATCGACCACTCGTTGTCGGTCACGTGATAGAGGTAGACCTCGCGGTGGTCGCCGTTGCGGTCCCGGCCGGTCACCCAGGTGCCGGCGCAGGTCTTGCCCCGCATCCGGTCGCCCAGGGTGGCGGGGTCCGGCAGGCAGGCCGCCACCACGTCTCGGGGCGACACCATGACACTCCCCATGGAACTCCCCGAGACACCGCCGGACGCGCCGCCGACGCGGACCGGGTCGGTCCGGTCCAGGCCCAGCTTGTGCAGGGTCCTGAGCACGTCGATGAACTCCTGGCCGAGGCCGTACTTGAAGGTCACCCGCTTGGCCGCCACCCACCGCGGGATCAGCAGCACCTCCTCGTGCTCGACGTTGACGCACTCGACCGGGCCGATGCCCTCGGGAAAGTTGAACACCTCCGCCTCGCTGAAGGGCTCGGTGGTGAACCAGCCACGATCGCGCTCCCACACGACCGGGGGGTTGAGGCACTCCTCGATCGTGGTCCAGATGGAGAACGAGGGAGCGAACATCGGCTCGCCGTCGGCGCCTTCGACGGTGAGGTCGGCGCCGTCGCGGACGCCGATCTCGTCGATCTCCTCGAACAGATGGTCGGCGGCGTAGCGCGCGAAGACGTCGGACAGGCCGGGTTCGACGCCCATGCCGACCAGCGCCAGCCGCCCGTCGGCAGCCCACTCGTCGGCCTCGGCGAACTGCTCGTCGCCGAGCTTGACCCCCGTGAGCGCGTAGGGCTGGGTCGGGTGCGGGCGCGACAGCGAGGCGGCCATGTCCAGGTAGTCGGCGCCGGCGGCGCGCGCAGCCCGGAAGATCGGCAGCACGAAGCGCGGATCGACGGCGTTGAGGACGTGGGTGATCCGGTGCTCCCGGCACAGCGCCTCGACCGCGGCGACGGACGAGGCGTCGACCTGGGCGGCGACGATGCGCGGGTCTCCCCCGAACGGGGACACCGCCCGCGCCGCCCTGGCCGGGTCGTGGTCGGCGACCACCAGCAGCTCGAAGAAGTCGCGGCGCGCGGCGATGGCCACTGCCGCCGAACCGACGCCGCCGGCGCCTACGGTGAGGATGCGCATGGGAACGGCCCTTTCCTGGGTCACGACGCGTCCGACGGCATCAGACGGTTGTCACTATGGGGAGATCCGTGGTGATCCTGAGCAAGGACGACGGAAACACTTGTTTCTCTCAGAGAAGTCTGCGATAACCGTACGACGCAGCGAGGGGCCGCAGCCTAGCCGGAGGAACCACATGACCACCACCAACGTTCCCCCATCGGCGGGCAGCGCCTCGGACAAGGGACTCAAGGGCGGCGCCCTCGGCCTCGTGTCCAGCGTCGTCGTCGGGATGGCCTCCACCGCGCCCGCCTATAGCCTGGCTGCAACCCTCGGTTTCGTCGTGGCCGTGGTCGGTGTCAAGGCCCCCGCCATCATGGTCCTGGCCTTCGTCCCGATGTACCTCATCGCGGTGGCCTACCAGGAGCTCAACCGGGCCGAGCCCGACTGCGGCACCACGTTCACCTGGGCAACCCGGGCGTTCGGCCCCTGGGTCGGCTGGATGGGCGGCTGGGGGATCATCGCCGCCGATGTCATCGTCATGGCCAACCTTGCCCAGATCGCCGGGTCCTACAGCTTCCAGCTCGTGGGCGCCGACGGCCTGGCTGCAAGCACGTTCTGGAGCACGGTCGCGGGCGTGATCTGGATCGTCATCATGACCTACATCTGCTATCGCGGCATCGAGGTCTCCGCGCGGATCCAATACGCCCTGCTCGGCATCGAGCTCGCCGTCCTGGCGGCCTTCGCCGTCTTCGCGCTGGCCAAGGTCTACACCGGGGACGCCCCGAAGGGCTCGTTGCACCCCAGCCTGTCCTGGCTGGTCCCGAGCGGCCTGTCCGTCTCCGAGCTGGCGACCGCGACCCTGCTCGCGGTCTTCATCTACTGGGGCTGGGACACGGCAGTCGCGATCAACGAGGAGACTGCCGACCCCGCCACGACGCCGGGGCGCGCCGCCATCATCTCCACGGTGCTGCTTCTCGCGACGTACGCAATCATCACGGTCGCCACCGTCGCGTTCGCGGGCGTCGGCACGTCCGGCATCGGCCTCGGCAACGAGGCCAACGCCGCCGACGTGTTCCACGCGCTCGGAACGACGGTGTTCGGCGGCGGCGCGGTCGGCACCATCTTCGAGTCGCTGCTGATCATCTCGGTGCTCACGTCGGCCTCGGCCTCCACCCAGACGACGATCCTGCCCACGGCCCGCACCGCCCTGTCGATGGGGGCCTACCGGGCGATCCCGAAAGGATTCGCGTCGATCCACCCCCGCTACCTGACACCGACCTGGTCCACGGTCGGCATGGGCTTCGTGTCGATCGTCTTCTACGTCGGCATGACGCTGGTGAGCGACAGCGTCTTGGGTGACTCGATCGGCGCGGTCGGGCTGATGATCGCGTTCTACTACGGCATGACCGGCTTCGCCTGCGTGTGGTACTACCGGGACGACCTCAAGAACGGTGGCCGCGACCTGCTGATGAAGGGCGTGCTGCCGGGGTTGGGCGGCCTGATGCTGCTCGCGGCGTTCGTCAAGGCGTCCTATGACTACGCGCAACCGGACTACGGCAACACCACGATCTTCGGCATCGGCGGGGTGTTCGTCATCGGCATCGGCGCACTGCTCCAGGGCGCGATCCTGATGCTGATCTTCGCCCGCGTCTCACCGGCGTTCTTCCGCGGTCAGACGCTGGTGCCCGGGCGCCCGGACCTGCTCCTGTCCGACGCGGGCAGCGACGCGCACATCAGCCTGCCCGACTCGGGTCAGATGCCGACCGTCATCGCCCCCGACCGGTCCAACCTGCCCGCCGGCCGCGAGGCCCACGAGGCCCATGTGCCGCCCCACCACCACGGCCACGGCCACGAGCACCAGCACCAGCAGCCCCCCACCCCCTAACCGACTGCGCGGTCAGCGGCCGTCCAGCAGCGGACGGCGGGGGTCGTGCGGCGGCGCCGTGCCGGCCGCGACCGCGCGGCGCAGGGCGATGGCCGACAGCGCCTCCAGGACCACCCGGTTTGCCAGCGCCGCGGTGATGTCCGCATGGTCGTAGGGCGGGGAGACCTCGACGACGTCCATCCCCACGACCGGCAACTCGAGGCAGACTCGGCGTACGGCGTCGAGCAGTGCCCGGGCCGACAGGCCGCCGGGCTCGGGGGTGCCGGTGCCCGGGGCGTGGCCGGGGTCGGCGACGTCGATGTCGACCGAGAGAAACACCCCGTCGCAGTCATCGGTCGCGATAGCGAACGCCTCGTCGAGACACGGGTCCAGGCCGCGGACGCCGATCTCGGTCATCTCGTAGGACCGCATCCCCTGCTCCGCCATCCAGGCCAGGGTCGCCGGCCCAGGCCAGTAGCCGCGCAGCCCGATCTGCAGGAACCGGTCACCCCGCGCGGCACCGGACTCGATCAGCCGGCGCATCGGCTGGCCGTGGCCGTATAGCGAGCCGAACTCGATGTCCCCGGTGTCTGCGTGGGCGTCGAAGTGCACGACGCTGACCCGCCCGGCGCCGTGCTGGCGGGCCACACCGGTGACGTCGGCCAGCGTGATCGAGTGATCCCCGCCGAGTACGACGGGGATCACGCTGCCATCGGCGGCGGTCGCCACGGTGGCTACGGCCTCGGTCAGCGCCGTCAGGGACCCCTCGATGTGGCCGGGCGGCAGTTCCACGTCGCCAGCGTCGAGGACCCGCAGGTCGCGCAGTCCGTCAACCCGCAACGCCAGGCTGGGGCGAGACCCGTCGTGGCCGAGGTAGTCGGTCGACCGGATGGCCCCGGGGCCGAAGCGCGCGCCCGGCCGGCTGGACGTGCCCCCGTCAAAGGGCGCCCCGATGATGACGACGTCCGCGTCGGCAAACGAGGACGGGTCCCCCAGGTCGCACCGGTCCACCCCGAGGAAGGTGATGTCGGGGCCGAACATCGCGCCGTACCTGCTCATGACGTCAGCTCCCAGATGTCTCGCGGGTCATGAGTCGAGGTTGGTCATGACGTGCTTGATCCGGGTGTAGTCCTCGAAGCCGTACATCGAGAGGTCCTTGCCGTAGCCCGAATGCTTGAACCCGCCGTGCGGCATCTCGGCGACCAGGGGGATGTGGGTGTTGATCCACACGCAGCCGAAGTCCAGCCGCTTGGCCATCCGCATAGCGCGGCCGTGGTCCTTGGTCCAGACCGAAGATGCCAGGCCGTACTGCACGCCGTTGGCCCAGCGGACCGCCTCGTCCTCGTCGCCGAACCGCTGCACGGTGATGACCGGGCCGAACAGCTCGTCCTGAATCATCTCGTCGTCCTGGCGCAGGCCGGAGACCACCGTCGCCTCGTGGAAGTAGCCCGACGCCAGGTCGCCGCCGACCCGCGAGCCGCCGGCCGAGACCGTGGCGTGCTCCGGCGCCCGCTCGAGGAACCCCATCACCCGCTCGAGCTGCCCGGCGCTGTTGAGCGGCCCGAACAGCACGTCCTCATCGTCGGCCGTACCCGTCTTGGCGCTCCCGCGGGCCTGCTCGGCCAGGGCGGCGACGAAGTCGTCGTGGATCCCCGGCGCCGCCAGGACCCGGGTGGCGGCGGTGCAGTCCTGTCCGGCGTTGAAGTAGCCGGCGACGGCGATCCCCTCGGCCGCCGCCGCGAGGTCGGCGTCGTCGAAGACCACGACCGGCGCCTTGCCGCCCAGCTCGAGGTGCACCCGCTTGAGGTCGCGTGCCGCCGCGCCGGCGACCTCCATCCCGGCCCGCACCGAGCCGGTGATGGACACCATCTGCGGCACCCGGTGCTGCACCAGGGCGCGCCCGGTGTCCCGGTCCCCGCAAACGACGTTCATGACGCCGTCGGGGAGGAACTCGGCCATGATCTCGGCCATCAGCAGGGTGGACACCGGCGTCGTGTCGGCGGGCTTGAGCACCACCGTGTTGCCTGCGGCGATCGCCGGGGCCCACTTCCAGACGGCCATCATCATCGGGTAGTTCCACGGCGTGACCTGGGCGCAGACCCCGATCGGCTCCCGGCGGACGAACGAGGTGTGCCCCGCCATGTACTCCCCCGCCGACAGGCCCTGAAGCACCCTCGCCGCACCCGCGAAGAAGCGGATCTGGTCCACCATCGGCGGGATCTCCTCCGACCGGGTCAGCGCGCGTGGCTTGCCGGTGTTGGCCACCTCGGCCGCGACCAGTTCGTCGGAGCGGGCCTCGAAGGCATCGGCGATGCGCAGCAACGCCCTCTGCCGGTCACTGGGGGTCGAGTCTCGCCAGCCGCCCTCGAACGCGGTCTGGGCCGCGAACATCGCCGCGTCGACGTCGATGGTGCTCGAGACCGGTGAGGTGGCGAAGGTCCGGCCGGTGGCGGGGTCCACGATGTCGAGGGTGCGGCCGTCCGCGGCGTCGACGTACGCGCCGTTGACGAAGTTGCGAAGGGTGCGCGGCGCCTGGTTCAACGTGAGCTCCTCGGTCGGGACAACGTGAAGTCCGGAGCCTATGTCCACACAGGTAGCGAAGAACAGTGGCCGGATCAACAGAGAATGCCCCCTCGAACGACAGATTCAGCAACTATCGCCGGTCTGGGCTGCGGAATCACTTGCCAAGAGGCGTGTCCAGCGGAGAGGATCATGGCATGGGGAGCAGCGAGCGGACCCGCGGTGCCGCGCTCGACGACGTCTCCAAGGCGATCATCGAACAGCTGCAGGAAGACGGTCGTCGTCCCTACGGCGCCATCGGAAGGGCCGTGGGCCTGTCCGAGGCGGCCGTGCGCCAGCGGGTGCAGCGCCTTCTCGAAACCGGAGCGATGCAGATCGTCGCCGTCACCGACCCTGTCCAGGTCGGTTTCGCCCGCCAGGCCATGATCGGCATCCGGTGTGACGGAGACATCGAGGCGGTCGCCGAGAAGATCGCCGACATGCCCGAGGTCGACTACGTCGTCATTACCGCGGGCGGTTTCGACCTGCTCGTGGAAGTCGTCTGCGAGGACGACGACCACCTGCTGGACCTGGTCAGCAAGCGGATCCGCGCGGTGCCCTCCGTGCGCACCACCGAGTCCTTCGTCTATCTCAAGCTGCACAAGCAGCTCTACAACTGGGGAACCCGATGAGCCTGTCCTCCCAAGACGTCCACGAGCCCGGCGACGACGCGCTGGCCGAGCGCGCCCGCGAGCACCTATGGATGCACTTCACCCGCATGTCGACCTACCACCAGGGCCAGCACGTCCCGGTCATCGTGCGCGGCGACGGCGCCTACATCTACGACGACACCGGCAAGCGCTACCTCGACGGTCTCGCCGGCCTGTTCGTCGTCCAGGCCGGGCACGGGCGCTCCGAGCTCGCGGAGGTCGCGGCCAAGCAGGCCAGCGAGCTCGCCTACTTCCCGCTGTGGTCCTACGCCCACCCCAAGGCGATCGAGCTGGCCGAGCGGCTGGCCCACCTCGCGCCCGGCGACCTCAACCGGGTCTTCTTCACCACGGGCGGCGGTGAGGCGGTCGAGAGTGCCTGGAAGGTCGCCAAGCAATATTTCAAGCTCAGCGGGAAACCGTTGAAGCACAAGGTGATCAGCCGCTCCATCGCCTACCACGGCACCCCGCACGGGGCGCTGTCGATCACCGGGATCCCGGGGGCGAAGGCGATGTTCGAGCCGCTGGTGCCCGGCGCCCTCAAGGTGCCCAACACCAACTTCTACCGCGCGACCGAGCACGCCGACGACCTCGATGCGTTCGGCCAGTGGGCGGCCAACCGGATCGAGGAAATGATCGAGTTCGAGGGCCCCGACACCGTCGCGGCGGTCTTCCTCGAGCCGGTGCAGAACTCGGGCGGCTGCTTCCCGCCGCCGCCCGGCTACTTCGCCCGGGTCCGCGAGATCTGCGACAAGCACGACGTGCTGCTCGTCTCCGACGAGGTCATCTGCTCGTTCGGCCGCCTCGGGCACTACTTCGGGTCGGCGCGGTTCGGCTACCAGCCCGACATCATCACCTGCGCCAAGGGCATGACCTCGGGCTACTCCCCCATCGGCGCGATGATCGTCACCGACCGCATCATGGAGCCCTTCTTGCACGGCGACACCATGTTCGCGCACGGATATACCTTCGGCGGCCACCCGGTCTCGGCCGCCGTCGCCCTGGCCAACCTCGACATCTTCGAGCGGGAGAAGCTCAACGATCACGTGCTGGACAACGCCGATGCGTTCCGGGCCACGCTGGAGAAGCTTCGTGACCTGCCCATCGTCGGGGACGTCCGCGGCGACGGGTTCTTCTACGGCATCGAGATGGTCAAGGACAAGGTCACCCGGGAGACGTTCAACGACGACGAGTCCGAGCGCCTGCTGCGCGGTTTCCTGTCCAGGGCGCTGTTCGACGCCGGGCTCTACTGCCGGGCCGACGACCGCGGCGACCCCGTCATCCAGCTCTCGCCGCCGCTGATCTGCGACCAGTCCCATTTCGATGAGATGGAGCAGATCCTGCGGGCCGTGCTGACCGAGGCGTGGAACCGGCTCTGACCGGCGGGGACGAGACACCCTTGGCGGAGACCGGCTTGTCGCGGACCCGGACCCGGGTTCGCCGGGTGCCAGAGAAGGCGCGGCCAGACCGGCCCGCGCTGGACGCGGTGCTGGCGGCCGGGCGGGTCGCCCATGTCGGCATCGTCGGCGAGCAGGGTCAGCCGTTCGTGCTGCCGGTGGGCTACGCGCCCGCGGGCGACGACGTACTCCTGCATGGTTCGACGGCGAGTCGGCTGTTCCGCGTGCTCGCCGACGGGGCACCCGCCTGCCTGACGGTCACGCTGTACGACGGGCTGGTGCTGGCCCGCTCCGCCTTCGAGTCCTCGATGCACTACCGGTCGGCCATGGTGCTGGGATCCTGCGCGCCGGTGCCCGACGCCGACAAGGCCCACGCCTTGCGCCGGCTCAGCGAGCACCTCATGCCGGGACGGTGGGACGACGTGCGCCCGCCGAGCCGTAAGGAACTCGCGGCGACCCTGGTGCTGCGGCTGCCGCTGGCTGAGTGGTCGGTCAAGGTGAGCGACGGGCCGCCCGCCGACGATGCCGCCGACCTCGACGTGGCGGCCTGGGCCGGTGTCGTCCCGATCCGGGAGGTGCTCGGCGACCCGGTCCCCGCCCCGACCTGCGCGGGGAACCCGCCCTGCCGGCCTACCTGCGGACGTGGGGCGCCGCGCGATGAGCGGGTCGGCGTCGTGGTGGGCCGACAGCCTGCCCGAGCCCGTCGCCCCGCTTGACCGGCGGGCGCCCCTTGCCGGGGACCTCGACGTGGACGTGTGCATCGTCGGGGCGGGCTACACCGGTCTGTGGACCGCCTACTACCTCGCCACCCACGACCCGACCCTACGGGTCGCGGTGCTCGAGGGGGAGACGGCAGGTTTTGGCGCGTCGGGTCGCAACGGCGGCTGGTGCTCGGCGCTATTCCCCTCCTCGCTGGCCCGGCTGGCCCGGCTCGCCGACCGCTCTGGCGCACTCGCCCTGCAGCGTTCGCTGTACGACACGGTGGACGAGGTGGGCCGGGTGGCGGCGGCGGAGGGCATCGACTGCCACTACCACAAGGGCGGCACCGTGACCGTGGCCCGGACACCGGTGCAGCTTGGGCGAGCCCGGGACGAGGTCCGCTCGGCCCGGGAGTGGGGGCTGACCGAGGACGACCTGCGGCTGCTGGACGCCCCCGAGGCGGCCGGCCGCCTCGGGGCCACCGGTGTCGTGGGCGCCACGTTCACCCCGCACTGCGCCGCCATCCACCCGGCCCGACTGGTGCGCGGCTTGGCCGATGCCGTCGAACGCCACGGTGTGCGGATCTTGGAGAACACACCGGCGACGCGGATCGAGCCGGGGCGGGCGCACACGCCGCACGCCGTGGTGCGCGCGGCGCACGTGATCAGGGCGACCGAGGGGTTCACGGCCGCGCTCGGCGGGCACCGACGCGTCCTCGCCCCGGTCTACTCGCTGATGCTGGCGACCGAGCCGCTGCCGGGCGCGGTGTGGGAGCAGATCGGGCTGGGTGACCGCGAGACGTTCACCGACGGGCGCCACCTGGTCATCTACGGCCAGCGCACGGCCGATGGCCGGATCGCCTTCGGCGGCCGGGGCGCGCCCTATCACTGCCGATCGCGGGTGCACCCGTCGTACGACCGGGAGCCGGAGGTTTTCGCCGCGCTGCGCGCGACGCTGGTCGAGCTGTTCCCTGCGCTGCGCGACACCGCAGTGACCCATACCTGGGGCGGCCCGCTCGGGGTCCCGCGCGACTGGGTCGCCTCGGTGGGGCTCGACCGGGACACCGGGCTGGGGTGGGCAGGCGGCTACGTCGGGGACGGAGTCGGCGCGTCGAACCTGGCCGGGCGCACGCTCGCCGACCTGGTGCTGGGCCGGCACACCGACCGGGAACGGCTGCCGTGGGTCGGCCACCGCTCGCCCCGATGGGAGCCCGAGCCGTTGCGCTGGCTCGGCATCAACGCGGGACTGCGGCTGATGACCGGGGCCGACGCCGAGGAAGCGCGCACCGGGCTGCCGTCGCGACGCGCCGCGCTGTTCGGCCGGTTTCTCGGCCACTGACCCAGCGCCAGCTCACGATCGCGACGTGGGCTGGTCGGTCACGAGGCGACGGTGCAGCTCCGTGGTGAGCAGGTGGATCTCGCGGGTCAGCTCGGTGTTGGTCTTGAGCTCGATCTCCTGCTCGACGAAGTCGTGGGCGAAGGCCACCGCGTGCAGGTTGACGAAGGGCATCGACCCGGCGAAGGCCGTGATCGCGTCGGCCACCCGCATCTGGGCGTGCGACGCCCGGTGCGCGAGCTGGGCCTCGACGACGGGGTGTCGAGGGCGTGCGTGCGGTGGCTGGCTGCTCATCGGGTTCTCCTCGCGGGTCACTGATCTGGTCCGGACCACGGGTAGGTCAAGGCCGCCGGGTCGGCGGGGATCGCGCTAGTTTGGGAACGATGGAAGAGAATCGGGCCCGCCAGGTGGTCGACCGGCTGCGCCAGCACGGCATCGACGCGCAGATCGCCAAGGCAGGTGTCTATCAGTTCGGCATCCGGATCGCCCTGCCGGGCGGGCGCGAGGCCGTCTGGGACAGCGATGGCGCCGCCGGGCTGGAGGCGCAGGTCATCCGCGACGGCATGCTCGTCGGGTTCGTCCCCGTGATCGAAGGGTCGGAGAACTTCGACGAGGACCGGACCGTGGAGGCCATCGTCAGCACGGACTACGACCAGCCGGTCGCCCGGCGTCGTACGACGCCCGCGCGCGACGCCGCCCCGCTGCGCCCGCAGGGCGGGGTGTTCCAGCGGTTCCTGGACGGGTTCCGCTACCGCTGACGGGGGCACGGGGGTCGAGCAATTCGACCACCACCGTCCGCGCAAGCACCGTGACACGTGCTGGCAGGGGGGCTCGCGTGGCCGCCGACCTCCCCCTGCCGATCGTCGCCGACGTCTCGGCCTGGCGGGACTGGCTGGTCGGGCACCACGGGGACCCGTCGGGGGTGTGGCTGGTGCTGGCCACAGCGCCTGGTCGGCCCGCAACGTCGGGCACGTCGCCCGGCTCATCGCCGAGGGCCGCATGCGCCCGGCGGGCCTGGCCCAGGTCGAGCGGGCCCGAGCCGACGGCCGGCGGGACGCGGCGTTAGCGCGCGCCCGGCAGATCGAGAAGTTCGTCGAGATGCTGGCCCACGGCGAGACGGTCTATCCGCAGCGGTGCCGAATCGACTCCTGAACCGGGTCGAGATTGCTCGACGCAGACCGTCGGAAGAGGCGGCGCGGCCCGGGGTCCGTGCGCCTCACCGGGCAGACATGGCTGGCGGATCCTGTCCGTAGGGTGGCAAGCATGGCTTCTCGCTTCTCCGAACTGGTCATCGACTGCCTGGATCCGCAACGGCTGGGGGATTTCTGGTGCGAGGTGCTCGGCTTCGTCGTGCTCGACACCGAGGACGGCGCGATCGAGATCGGACCGGAGGACGGGTTCGGCGGACTGCAACCGGCCCTGATCTTCAGCCCGACAACCGAGCCCAGGACCGGCAAGCTGCGGCTGCACATCGACATCAACCCCACCGACCGCGACCAGGACGCCGAGCTCGAGCGCCTGCTGAAGATCGGCGCGCGCCCGGCCGATATCGGCCAGACCGGCGAGGAGCAGTGGCACGTCCTGCTCGACCCCGAGGGCAACGAGTTCTGCCTCCTGCGCCGCCGCCTAAGCTGAGTCCCCGCCTGAGCTGAGTCCCCGCCTGAGCTGAGACCCCGCCTGAACTCAGACCGCGACCAGGACCCACCTATCCGCGCGCGATGGCGTCTCGGACGTGTTGCGTCTGTTCGACATGGACGGGTTGGCGGTGGCGCGGGTCGCGGTCGAGGAGTCCGGGTCGCGGGTGGTGTCGCCACGATCACCTCGTCGAGCTTGTCCACCAAGATCGAGGGCGGCCGGCCCGGCCGTGGCTCAGCGACCAGACCGTCGAGCCGGTCGACCAGGAAACGCCTGCGCCGACTTCGCCCGACGCGACCAGCGAACCATATGATCGAGTTCCTCATCACTGCACGCCAGCGGGGTCTTGGGACGTCCGGTTCTCGCCTTACCCATTCCGCGACTTATCGCCCGGATTTACGGCGCACGACCCTAGTCCCGCAGCACGTCGCGCAGCGTTTCCAGAACCGTGGGGTCCTCGATCGTCGAGGGAACCGGCTCGTCGGTGCCCGCGGCAAGCGATCGCAGCGAGCGGCGCAAGATCTTGCCCGACCGGGTCTTCGGCAGGGCGTTCACCACGTCGATCCGGCGGAACGCCGCGACCGCGCCGATCTCGTCGCGCACCCGCTTGACCAGCTCGGCCCGCAACTGCTCGATGTCGATGTCGAACCCGGACTTGAGCACCACCAGCCCCCGCGGCACCTCGCCCTTGAGCTGGTCGGGCACGCCGATGACCACGCACTCGGCCACCGCCGGGTGTCCGGCGATCGCCGCCTCCAGCGACCCCGTCGAGAGCCGGTGCCCGGCAACGTTCATGACGTCGTCGGTGCGGCCCATGACGTACAGATAGCCCTCGATGTCGACGAAACCGCCGTCTCCGGTGAGGTAGTAGCCCGGATAGGCCGACAGGTAGGACGCGATGAAGCGGTCGTCGTCACGCCACAGGGTGGGCAGCGTGCCGGGTGGCAGCGGAAGCTTGAGGCAGATCGCGCCCTCGTGGCCGGCGGGCACCTCCTCGCCGTTCGGGCCGAGGATGCGTACGTCGAAGCCGGGCACGGCCACCGTCGGCGAGCCAGGCTTGATCGGCATCGGTTCCAGCCCGCGCAGGTTGGCCGCGATCGCCCAACCGGTCTCGGTCTGCCACCAGTGGTCGATGACCGGGACGTGCAGGTGGTCGGTCGCCCAGTGCCACGTGTCGGGGTCGAGCCGCTCGCCGGCCAGGAACAGGGTCTTGAGCGAGGACACGTCGTAGTCCGCGAGCGACCCGGCCTCGGGGTCCTCCTTCTTGACCGCGCGGATCGCGGTCGGCGCCGTGAACAGCGCCTTGACGCGGTAGTCCTGGATGACCCGCCAGAAGGCTCCGGCGTCGGGTGTCCCGACCGGCTTGCCCTCGTAGAGAACGGTGGTGGCGCCCACCAGCAGCGGGGCATAGACGATGTAGGAGTGGCCGACGACCCAGCCCACGTCCGAGGCCGTCCACCACACGTCGCCGGGGCCGACGTCGTAGATGTTGGGCATGCTCCACGACAGCGCGACCGCGTGGCCGCCGTTGTCCCGCACGACGCCCTTGGGCTTGGCGGTGGTGCCCGAGGTGTAGAGCACGTAGAGCGGGTCCGTCGCGGCCACCGTGACGCACTCGGCCGGTTCGGCGGCGGCGATGAACTCGGCCCAGTCGAGGTCGCGCGGCTCCTGCATGGCCGCGACCGCCTGCGGCCGCTGGAAGATGACGCAGTGGTCCGGCTTGTGGTTGGCGCTGTCCAGGGCCTTGTCCAGCAACGGCTTGTACTCGATGACCCGCTTGACCTCGATCCCGCACGAGGCCGAGACCACGACCTTGGGCTCGGCGTCGTCGATGCGCATCGCCAACTCGTGGGCGGCGAAGCCGCCGAACACCACGGAGTGCACGGCACCGAGCCGGGCGCAGGCCAGCATGGCGATGGCGGCCTCGGGCACCATCGGCAGGTAGATCAGGACCCGATCGCCCTTGCCGACGCCGAGGGAGCGCAGCCCGCCCGCGAACCGTTCGGTCTGCTCGAGCAGCTCGGTGTAGGTGTAGTTCGCCTTGGTGCCCGTGACGGGACTGTCGTAGATGAGCGCCAGCCGGTCGCCGTGCCCGGCCTGCACGTGCCGGTCCAGCGCGTTCTCGCAGGTGTTGAGCTCGCCGTCGGCAAACCATCGGTAGAACGGCGGCCGACCGTCGTCTAGCGCGACGGTGGGTTCCCGGCGCCAGGACACGTGTTTGGCCGCCTCCAGCCAGAAGGCTGCGGGGTCATGGAGGCTCAGGTCGAAGGCTGTGCGGTATTCACCCATAGGTCATGGTGTCTGCCTGTGGGCCGCGCGAGCAAATCGCTCACCCAGCGCTGCCACCAAGAACGCTAGTGCGATCCCGGCGCAGGCTGCTTGTGGGCCGGGCCATCGACCTCTGGCGCGGCCGCCTGCCGCGCCGCCCCCGGGGCGCCCGCCGTCGGCAGCATCAGGATGAGGTCGATCACCCGGTCCAGGAAGTCGTCGGCCGCGGCCTGGTCGTAGCCGCGGCGCTGGGAGCGGAACCGGGCGAACCGCACATCGTCCAGGGCCAGCCCGGGCCCGCCGTCCAGGGCGGTCGCGACCCGGTCGAGCACGTCATCCACAGCTTCGATGTGGTAGCCGCGACGCAGCCGCCGGGTCCGCGGCAGGCGTGCCCGGCAGGGGGCGGTGAGATCGTCGCGCAATCGGTCCGCCGCGGCGCCGGAGGCAGCCTCGGCCGACGGGTCGGTCCGGCCGTGCCGGCCCGGGTGGACCGTCTCCCGGCCCATGGCGGCCTCCTCCAGCTGATCGAGGGCAAGGTCCACCGCGGCGGTGTCGTAGCCACGCCGGACGAGATCGAAGCCCGCCCGGCGGATCTCGGCCGCGCGCACGGGTGGAAAGGCCCCCTGGTCAGAAGCCTCGACCCTGGCCAACACGTCGTCGACCTGCCTGCGCCGGTAGCCGCGGTGCAGGCTCCCGGCGCGCGGAAACCGATCCCTGCGCCGGCTCACGATGTGACCGCCGCGAGCTGCCCGCAGGCCCCGTCGATCTCGCTCCCGCGGGTGTCGCGCACGGTGACGGGCACCCCGTGGGCGGCCAGTCGCCGCACGAACTCCTGCTGGTCGTGGGCCCGGGAAGCGGTCCAGCGCGACCCGGGGGTCGGGTTCAGCGGGATGAGGTTCACATGAACCAGATGCCCGGTCAGCAACCGGCCCAACAGGTCGGCACGCCACGCCTGGTCGTTGATGTCACGGATCAGGGCGTACTCGATGGAAACCCGCCGGCCGGTGCGCGCGGCATAGCGCCACGCTGCTGCGAGCACCTCGCCGACCGTCCACCGGGTGTTGACCGGCACCAGCGTGTCGCGCAACTCGTCGTCGGGTGCATGCAAGGAGACCGCGAGGGTGACGTTGAGGCCCTCCTCGGTGAGGCGGTCGATGGCCGGGACCAGGCCGACGGTGGACACCGTGATGTTGCGCTGGGACAGCCCGAGGCCTTCGGGGCTGGGGTCGGTCAGCCGGCGCACCGCTCTCAGCACGGCCCCGTAGTTGGCCAGCGGCTCACCCATGCCCATGAACACCACGTTGCTGACCCGGGTGTGGTGCTCCGGGCCGCCGTCGACCTCGCCGCGGCGCAGCGCCCGAGAACCGGCCACGACCTGCTCCACGATCTCCCCGGCGGACATGTTGCGGGTGAGTCCGGCCTGCCCGGTCGCGCAGAAGGGGCAGTTCATGCCGCACCCGGCCTGCGAGGACACGCACAGGGTGACCCGGCCGGGGTAGCGCATCAGCACGCTTTCGACCGTGGCCCCGTCGAACAGCCGCCACACGGTCTTGCGGGTGGCCCCGGCGTCGCAACTGAGGTGCCGCACGGGTGTCAGCAGCGGCGGCAAGAGGGCCTCGACCAGCCGTTCCCGGGTGGCCAGCGGAAGGTCGGTCATCCGGGCCGGGTCCTCGGTCAGGTGGTGAAAGTAGTGGGTGGCCAGCTGGGCAGCCCGGAAGGGCTTCTCCCCCAGCTCGGCGACCACGACCCGGCGCTCAGCCGGGGTGAGGTCAGCCAGGTGCCGGGGCGGCTTGGCCCGCCGAGGTGACGCGAACACCAACTGGCCGGGTGCGGGAGTGACAGGCATGACTCGACGATTGTTGCAGGTGGGCGCCAGTCAGCGGGTCAGGCGGATCGCATCGACCGCAAGCCGGTAGCGCGCCGAGGTCGTCCGGGCGACGAGCCGCAGCCGGTGCGGCCTCGTGGTCTCGCCGAGCTCCGCGGTGCTGAAGACGACCCGGCGATAGCGCGTTGCGGCGCTGCGCAGAGACACGGTGCGCAGGCGGCGACCGTCGACATAGACCGTAAGCCAGCCGCACCGGGAGCACGTCGTGGCGATCACCCCGAAGCGGCGGGTGTCGGTGGTCAACGTGGCGGTGAACGTCTGGCCGGCGCGGCGGGTGAGGTTGCCGCTAGCCCGGCCACCGACGCAGGAGACGCTCCCGAGCCTCATGGAGGCCGGGCAGGCCACCCGAGCCGTGTTGGGGCTCCACACGAGGCCCGGCGATCGGTCGTCCAGCGGGACGTCAGTGCGCGCCGGCGGGCTCCACGATCCCGGGCGCCCCAGCGCGTCGACGGCACGGGCCCGCAGGAGGTAGGTGCCGCCGGGTTTCGCGACGGGGAGCAGGTCGCTTCGGCCCATCGTCGCACGGCGGGGGCCGGCGGGTTTCCAAGGGGAAGTGACCCATCGGCCGCCCACCCGCGTGCGGAAAGCGACCTGCACGTCCGAGCCGCGGACCCGGGCGGGATAGCGGCCCGCCAGGACCGAGTAGCGGTAGCCGTAGCCGTCGGCGCGCAACGTCGGCAGCGAGATGTCAGGGGCGACCACGTGGGCGGTGACGGGCGACGTGACGGACGCGGCGAGGGTGTGCGTGCCGTCGGCGCGGTCATCGAAGATGAGGACACCGAACAGGTAGGTCCCGTTCTCCGGCGCCACGAAGTCCACCACGACCCGGCCGGAGCCGCTGTCGATGCAGTCGGGCACCTCGGTGCCGAGCGCCGCCTCCCCCGGGCCGGCCGGCTCCCAGACGCAGACCGCCGCCGACGGGTCCGCGCCGGCGAGCTGTGCCCCGCCGGGCAACCGTGCCGTGACCGTGAGCCGGTCCTTGCTCTGGGCGACCAGGCGGGTCATGAGCTGGCTGCGGGTGCCATAGGACAGCGGGGCGCTGATGACCTGCGAAGCCCGCGCCACCTGGCCGAAGGCGCTGTCGGACGCGTCCACCACGTGCACCGGCTGGGGCAGGAAACGGTCGCCGGGGAGGCCGCTGGCGAGCGTGCCGTCACCGGCCGGGCCGACGGTGGTCGCGAAGACCCGGCCGTGGCGGCTGAACACGACTCCGCCCAAGGCGTCGGGGCCCGCGGCGGTGACCGCTGGGTCGGTTGCGACAGCCAGCCCGAGGGACGTGGTGAGGTCGGCCGGCGCATCGGGCGCCGCGCCGGGGCTGGGGTCATAGCGAAGGACGTCGACCTCCCCCGGGTGGCCCCCGGCCGACAGCACCGAGCCTGCGACGGGGAAGGCGGCGGAGAACGGCACCCGGTCGACCCACGTCTGGTAGGCCGCCAGGGCGTCGACCCGTCCGGTGCCGTTGGCCGCAGGGTAGCGGGCGCCGTCGCGGGCCGGAGCCGCGGTCGCCGTGAGCAGTGCACGCGCGGCGTCGCCGCTGGCTCCGCGGGCGATCAGGGCGGCCAGGATGCCCGCGACCTGGGGCGAGGAGAAGCTGGTTCCGGCCACCGAGCCCAGGCCGCCGCCCTCCACCCAGGTTGTGATGTCGGCTCCGGGTGCAAGCAGCGTGACCGAGCCGCGGGTCGAGAACGGCGCGACCCGCCAGGCGCCGGCCCGCAACTCGGTGGCGCCCACGGCCAGCACGTGTCGCCCGCCGGCCGGGAAGTCGGGCTGCTCGCCTCCATCGTTGCCGGCGGCGGCCACGACCGACCCACCCGCGGCGTGGACCCGGTCGATGGCGTCCTGTACGGCGCGCGACTGGAACCGGTCACCGAGGCTGAGGTTGACCACCCAGGGCGACCCGCCCGTGGCGACCGCGGCCGCCATGTCGGTGGCGACGTGCTGCAGGGCCATCGCTATGTCGGAGGACAGCGCCCCGCCAGTTGCGTCGCAAAAGACCTTGTAGGAGCGCACGGTCGCACGGGGGGCTGTCCCGGTGATGCCCTGGGCGTCGTCGGCGGCGGCGGCCAGCGCCGCGACAGCGGTCCCGTGCCAGCCGCTGGGCGTGGTGCTCGGGCTGCCCGGGCAGGCGGAGGAACCGGCGAAGACTCGACCGGCCAGGTCGGGGTTGGTCGGGCTCACCCCATCGTCGATCACCGCTACCGTCGCACCCAAGCCGTCGAACGTCTCGGACCTCGACCGCGCCAACTCGACCGCGGCCGGCACGGCCATCTCGTTGCGCTCGGGCTGGGCGGCCGTGCTGAGGCGGGGATAGGTCACCTCCTGCTCCGCCCAGGCCACCTCGTCCTGGCGCCGCAGGGCGGACAGCGCCGACGACGCGTCGGCCGGGTCGACCTCGAGGAAGCCGGGGTGCCTTGCCGTGGTGACGGCGGCGACCTCGCGCAGGGCCACCTTCTGCTGGGCCGCACTGACGCCTCGACGAAACCGCACCAGCAGCCGCCCGGCGGACACGGTCGACACCGCGACTGGGCTCGCCGACCGGTCGGCCCGAAGCGGCAGCGTCGGATGGGCCGCTCGGACGGCCCCACTGGAGGCCATCGCCGGCGCCCCCGGCAGGGCGATCAGGCACACGAGCCCCGCGAGCAGCCCGTGGCGCACGCGGCGCGCAGAGCCCCTGCGCACACGGAGCGTCGGACGGGCAGCACGCATGCGAGAAGGCTCCGGACTGTGACTGTGACTGTGGCGGGGACTGTGACTGTGACTGTGGCGGGGGCGGGGGCGGGGGCTGTGATTGGGGCGAGGGCGTGGATGGCTCGCGCGCTGGGCGCGGGTCACCCCCAAGACAGGGTAGCGGCGCGACGCGGCCTACGTCGGCAAGAAAGCGCTGAGCACGAGATAGACCACGGGCGCCACCGGAAGCAGGGAGTCCAGCCGGTCCATCAACCCACCGTGGCCGGGGAGCAGCGTGCCCATGTCCTTGATGTCGAGGTCGCGCTTGATCATCGACTCGCCGAGGTCGCCCAGGGTCGCCGTGCAGGCGACCGCGAGGCCCAGCAGGACGCCTTGCCAGAACGCGCCCCCGAGCATCAGGACCAGGACGGCCGCGCCACCGGCGGCGCAGAAGACAGCCGAGCCGGCGAAGCCCTCCCAGGACTTCTTGGGACTCACCGAGGGCGCCATCGGATGTCGTCCCAGCAGCACCCCTGCGGCGAAGCCGCCAACGTCGCTCAGGACGGTGAGCAGGATGAAGGCGACCACCCGCTGCGGGCCATCCTCGGGACGAAGCAAGAGCATGGCGAAACCAGCCAGGAACGGCACGTAGAGACTCGCGAAGATGCCGGCGGAGATGTCCCGGGCCTGCCCGTGGCTCGCGTCGGTCAACCGCCAGACCAGCACCGCACCGACGGTCACGGCGAACGCGACGAGCAGCGACTCCGCCCCGCCGAGATAGGCCGAGACGAGCATCGCGACGGCGCCGAGCGCCACGGGCGTGCGCGGCAGCCGGATGCCGGCAGCGGCCAGACCGTTGCCCAGCTCTCCGAGCCCGAGCACGATCGCCGCGACGACTACGACGACGAAAGCCGCCTTCCAGACGAACAGCGAAAGCAGCACGAGACCGGCGAGGGCCAGCCCGACGGCGATGGCGACCGGGACGTCGCGCCCGGCCCGGCCACGGCGACTCGGGGGCGCGACGGTCTCCATCGGAACCGGGTCCAGTGCGGTGGCGGCATCCGGCGTCGGCGGGTGCGTGGCCGGCGGCTGCCCGGCCGTGGGCTTGCCCTCGTCGATCACTAGACCTCCATCAACTCCGCTTCCTTGTGTCGCAGCAGGTCGTCGATCTGGGCGACGTAGAGGTGGGTGATCTCCTCCAGGTGTTTCTCTGCACGGCGTACGTCGTCCTCGCCGGCGTCTCCGTCCTTGACCAGCCGGTCCAGAGCGTCCTTGGCGCGCCGGCGCACGCTGCGTACGGCGATGCGGCCGTCTTCCGCCTTGGTGCGGGCGACCTTGATGAACTCCTTGCGGCGCTCCTGGGTCAGCTGCGGGAAGACCATCCGCACGATGTTGCCGTCGTTGGTCGGGTTGATCCCCAGGTCAGAGTCTCGAATGGCCTTCTCGATCGCGGTCAGGGAACCCTTGTCGTAGGGCGTCAGGGTCAGCATGTGGGCGTCGGCGACATGGAAGGACGCGAGCTGGTTGACAGGTGTCGGGGCCCCGTAGTAGTCCACCATCACCTTCGCGAACATCGCGGGGTTGGCGCGTCCGGCCCGGATGGTCGCGAAGTCGTCCTTCGCGACCGCGACGGCCTTGTCCATCTTCTCCTCGGCTTCGAGAAGGGTGTCGTCGATCACGTTCGGCTCCTCGTGAGTTGGTCGTCCTCGCTCGACACCAGCGTGCCGATCGTCTCACCGCGCACCGCCCGGCCGATGTTGCCCTCGTCGAGCAGGTTGAACACGATGATGGGCATCTTGTTGTCCATGCACAGGCTGAACGCCGTGGCGTCGGCGACCTTGAGCCGAAGCCGCAGCACATCGGCGTAGGACACGGCGTCAAACATCACGGCGTCGGGGTTGGTCTTGGGATCGGCATCGTAGACACCGTCCACTCCCTTGCCCATCAGCACCACGTCCGCACCGATCTCCAGGGCTCGTTGGGCGGCCGTGGTGTCGGTCGAGAAATAGGGCATCCCAGCACCGGCGCCGAAGATGACGACACGGCCCTTCTCCAGGTGGCGCACCGCGCGCAGCGGGATGTAGGGCTCGGCGATCTGACCCATGGCGATCGCGGTCTGCACGCGCGTCACAATGCCGTGCTTCTCCAGACCGTCCTGCAGCGCGAGGCTATTCATGACAGTCCCGAGCATGCCCATGTAGTCGGCTCGCGCGCGGTCCATGCCGCGCTCCGATAGCTCCTGGCCGCGGAAGTAGTTGCCGCCACCGACGACGATCGCCATCTGCACACCGGTGCGCACCACGTCGGCGATCTGGCGCGCAACGCCGCTCACGACGTCGGGGTCGACGCCGAGTTTCCCGCCACCGAAGACCTCGCCCGAGAGCTTGAGCACGACCCGCGGATAGCGGTGTTGTCCCGTGGCGGCAACGTCGGAGCCCTGCGCC
>JBBRHF010000013.1:0-40928 GCA_038223055.1 Actinomycetes bacterium | reverse complement strand
ACCTCCTCCAGCCCCGCCGCCCACGCCGCCACCTCAGCCACATCCAGATCATCAACCACACCAGCAAGATCGCGACAATCATCCCAAGATCGAAGGCGACACGCCGAAGTAGATCAAAATATGTGCGGCTGTAGTACTAGGGAAGATCCGGGGTTAGGGAAGGGGCCGGGGCTAGGGAAGGGGCCGGCGCAGCCGCAAGTCGGCCGGGCCGCCGTAGTTGCCCGCGGGCGTGATGATCGTTCCGGCCCGGCCCTCGATGATCGCCGCGGCGTCCTCGAGCCGGCCGATCGCGGCCATATCGCCGGTCAGCTCGACGAACCGGCATACCGCCTCGACCTTCGGGCCCATCGACCCGGCGGGGAAGTTCTCCCGGCGGATAGCCGTGGGGGTGGCACGCAGGATCGGCTCCTGCTGCGGGGTGCCGAAGTGGCGCGACACGTGCGGCACGTCGCTGAGGATGAGCAGCACGTCGGCGTCCAGCGCCATCGCCAGAACCGACGCCGTCCGGTCCTTGTCGACGACCGCCTCGACCCCCTGCAGCCGCCCGTCCTCATTGCGTACGACGGGGACACCGCCACCACCGGCGCAGACCACGACGGCGCCGCTGGTCAACAGCAGCCGGATGAGCCGGGTCTCCACGACACGCTCCGGGCTCGGTGAGCCCACCACCCGTCGCCAACCGGAGCCGTCCGGCTTCACGGTCCACCCGCGCCCGGCGGCCAACTGGTGGGCGCGCGCCTCGTCGTACATCTCGCCGATGAACTTGGTCGGGTTCGCGAACGCAGGGTCGGCCGCGGAGACGAGGGTCTGGTTGATGATGGCGGCCACCTGCCGGCCGGGCAGGTGGTTCTGCAGCGCCTGCAGCAGCCAGTAGCCGATCATCCCCTGGGTCTGGGCTCCGAGCACGTCGAAGGGATAGGGCGTGGTCAGCTGCGGGTCCGACGCGCTCTGCAGCGCGAGCACCCCGACCTGCGGACCGTTGCCGTGCGTCAGCACCAACTCGTGTTCCTCGGCTAGCGGCGCGAGGGCCGCGACGGCCCGTACCGCGTTGGCCTGCTGCAGGTCGGCGTCGGGCTTCTGTCCCCGCTCGAGCAGGGCGTTGCCCCCGAGCGCCGCCACGATGCGCACGTCAGGATCCGAGGGTGGCGACCATGATCGCCTTGATCGTGTGCATGCGGTTCTCGGCCTGGTCGAACACGATGGAGTGCTCGGACTCGAACACCTCGTCGGTCACCTCGAGGGCCGCCATGCCGGTCTTGGCGTAGATGTCCGCCCCGACTGTGGTGTTGCGGTCGTGGAACGCCGGCAAACAGTGCAGGAACTTCACGTCCGGGTTGCCAGTGCCTCGCACCATGTCCATCGTGACCTGGTAGGCGCGCAGCAGGTCGATGCGCCGGTCCCAGACCTCCTTCGGCTCGCCCATCGACACCCACACGTCGGTGTAGAGGTAGTCGACCCCGGCCACCCCGGCCGCAACGTCGTCGGTGTGGGTGATGCGGGCGCCGGTCTCGCCGGCGATCTTCTGCGCGGTCTCGATGATCGAACCCTCGTTCCACAAAGGTCTCGGGGCGACGATGCGCACGTCCATGCCCATCATGGCCCCCGCGACGAGCAGCGAGTTGGCGACATTGTTCCCAGCGTCGCCGACGAAGGCGAACGCGATCTCGGCGTCCGGCTTGGTGGTGTGCTCGCGCATGGTGAGCATGTCGCACAGTGTTTGGGTGGGGTGCCACTCGTCGGTCAGCCCGTTCCACACCGGGACGCCGGCGAACTCGCCGAGGGTCTCGACGTTGACCTGCCCGGAGCCGCGGTACTGGATGCCGTCGTAGTAGCGCCCGAGCACCCGGGCCGTGTCCTTCATCGACTCCTTGTGCCCGATCTGGGAGCCCGAGGGGTCCAGGTAGGTGACGTGCCCGCCCTGGTCGAAGGCGGCCACCTCGAAGGCGCATCGGGTGCGGGTGGAGGTCTTCTCGAAAATGAGAGCGATGTTGCGACCGGTCAGCCGGGGCCGCTCGACCCCATCCTTCTTCGCGGTCTTGAGCTCGGCGGCGAAGTCGAGCAGGTGCTTCCACTCCTCGGGGGTGAAGTCGATCTCCTTGAGGAAGTTGCGCCCGTGCAGGTCCATGTCCGGTCCCATCTTGTCGCTGCGCATCGTGTCGTGTCGTGGTGGATTGTCTCGCCCGCTTCAGATGCCGTCGCGCTCGATCGGGCAGGACATGCACCGTGGCCCGCCGCGACCTCGGCCGAGCTCGTTGCCGGTGATCGTGACGACCTCAACCCCATGGCGGCGCAGGTAGGTGTTGGTGGTGACGTTGCGCTCGTAGGCAACCACGACTCCCGGGGACACGGCGAGCACGTTGCACCCGTCGTCCCACTGTTCCCGCTCCGCGGAGTGGACGTCCTGGGTGGCCGTCAGGACGTTGATCGAGGTCAGGCCGAGCGCGGCGGCGATCGCCGCATGCATGTCGGCGGGCGGGTGGTGGGTGGTCTGCAGCTCCTTCTCGTTGTCTCCCGGCTCGATCGTGTACGACGGGAGCAGGCCGAGCCCGGCGTACTTGGTGAACGTGTCCTGGTCGACCATCGTCATCACAGTGTCCAGGTGCATGACCGCCCGGGAGTGCGGCATCTGCACCGCGACGATGCGCTCCGCCGCGCCCTTGGCGAACAGCTTGGCGGCGAGCCGCTCGACGCCGGCGGGGGTGGTGCGTTCGCCCATCCCCACGAGCACGGCGCCGCGCCCGATGACCAGCAGGTCGCCGCCCTCGGTGGTGGCCACCCCGTTGACGGTCCCCTCGGACCAGACGTCGAAATCGGCGGTCGCGAACATCGGGTGCCAGCGGTAGATCGCTTCATAGTGAAGGGTTTCGCGCACCCGGGCCTTCTTGCGCATCGAGTTGATGGACACCCCGCCGTAGATCCAGGCAGACGGGTCGCGGGTGAACATGTGGTTGGGCAGCGGGGGGAGCAGGAACGCGTCGTCGCCGAGCGCCCGGAAGGCCACCGACTTGGGCTCCTCGATCCGCTCGAGGATCTCCCGCTTGGTGACACCGCCGACGAGCAGCGTGGTCAGCGTCACCTCGTCCATGGCGTCGAACGCGTTGCGCAGCGCGTCGATGGCCATCGGGCCGAACACCCGCTCGTCGAAGACCCGGTCCAGCACGTAGGTTCGGGCCTCGGGCAGGGACAGCGTGCTGAGCAGCAACTCGTGGAACAGGTGCACGGCGATCCCGAGGTCGCGCAGGGTGTCGGCGAACGCGTCGTGCTCCTGCCGGGCCCGCTTGACCCAGAGCACGTCGTCGAAGAGGAACTCCTCGCGGTTGGTGGGGGTCAGCCGCTTCATCTCCAAGTCCGGCCGGTGCAGGATGACCTGCCGCAGCCGGCCGACCTCGGACCCGACGTGCAAACTCATCTGCCACTCCTCCGCCGCACGCGATGTGCTGGGCACACCACAAGACTGTCACCCGGGCAACGTCTCGTCCCGCAACCTTCGGCCCGCGGTTCACTGACTTCGGACCCGTGCACATACTGGTCCAACGGACCTAGACCGGAAGCTGACACCGTGTCCCGGCCTCGCCCAGGGAGTAGCCATGACCGCAACGGATCGTACGCCGACGACGGCCGAGCCTGCCGCCGCCTCCCGGGGGTTCCACTTCCCGAGCGCGTTCACCGTGCTCTTCGGCGTCACCATCGCGGTGTGGCTGCTCGCGTTCTTCGTGCCCACCGGCAAGTACAAGACCAACGCCGACAGCGGGCGTCCGGTGCCCGGCAGCTATCACCACATCGACTCCGGACTGTCCCTCGTCGACCGGGTCTACCAGCTGTTCATGGCGCCGGTGAACGGGCTCTACGGCGTGAAGAATGCGACCACTGGGTTCATCAGCCCCTACGAGTCCGGTGAGCTGTTCGGCGCTGCCGGTGTGTTCCTGTTCGTGCTGGCGATCGGCGTCTTCATCACGATGACGATGCGGTCCGGTGCGATCGACGCCGGCATCGCCCGCGTCGGGGCTCGGTTCGGCGGCCGCGGCACCCCGCTGGTGAGCGCGCTCATGGTGTTGTTCTCCATCGGCGGCACCACCGAGGGGATGGCCGAGGAGACGCTGGGGTTCTACGGGCTCGTCGTCCCGCTGGCGCTCAGCCTGGGCTACGACCGCCTCACTGCGGCCGCGATCATCATCGTCGGCGCAGGCGTGGGAACCCTCGCCTCCACGGTCAACCCGTTCGCCACCGGCGCGGCGTCGGGCGCCGCCGACGTCTCCATCGGCGACGGCATCGTGCTCCGCCTGGTGATGTACGTCACGCTGACCGCCGTCACCATCACCTATGTGGTGCGCTATGCCTCCAGGGTGAAGGCGCACCCCGAGCGGTCACTGGTCGGGTTCCGCCGCGAGGACGCGAGCCTGGCGGACCCCGAGGCATCGTCGGAGGCTCCCACTGCGCTGCGCCGGCGGCACAAGACGGTGCTCTGGCTGATGGCCGCCACCTTCGCGGTGATGATCTTCGGGATCGTCCCGTGGGCACAGGTCGTGCATGGACCCGACGCCGCCTCGTTCGGCTGGCAGCTGGACTGGTACTTCCCTGAGCTGGCCGCGCTGTTCGTCGTCATGGCGATAGTCATCGGCCTGGTTGCCGGGCTCGGCGAGAAGGGCATGACCGACACCGTCGTGTCCGGCGCGGGCGACTTCATCGGCGCGGCTCTCATCATCGTGCTGGCCCGCGGCGTGACGGTCATCATGAACAACTCGAAGATCACCGACACGATCCTGCACGCGCTGGAGGGCGCCGTCTCGGGCACCAACTCCGCGGTGTTCGGCGTCCTGATGTTCGTCGTGAACATCCCGCTGGCCTTCCTGGTCCCGTCGAGCTCGGGGCACGCGACCCTGGCCATGCCCGTCCTCTCGCCGCTGGCCGACTTCGCCGGAGTGAGCCGGGCCATGGTGGTCACCGCGTTCCAGTCGGCCTCGGGATGGATGAACCTGTTCACGCCGACCTCGGCGGTGGTCATGGGTGGGCTCGCGCTGGCCCGCGTCGGCTACGACCGGTTCCTGCGCTTCCTGGCCCCCCTGCTCGCGATCCTGTTCGTGCTCACGGCCGCGTTCGTCGGGATCGGCTCCGCGCTGAGCTGAGCCCGCGCCGTCGTACGGACCGGCTAAAGGTCCTCGACCCACCTGCCGACAGTCCACGTATAGGTCCGGCAATGAAAGGGTCACCCGTGGCGAGCGATACCGCGACGTCCGCCGCGCCCCGGCGCGCGCGACGGCGGATGCGGGCGACGGCGGTGCTCTACGCGGTCACCGGTGTCGTCTTCGCGACGTTCCTGCTCTCGACCGTGCCGGGGATGCGCCCGGACGCGGGCTACAACCTCGTGCTCGACGGCCTGCTCAACAACATCGCCTACGAGCTCTCCGCGGCCGTGTGCCTGGTCCGCGCCCGCCGGATGACCACCCACCGGGGCGGTTATGAGGTGCTCGGATGGGGGCTCGCGCTGTACGGCGTCGGCAACATCTACTGGACGCTCGTCGTCCGCACGATGGACCCCGAGCCGTTTCCCACCATCGCCGATGCGTTCTGGCTCTCGTTCTACCCGTTCGCGTTCGCCGCGTTGGTGATGTTCGCGGGGGGCATCGTCCGCAAGGTGCCCTTGAGCCTGTGGCTCGACGCCCTGGTCGCCGGGCTCGCCGTGGCGGGCATCGCTGCGGCGGCGTTCGACCCGGTTCTCGCCGTCACCGGCGGCAGCCGGGCGGCGGTGGCCACCACGCTGGCCTACCTGCTGCTCGACCTGTTGCTGCTGCTCGTGGTCACGGCCGTGCTCGCGGTGTTCAACTGGCGGGCACCCACCGGGCTGCTGTTCGTGGCGGCCGGCCTGGCCCTGTTCGCCATCGCCGACGGCCTGTATCTGTTCACCGCCAACAGCGGCAGCTACCAGTCCGGTGGCCCGGGCGACGGGTTGTGGGTCGCAGCCACCCTCACCCTCGGGTTCTCGCCGGGATGGGCGAAGCGCCCGGACCGCGGGCTGCCGCCGGTCTGGGTGCGGATCGGCCTACCGGTCGGCGCCGCGCTGGGCGCGCTGGCGACCCTGGATCTCAGCCTGGACCGCCAGCTCAACCAGGTAGCCGTCTCCCTGTGCGTGTTGACCGTCGTCGCCGCGCTGGCGCGGCTCGTCGTGACGCTTCGGGAGGTCGCCTCCCTGGCCGGCAGCCACGAGCTGGCCTTCACCGACGAACTCACCGGCCTGGGCAACCGGCGGGCCTTCTACGACGGAGCGGCAGAGCGGATCGACCGGCCGGGCGGCACTGGCGCCCTGCTCCTGCTGGACCTGGACCGGTTCAAGGAGGTCAACGACAGCCTCGGGCATCGGGCCGGTGACGCCCTCCTCGTCCAGGTCACCGAGCGACTGCGCGACCGGCTGCTGGACACCGCGCACCTGCTGGTCCGCCTTGGCGGCGACGAGTTCGCGGTCCTGGTCGACGATGCCGACGACGGGGCCGCTCAGGACACGGCGCACGCCGTCCGGGACGCCTTCCGGGACCCGTTCTCCCTCGAGGGCATCACGGTCCGGCTCACGGCCAGCATCGGCGTCGCGCTCTATCCCTGCCACGGGGCGGACGCGTCCACGCTGCTGCGGCGGGCCGACCTGGCGATGTACCAGGCCAAGGCGGGACGGGCCGGTCACCTGATCTACAGCGAGGACCTGGACTCCGGCCACAACGAGCAGCGGCTGCACGATCTGGAGGCGCTGCGCGGCGACATCGCCGACCGTTCGATGGTGATCCACTACCAGCCGAAGGTCGACGTGGCCACCAACAGGGTGACCGGCGTCGAGGCTCTGGTGCGCTGGGAACATCCCACCCGCGGCCTGCTGCTGCCCGGCGACTTCCTGTCGTTGGTCGAGCAGGCCGGGCTGATGGGCGACCTGACCGACGCGGTGCTGGACCAGGCCCTGGACCAGGTGTGCTCGTGGCGGACGCGCGGGCGGTGGCTCAGCGTGGCGGTGAACCTGTCGGCGTCGTCGCTGGTCGACGTCGACCTGCCCACCCGCGTCTGCGCGGCGCTGACCAAGCGCCGGCTCGCGCCGAGCGCGTTGGCGCTGGAGATCACGGAGGACTTCCTGATGGCTGACCGCGAACGCGCCCGCGACATCCTCTCCGAGGTCCGCCGGAGTGGCGTCCAGGTGTCCGTCGATGACTACGGCACGGGCTACTCCAGCCTGGCCTACCTGCGCGAGCTCCCCATCGACGAGCTGAAGCTGGACCGCTCCTTCATCACGCCGATGACGAATGACCCCCGGGCCGCGGCCATCGTGCGCTCGACCATCGACCTCGCCCACGCCCTTGGCCTGACCATGGTCGCCGAGGGAGTCGAGTGCGACGACGTGGTCAGCCAGCTCGCCGCCTACGGCTGCGACAAGATCCAGGGATTCGTCTACGCCCCGGCCCTGGCCCCGGCGGAGCTCGAACAGTGGCTGGACGCGCGAGAATCGTCCACCGCGCGACGCGTCGACGCCCCGGCCGGTCTCACATTCTGACGTCGCGCACCGCCCGCTTCACCGGGGGCACGAGCCCGCGGCAGGCCACGGCGAGCCTCACCTCCGGCGTCGAGCCGGTAGGCCGGATCATCGACCAGCTCGGCCCGCTCGCGCAGCGATGCGGCGCGCCGTTGACGTCCCGCGTCCCGTGGCTCGCCGCGACCGTGCGGTCCCTCGACGGCAGCGAGCCGTGGGCCGTCGTGGCTCGCGACGAGAGCGACCGGCCGGTGGGCGCCGTCCTGCTCGTCGACGACCCGGACGGCACGACGCGCCTGATCGGCACCGACGACGGCCAGCGCGGCGCCGTCCTGGCAATGGAGCCAGCCGTGGGTCGCCACCTGGGAGCGGCCGTGGTGCGGGCCGCCGTCGGGCGCGCTCGGCACGCACTCGACCTGGGACCGCTGCTGCCGGGTCGGGTCGTCACGGGATTTGCCGCCGGCCTCGGCGTCCCGGAGCTGCCGGCGGCTTCGGTCCCCCTGATCGAGCGGACCGAGGCGGGCGAGGTGACGGCCTACCTCTCGCACGGGACAAACCGCACGCTGCGCAAGGCACACAACCGCCTCCGAACCGACGGCCTCGCGCCCACCGTCGAGTTCAGCGCCGATGCCGGAGCCGTGGTCGCCGCCCTTCCCGACGTGGAGCGCTGCCATCGCGACCGCGACCACGCGCACGGCCGGGTCGGGGCCCTCGACGATCGGGTGCGCCGCGGCCGGTGGCATTGCCGGATGGGCACGCTCGCCGCGGCTGGTTCGCTCGAGCTGGCGACGCTGCGGTTCGGCGACCTGCCCGTGGCGTACGTCGTGGGCGCACCCGACGGTGACACCTACCACCTGCTGGAGGGACGGTTCATCACGAAGTGGGCCCGCTACTCCCCCGGCCGGCTGCTCGAGTCCGCGGTGGTCCAGCGGATGCTCGACGACCAGTCCATGGTCCACTTCGACTGGATGACCTCGGGGGCCGCGGACAGCCTGCTCGCGATGAACGCGCTGCAGCCGGCCGTGGACCTGCGGGTGCGGTTCCGCTGAAGGCACCGGCCCCATCCGGTATCCGGTAGCCGGTTGAGACGTTCGTATCAGCCGCACGGGTGCGCGTTGGCGCGGCTGGTGGCCCGGCCCCGGCGAGCGGTCTTGACCCAGATGAACGCGTCGCGGCGGTCCGTCCAGCCATCACGCAGGGCGACGATGGTGGCAGCCACGTCCTTAGCCGATGTGCCCCCACTGCCGCGTGCCTGGCCGGTGCCGTTCGCCAGGAAGACCTCCAGGAGGGTGAGCCACGAGCCCGGGCTGCGGGCAACATGCACCTTCACTCCGGGGTTGGCTGCCAGCCACGCGGCAGCCTTCGGGCGGGTGTGCGCCGGGTGGGTCGTGGGTGGGACGGCGTGGACCGAGTCGGTGCCGGCGACCACGTGCAGCTCGGACTGCGGATAGGCCTTGGTGACTTGCTGCAGGAACGAGAGCAATGTCCTGCGCGCGTGACCGGCGGAGCGACGATTGGCGGACCCCCCGGTTGCCGCCTGGAGCGCCGAGAGAAGGGCAGTGCTTTCCTCGCTCGCGACCTCGGGGGTCGGCGTCGCCAACACCGCCGCCAGGTCTGGCGGGCGCAGGTAAACAGCGACCAGGCCGACGACCGCGGACCCCAGCTCGGGCTCGGTGGGGAACGCGAACGTGTCGACCCGCCGCGGGTCCAGGTCCCACGCGCGCCAGATCCGGGCGACGGTGCCGAAGGGGATGCCCAGGTGTGTGCCGAGCCGGCGGGCAGACCAGTGCGCCGCGCCCAAGGCGGTCGGTGGCGCCGCGAGCGTGGTCACGAGGATCTCGGCCTCGTCGTATTCGGGTGGGCGACCGGATCGGGACCGGTCGTGCAGCGCTGCCAGCCCGCCCGCAACATAGCGCGCGCGCCATCCGCGCACCGTCGGCAGGGAGACCCCGACCAGGCGGCCGATCTCGGCGTTCGGCAGACCCTGCGCGGCGAGCAACACAATCCGGGCGCGCCGGGCCGGACCCGCCGGCGCCGATGACGCCCGCGTCATGGAGACCAATCTCCGCTCGTCCCCCGGTCGAAGCGCCAATGGCGAAGCAACGGACATGCACCATTGTGACCTGCTTACACCGCGAAGCAACTTATGGCACGAGAAGGGACCCGATTAGGAGAAAGCATCAGATAGGAGCATTCTTCCCAAAACAAGCCCCCGCCGTCGCGTCGCGATGCAGCCCGGGCTAAGCCGGGGAGGCCACGATGAACCACCTGTCGAGTCCTGCGACTTCCAACCTGGAGCGGCCCGCCGCGAGCCCGCCGCTCCTGCTCACGGCGGTCCTGACCTATGCCGGGGTCCTGTGGCTCTACCTCGTGCACCATCTGACCGGCGCTCACGTGGGCGCCGGGCTGCCTCTGGTGGAGCAGGCCCTGCGCGACGGCACCCTCGCCCTGCCGGCGGTGCTCGTGGCCGTCGCCGGATCGGCGGCCCTGTCCAGACGGCTGATCCGGGCCACCCCATCGGCGTCGGCGAGCCTGCGCGGCGCGGTCACCTCGGTGCTGGCCGCGGGCGCGGCGGCGGCCGCGCTCGCGCTCGGAAACCCGATCTATGAGCTGATGTCGGGCGCGCCTGACCCGGCCGCATCGCCGCTGCTGATGCGGGTGGCCCTCGACGCCCTGATCGCGCTCGCGGTGTGCCTCCCCGTGGCCGCCGCCGTGGTCCTCCCCGGAACGGCCCATCGGCGTTCGCGCCGCACTGGTGCCCCGGCCCCGGCCCCGGCCCCGGACGCCGCTGCCGCCGTAGCGCCTCGGCCCGGGACCCGGCGCCGTCCTGCCCGGGTGCTCCTGGCCGGCACGAGCGCCGCGTGCCTGGTGTTCGCGCTCGCCGGCATGCAGGCCGCGGCCGTGGTCGCGCCGGCGGCCGCCGCGACCGGGGTGTGCGCGACCGCGACCCGCACGATCAACTACAGCGTGAACGCGTTCCAGCTGGACCTGCCGCTGAACGGGTGGGGTGACCACGTTCCCGACGGGCTGATCTACGCCCTGTCCAACCCCGACGCCCAGCCCACCATCGCCCAGATCAAGGCCGAGCCCGGGCGGGCGACGCCATTGACCTTGCGTGCGGCGGTCGGCGACTGCATCAAGGTGCACTTCACCAACCAGATCGCGGCCAAGCGGGTGGGCATGCACGTCGACGGGGTCGCGAAGAACGTCAACGACTCCGATGGCGCGCACGTCGGGAACAACCCGGACACCACCGTCGCGACCAACGCTCAGATCGACTACACCTGGTTCGCGCAGCGCGAGGGCCAGTTCGCGATCAACGACTACGGCAGCGGCACCAACTTCGGCGTGACCGACCCGACCACCGACACCACCAGCCACGGCCTGTACGGCGGTCTCATCGTGGTCCCGGCCGGGTCGACCTGGCACAACCCGGTCACCGGCACCAACCTGATCACCGGCGCCGACAACCACGGCATCGGAGCGCCGCTGTTCGTGGACGTGCACGTGCCGGGCGTGGGCAACGACTTCCGTGACTTCGCCCAGATCCTGGCCGATGAGCCCGAAGGAATCCTCGACACGACCGGCGTCAAGCCCACCTTCCCCACGACCGGCCTTGCGGACGCGACGTTCTTCTTCAACTACCGCACCGAACCGCCGCGCAACCGCCTGCGGGCGGTGCTGGACCACCGGGCCGGCAAGACGGTGACCCTGCCCAACGGCACAGTCATCCTCCCGGCTGACCACTTCTGCGACGGCTTCACCAACGACCAGGACGCCGCGACCAACGCGGCCCGGCTGGCCAAGGACAAGGGTCTGTCCGGATGCCTGGGTGAGGAGTCGCACCTGCAGTCGTGGGCCTTCGGCGATCAAGGGAAGATGACCAAGGCGACCAACGAGACCGACGTGGTGAACCTGGCCGGCGCGACCGGCGGCACGTTCACCCTCACCGTGAAGGACCCGACGCTGAACGGCCCCCTGACTGCGGCCGGCGCCGTGGACCAGAGTGCGGCGCGCTTCCGCGGCGAGCGGACCACCACCGGCCCCATCGCCTTCGACGCGTCCGCTGCGGCCGTTCAAGCCGCGTTGATGGGTCTGAAGGTGCTGCCCATGGCAGACCTCGCGGCCGGGGACATCGCCGTGACCGGCGGGGCCGGCGCCTACCGCATCGCCTTCGGGCAGCACTTCGCCGGGCGCGACGTCGCCGTCTCCGTCAGGGGCTCGTCGCTGACCCCCGCCACCGCGACCGCGACGGCGGGCGACGGCGGCGCCGGCACCAAGGGCGCGATCGAGGTCCTGTCCGACACCCTGATCCCGCACGCCTACCGCGGGGACCCGCTGCACATGCGCCTGATCCACCCCGGGATCAAGGAGACCCACCCGTTCCACCAGCACACCAACAGGTGGCGCCAGGAACCCAACGACCCGCTGTCGACCCGCCTGGACGTCCAGTCGATCGGCCCGGGCCAGACCTTCGACCTGGACTACGAGGGCGGCGCCGGCGAGGCCATCACCTCGGACCCCGCCAACCTCGCGGCCGGTGCCAAATCGATGCAGGAATGGGTGCGGGCCGGTCGCCCCGACCTGGCCGCGCTGGCGATCAGCAAGTCCAGCAACGGCGACCAGATCTACCACTGCCACCTCTACCCGCACTTCGCGCAGGGGTTCTGGGGAGCGCTGCGGGTCTTCGACCGCCAGCGGCCGCTGAACCCGGCGCTGTGGCCGGCCGGGACACCGCGCGTTTACGCCGACGCGACCCCGATCCAGCCGCTGGCGTTGCTGCCGGACTTCGACTTCTCGGCGGTCAACCCGGCGACCGGGGCCACGGTCAGCATGACCCAGCTGCCCGATGCGGCACACCCCGGCTACCCGCTGTTCGTCAAGGGTGAGTACGGCCAGCGCGCCTACCGGGCTCCCGGCGCGGTCGTGGCCGACCGCTACGGCGCGCCCGCGCTGAACTGGCGCCGTCCGGGCGACACCGTCCGGGACTTCGGCTCCGCGGCGACCACCGACCTGGAGCGCGCGAACATGGTGACCACCACCGACGCCGCCGGGGTCAAGCACGCGGTGCCGGGGGCGTTCTTCATCAACCCCTGCCCGGTGGGCGTTCCGGTCCGTGAGTACCACCCCACCGCCATCGACGCGAAGATCGTCTTCAACAAGGCCGGCTGGAACGACCCCGGCGGCAAGATGTACGTCGAGGCGCCACCGACCAACCCAGCAGACCCGAGCACGTCGATCGACGTGGCCAACCAGATCCGCGGCAAGATCAACGCGGGAACCGTCCAACCCGAGCCCTACAACATCAGGACCCGGCTCGGTGAGTGCGTGAACATGCGCACCACCAACGCCACCAACCTGGACAACAACCCCGCCATCCCCATCGACGTGCACGACGGGCAGATCTCGGCTACCGGCGCGCTGACCGGGGGCAACGCGTTCCACCCGCCGACCCTGATGAGCGAGCTGAGCACCCACGTGCACCTCGTGCGCTTCGACGAGTTGGCCACCGACGGCACGTCGGTCGGCTGGAACTACGTGCAGGCCCCCATGGTCGGGCAGACCTGGAACTACAAGTGGTTCGCCGACGTGGCCCTACGCACGGTCTACTTCCACGACCACCAGAACCCCAACACCCACCAGCAACACGGCCTGTGGGCCACGATGAACGTCGAGCCACCCAGCTCCACCTTCAACGACCCCAAGACCGGGGCGCTGCTCGTGCCGCCCTACTGCACCGGCCTGGGCTTGCCCGCCGCTCCGCAGGCCGGGGCCAGCGCGCCGGCCTGCTACGGCGTCGGCTCGGTCTCTGACATCCGGGTGCCCACCGATGCCGCAACCGGGATCAACCCCAGCTTCCGGGAGTTCACGGTCAACTACTCGGACTTCGTCCCCATGTTCGACGCCGCCGGCAAGCCAATCAATCCGCCCGGCGCGCCGGACCAGTTCGCGGCCGACCAGGGCGGCGTGGCGATCAACTACCGCAACGAGCCGTTCCCGACCCGGGTCAACAACGAGAGCGTCGGACCCAAACACGAACCGGCCTACGTGTTCAGCTCCGCTGTCCACGGTGACCCCTCCACGCCGATCTTCCGCGCCTACTCCAAGGACCCGGTGATCTTCCGGTTCATGGGCGGGGCACACGAGGAGGGGCACAACTTCACCGTCGCCGGCCACCGCTGGCTGCAGGAACCCGACGATGCGAACTCCAACCTCGTCGACACGCAGTTCGTCATGATCTCGGAGTTCTTCAACATGGAGATCAGCGGCACCCAGATCATCAGACGCGGCACGGCGAACCAGGCGATCCGCAAGGCCCGCCAGGCCGGCCAGACCTCCTTCGGCGCGGACAAGATCCTGCCCGGCGGCGCCGGGGCCCCCGGGGACTACATCTACAGCTCCCAGCCGCTCAGCGACCTGTGGATGGGCATGTGGGGCATCTTCCGAGTCCCCGCCAGACGGCTCGCCGACCTGCAGCCGCTGCCCAGCAACGCGCCACCGCCCGTCGGCATCCTCCCCGGCGCGGAATGGCCGGCGCTCCAACCCGGCCAACCCATCGCGCCCGCACCAATCGCAGGAGACCCCTGCCCGGTCGGAGCTCCGAACCAGAACTTCTTCATCAGCGTCATCAAGCACAAGATCGTCTACAACGCTGCGGGTGACAACGACCCGGACGGTCTCGCCTACGTGCTGAACCGGGACCTGACCCTGGCCGGCAACCCGAGGGCGGGAAACGCGCTCAAGCCGCTGTTCATCAGGGCCAGTGAGGGCGACTGCGTGCACATCAGGCTGACGAACCGGCTACCTGCGAACAGCGTCGGCGTCGGCCCGGGTGACCCGATCAATCCGGTGGAGCGGGTCGGCGCCGCGGGCACCTCCACCGTCACCAACTCCGTCGGCGGGGTCCTGCACACGGTGCGGCCGACCTGGCCGAACGGGGACCGCGCATCCATGCACGTGTCCGGCCTCGTGCGGAACCTGGTGACCAAGAGCGACGGCTCGGCGGTCGGCTACAACTGGGACACGACCATCGGCCCCGGCGAAACCATCCCGCTGCACTACTACGTCGACACCAAGAACATCGGGGTCGCGAACTTGTCCGACTACGGCAACCTGCGCGGCAGCCGGCACCACGGCCTCTGGGGCGGGCTCGTCGTCGAACCCAAGGGCGCGACCTATCTCGACCCGACCGACCGGACGCCACTGGCGTCCGGGGAGCAGGCTGTCATCAGCTATCCCGAGGGGACCGCGACCCGGTCCTACCGGGAGTTCATGGTGGACATCCAGGACGGGCTGAACCTGTTCGACACCAACGGGGTCCAGGTCCCCGACCTGGCCAAGCCGGACGTGGCCGGCGGGCAGGTCGACGCGGAGGACCAGGGTGAACGCGGTGTCAACTACCGCAGTGAGCCGTTCCTCAACCGGCTCACGGCGGGCAAGAACATCGCCGACGTGTTCAGCTCCGCGGTAAACGGCGACCCGGCCACGCCGGTGTTCCGGACCTACCCCAACGAGCCTGCCATCGTCCGGGTCCTCAACAGCGGGGACCTGGCCCGGGTGCACACGTTCGGCATGACCGGGCACACCTGGAACTTCCAGCCCAACGACCCGAACACCAACATCATCAACGCGCAAGGTGGCCTGAACACCTCAGGGGCCTTCAACGCAGGGATCTGCTCGGGGAGCAACACCCCGCTCAGCCTCGGCGCCAGCAGTCTCACCCCGACCTGCCCGACCGACGGGGTCGCGGGAGACTACCTCTACAACGACCGCAACTTCTTCATGCTCCCCAGCGGCGTCTGGGGGCTGATCCGGGTGCACGCCACCCCCCAGGCCGACCTTCCGCCGCTGCCGGCGCCGTGATGGCCGACACGACCACCACCCGGGAGCCGACCCGCACGCGCGCCGTGACCGGGCCGCAGGCAGCCGGCCTGCGGGTCCAGGTGGGGCTCAAGGTCCTGGTCGGGCTCACCGTGGTCCTGGCCGTGGCAGGTGCCGCCGTCGCCGGCCTCCTTCTCGCCCGCAGTGCGGGCGGGAAGGAGGCCGGGCCGGCCGGCGACGTGGTGGGGCGCCCGGTGCACACCGCCTTCGGGGCCTTCACCGTCACCAACGCGGGGACGACCTTCGTGCCCGACACGCAGGGGCCGCCGACCGCGGCCCAGCACGACGGCACGAAGGGCAGCAACCAGCTGCAGGTGTGGGTCAGGCTGACCAACGAGCGGGCGGGTCAAGGTCTGGCCTACGCGCCGACGCAGCTGCGCCTGATCGAGGGCGGACGCTCGGGCAAGGGGCAGCAGCCCAGCGGATCCACCATCGAACCCGCGCTGCTGCCTCGCGGCGGCAGCGTCGACGGGCAGGTGTGGTTCGACCTGCCCAAGGACAGGGCGGCCGTGACGGCCTGGGTGCTGACGTTCAGCTACCCCGGCGCTCCCGTCGTACGCGTCGATCTCGGCCCGGCCCTCGTCGCGCCGACAAACCCCGCCGACAAAGAATCGGACCCCCACCAGAAACACGGAGGCTAGAAACACGGAGGCCAGCCAGAGCGTGCCGTAAGTCTACTTCTGGTCCGGATTCTTGAGAAATACTTGAGGTAGACCACCGCGTGGTCAGGTGTGTCAGATGCCGACGCCGCACAGCTCTTCTGACAGTGCCCACAGGCGTGCGGCGACCTCGCGGTCCACCGCATGCGCGTCGACGCCGCGGGTCCACCATCTCCTCGCGCGGCAGGTGGCGCTGCAGCGGCGTCATGATGCCCCCCGGATGAACGGCGAAGGCGCGCACGCCGTGGTCGCGCCCCAGCGCGTCGAAGTGGACCGCGAACAGGCTGTTGGCGGTCTTGGCCTGCCCGTAGGCCTGTCACTTGTCGTAGCCGGTCAAGAACTGCGGATCATCGAACCGGAACGGCGAGAGCTTGTGCCCGGTTGAGGACAGCGACACCACCCGGGTCGCGCCTCCCCTGGTCGGTGCCGGCCACAGCAGGCAGGTCAGCGAGAAGTGGCCCAGGTGGTTGGTCGCGAGCTGAGCTTCCCAGCCCGGCCCGACCCGCGTCTCGGGGCAGGCCATCACGGGGCCGTTGTTGACCAGCAGGTCCATCGATCGACCCGTGTCCAGCAGTCGCTGGGCGAGCGCGCGGACACTGGCCAGGTCGCCGAGGTCGAGTTGCTCGACCTCCACGGCTGGTCCCAAGACGGCCAGTTCCTGCCGGGCGACGTCGGGTCGCCGGGCCGGCACCACGACCGACGCGCCGGCCCCCACCAGTGCCCGCACGGTCTCGAGCCCCAGGCCCGAATAGCCGCCTGTCACCACCGCGTGCCGGCCCGACAGGTCGACCCCCTCGAGGACCTGGCCCGCGGGGCTGGGTGAGCGAGCAGCGTCGAACTCCCAAGCTGCTGCTTACCTTCGACTCCTCACCCACCTTGCTCATCGACGAAAGGATGGCCGATTGGTGTGCAGCGAACATCGCAGCCTTGGCGACTCAGGCGTGCGGCCCGCCGGTCACCACGCGCCCGAGGACCAACCCGATGCCATCGCCAAGGCGATCACCAGTTGTGCCCAGCGACACAACCTGGACGGCCATCGCCCGCGCTGATCATTCGTAGTTCGTCAGATTGAACTGGTCGTCAGACGTGCGTGTGCTGGCCTGAATGTTCCACGGTTGCGTGACACTTGTTCAACCGAATGGCTAGACTGCGCGCATGGCGACGACGATCGGGTTCCGACCCAGTGACGAGGACGCGCGGATCATCAAGGCTGCGATGCGTTCTGACGAACGCACCTCCGATGTGATCCGGCGCGCGCTGCGCCTGCTCGACCGCGAGGTCTGGCTCTCCCGTGCTCGCGAGGATGCCGAGCGACTCGCGGCCGAGGATCTCAACGCGGAGCCGGAAGGGTGGTGATCCGCGGCGCGGTCTATCGCGTGGATCTCGGGGTGGCCAGGCGCGGGCATGAGCAGCGCGGCAAGCGGCTCGGTCTGGTTCTCAGCCCGACGTCCATGCCGTGGAGCGTGGCGACTGTCGTGCCCACGTCGACCAGCGCCCGGGAAGCGGTGTTCCGGCGATCGGTGGAGATCCACGGCCAAGCGACGCGCTTCCTCGTCGACCAGATTCGAAGCATCGACGTTGACTACATCGTTGGCGACCCGGTTCATTACCTGGAGCGCCACGAACTGGCTGATGTCGAACATGCTGTCGCCCGCTACCTCGGACTGTGAGCGGTCTGCCCGATCGTCCCGCGAAGCTTCCGGCAAGGGGCACCCTCAACCGCCACGTTCCGATCCCACCACCGGGTTGGCCTGACCTCGGATTCCCGCCCGGCCGCAGAACGGGCACCACCCCGCAAGTCGGCCAACGACGACGTGGGCCGCGTCGGCAGCGAAGACGCTGGGCGCGTCACCGACCTCGGGCATTTGATGACGAGAACCTGGTGTCGTGCACGGGGCTGATGCCGGTGATGGCCTTGGCCGAGCATGCGGGCTTTCGGAGCTGATCGGGGCCACGGGCAGGACCAACATGGCCGGGCCAGCGAGGACAACGGTGGTTCCGGCGACGAGAACCGCGGATTTGCGGACCAATCGCAGCGGCACCGCCCGGCGTAGCGCCGCCCGGCGTAGCGCCGCCCGGCGTAGCGCCGCCCTGCGTAGCGCCGCCCGGCGTAGCGCCGCCGGGCATCCTGCGGTTCGACCGGCTCGCGCGGCTGCCGTGGTCATCAGGGCACCGGCTGCAGCCGTGTGTGCGCGCCCGAAGGGATTCGAACCCCAACCTTCGGATCCCGATCAGAACGACGAGTTGAGGTGGCTGCGGATCGACCTGCTCTGGGCACTGGATCGCCTCGGTGAGGCCCGCACAGAACTCGAGATGCTCAACACCGCGGAGGACCCCCCCGTCACCGCTTTACGCGCCCTAGGTGAGATCTACAGAATCGAAGGGCGCCGCGCAGACGCGCGGCGGCTGCTCAACCTCGCCCTCCATAAGGACCCTCACGACATCTTCACGCTGGCCTGCATCGGCGCCCTCGAGATCGACGATGGACAGCCCGACATCGCCCGCACCCACCTGAACCAGGCCCTGAAACTTTGGGGGCACTACCCCTTCGCTCTCAGTCAGCTCGTGAACCTCGAATTGGACGAGGGCAACGGGCAACGCGTACACGAACTCCTCGAGACGGTAAACGAGACCGGCGACACCCAGATGGTCAGCCTGCGCTCCAGCACGCTGTACGACCTCGGCGAATACGAGGATGCGTGGCAGGTACTCGAGGATCACCTCATAGGAACCGGCGACAACGCCGCCCTGCTTCGGGCGCGTGGCTGGGTCGAAGTCGCGATGAACCAGACGCGGCGGGCTGCCGTCAGCTTCGGGGAGGCCGCCCAACTGGACGACGAACCCTCCGCCCTGGTCGACACCATCGCCTCTCTGATCCGCGTGGGCCTGTGGCAAGAGGCTCTCGCCACAATCGGGCGCGCCCAGGGTCGCCACAACCCACACACCGACACGGCCTTGGCCACGCTGTGGCTCGGGGCCGGAGCTTGGGACATCGCCGCGCACCACGCGGTCACCGGAGCGGAGGATCTCCCACGCAGCCACAGGGCGATCTACGCCGCCGCTTACTCCGTACGCAGGGCAGGACGACCTGGCGAAGCGATGGGCTACGCGCATCAAGCGCGTGATCTCTCGCCGCGGGATCCCTCATCCATCGTCAGCCTGGCCGAATGCCTCCTCCTGAGCGAGAACTCCCAGCTATCCGAGGCCGCTCGTGTGCTCCTCGAAGAGGCGCTCGACCGCCTCACCCGGCGCGTCTACCGCCACGCGGACGATGTGGAGCTACAGGGCTGGTGCCTGATGCGGCTCGGCCGGGTCGGCGAAGCCGCCGACGTGTTCCTGCGCGCACTGAGTACTACCGACCGCACCGCAGTGGTACTGCTCAACTTGCTCCTCACCTGCTTGCTCGACGGAGATCTGAACCAGATCAAACTGGTGAAGCAGCGCGCTGACCAGGAACTGGCGACGCTGGACCCGCAGACCCGCCGCGGCGCGCTCGCCACCGGGGTCCACGACCTCAAGACCATCAGAAAGCAACTACCACCGGAAGCGATGACCGTCGCCAAACAACTCGCCGCCCAGTACCAAGAAGCCGTAGGCAAGTTGGAACCGGTTCTCGAGAAACTCAAAGCAGAAGGACACGAAGCCCCTGATTTGCCCGAGTGGACCAGCCCGGTGACCCGCTAACGCCGCCGCGCCCGCTCCGCGTGGCGTGTCCCAGGCGGCAGCAATCGGGCTCTGACCCGCAGAATCAGCAACTGTCTTGAACCACCCACCCAGACGTTGGGACATGATGATCACTATCGGGACGTGGAACGTGGAGAACCTGTTCTCCCAGGGAGAGTTCGCGCCCACCTCGCCGGCCGCCTACGCCGCGAAGCTCGACGGGATAGCCGCCGCCATCCGCGACCAGCAGGTCACGGTGGCCGGTCTGCAGGAGGTCGGGGACCAGCAAGCCCTCGACGACCTACTCACCCGACTCGGCCCCGGGTGGAGTGGTGACCTGTCCACCTTTCCTGACACCCGCGGCATCCGAGTGGCCCTGATCTCCGCCCTGCCGGTGACCCTGACCGTGAACGTCGTCGACTTCCCGAGCGAACTGGCGCCGCTTCAAGCCGACGACACCGGCGCTGTGACCACCCGGATGGGACGAGGAGCGCTGCGCGGGCACATCCACACCACCTCAGGGCCACTGGATGTCGTCGTCTGCCACCTCAAGTCGAAGCTGATCACCTACCCCGGAGGACGCTTCCAGCCCACCGACGAGGGCCAACGGGCTCGTTACTCCGCCTACGCGCTGTACCGGCGGGCCGCTGAGGCCACCACGGTGCGCGGATTCGCCGACACCCTCCTCGGGGGCGACGGTGAGCAGCGCAACCTGATCGTGCTCGGTGACCTCAACGACGAACCCCGCGCCGCCACCACCCAGATCCTGCAGGGACCAGGCGGCAGCGAACTCGGCACGCCCGGCGCGGCGCGACCTGATCAGGGCGATGCCTGGCGCCTGTTCAACCTCGCCCCGCTGCTGCCCGAGGGGCAGCGGGCTACCCGCATCTTCCGAGGCCGCGGCGAACTCATCGACCATCTTCTTATCTCCCGGGCATTGGTGGGCGCGGTGGAGTCGGTGGCCACCGTGTCCCCCACTCCGCTGCCATCCATCACCGAAGCCGCGGGCCAGCGACGCAACCAGACCGCATCCGACCACGCCATGGTCATCGCGCACCTGGACCTCACCGTCTGAGAGGAAGCAGCGATGACCCCGGTCGGTCAGCCGCCCCGCCCTCGCGATTCCATGGCGGGTTCTGGGCTCGAGAAAGGCGAACCGCGACTGAGCCCATCGTTAGCCGGCGCGCCGTAGCTCGGGTCGGGAGAACAGACGAGACAGGGAGGCGACATGACGAGTCACCGGTTCTGGCCGTTTGAGAGCAGGTACGCCTGGTGGGCAACCGCGCTGCTGCTGCCGACAACCCTCGCGGTGGCCGCCGGGCTCCAGTCCGCCGGGGTCCTACCAGGCCACGAAATGACCTGGTGGGTATTACTCGGGGCCGTGCTTATCGGCTTGCTGCCCGTCCTGTCCCTGGTCCTCGGTGGGGTCAGTGCCTTCAAAGCCGCCGGGGTTGAGGTTTCCTTCGCCGCGGTTCAGCAGGCCGTCTACGCCGCCGACGAGGCCACCGTGCGATCTACCCTGTCGGACAATCTCGGGGCACCACCGGGCGTCGTGCTCGATTCCGCGGGAGACACGATCATCCAAGCTTTACGGGCCGCAGTGACCAACGACGTGGTCGTCGTCAATCTCGGGGAAGGACACGAATGGTGGGACACCCGGCTGCTGCTGCTGACCGCGGGCGCCACCCGGCTCGGTCACCCCCGGGCTATCGCGTTCACGGCCACTCGAGGGGTCAACCCAGGGCAATACCTCGGCTGGGCCGCACCCGCTGACCTACTGCGTGCCCAGCTGAGCCGCGACCGTCGGTGGCGCGAGGCATACCGGCTCGCCCACCGGGACACTCTGCTCGTCGCTCTAGCAGACGAAACGTCACATCTGCCGTGGCCCACTCCAGATCCGACAACCCCAGATCCGGTATCCCCGTTCGTGTCAATGCCTACCAACAGCCAGGGGGCAGACGACCCCTACCTCCCCGAACGATTCCTGCGGGATCGACTCCGCCAGCTGGAATTTAGCCCTCATGAACCTGAGCGACTCGAGATCACCATCACCCGGCTGGAGGACTTGTTTGCGCCCGTCCTGCACCAAGACTCGATGGACACCCAAGGTGACGAAGCACAGTGGTTCGACGGCATCCTCAACGACACCGCACCGTACTTGGCTGTCATCGCCCAGGGTCAACTCGCGGCCCTGGTGCCTCGCGGCCTTGCGATCAACGCGGCACTCCGAAGCCTTCTCCGTGCTCGGGCACAGCTACCACCGGACCGGGCCGCGCGGCGCGTACCTGCTACCACGAGCAGTTGACGGGCGCAGCGCGCCCGGGGGCCGGTCGAGGTCAAGCGGCGCCGCCGCGGCGAGCAGTTTCGGAGGGACACAGTCCTGGCAGAGCTCGAACCGGGTGTCCGGCCAGGCCAGCGCGAGGAGCGCCGGCCGGAGGCCGCAGGACTCGCAGCGCCTCGAGGTGGTGGGTGCGCCGACGGGCGGCGCAGTGGTGATCAGCATGGTGGCTCCAAGGGGTGCGGGTGGGCGTGGGTCCGGTACGGCGGGCCGGCACGCTCATGGTCGGGAAGGGCGGAAGGCGACGGTGGGGGCAACGCGGACTGCAGGGCCAGGGCGGTCGCGAGGTGCGGCGCAAGCAGGTTGCGTACGACGTTCTCGTCGAGGTCCAGCAAGAGGGAGCCGTCGGGCCAGCGGGCCGTCGCGGCGGCGCGCACTAGTGCGTCGGCGAGCTGGTCCGGTGAAGCGCCCGCCCCGAGCGGGCGGCTGTGCCCGGTCACGGCAGGTCCGCGGGTTTGCGGTCACCGGCCTGCACAGCGGCGCAGGTCGTGTCGGCGTGCTCACGTCGGCACCACCGCAGCCGCCGGCAGCCGGCCGCGGCGTGGTCGGGGTTGCTGCCCCGGCACCGGCAGTCTTGCCACGGCCCCCACTGGTGCCCGAGCCGCCCGCAGACGGCCTTGACCGTGCAGCGCGGGCAGACCGGGCGTGCCGGGTCGGCCCAGTTCCACGCGGCGAACCAGGCACGGGCCGCGGCCAGGGCGGGGAGGTGCACGATGCCGTCGTCGTGGCAGTCCGCGCCGCAGCTGGCGCACAGCACGACCACGCACACCTCGGTCCACACGCTCGCCGGCGCCAGCTGCTGCGGTTGGCCGGTTCCGGGGCCGGTGGTCACGACAGGCTCGAGCGCATGGACGGGTTGCTTGGCGCGGCCCGGTGTCGATGGCTCGGGGTGGGTCATGCGGTTCGCCTGTCTGCCGTCGTGTGGGCGGCCAGGTAGGCGTCGAGGACCCGGGTGGGAACATGGCCGACGCGGGGGCAGTCGACGTTGTGGGTGGCGGCCCAGGTTCTGATCGTCTTCGCCCCCGGTCCGGGCGCGCCGGCGGCGGGTGTGGCCGGCGCGCCCGGACCGGGGGCGGCGGCGCGAAGCAGCGCCTTGGCCTCACGCAGCTCGCGTTCCAGGGTCTCGACCCGTGCCCTAGCTTCGGCTCTGGCGGCCTGCTTGGCCTGGTGTTCGCGTTGCCGGGTCTCGACGTCGCACAGGGTCGCGTGCAGGCGACCACAGGCGGCGAGGACCCGGTCGTGTGCGCGCCTGACCGCGACCTGGTCGTGTTCGCCGGCGCGGGCGAGCAGCAGCTCGATCTGGCCAGGGACAGAACGCGGTCCGTCGATCGGGCGTGGGGCGGTCGACGGGCTGGGGATGCCTTCGGGTGCGGTGCGGGTGGGGGGTGCCGGGACGGGCCGCGCGACGTCTGGTGCGCCGGTGCCGGCGAGTGCATGGCGCATCGCGGTGCGGTCGGGCCAGCCGTGGCGGGCACCGACGGCCTCGATGTCGGCCCGGTCGCGGCCGGTGGCCTGGGAGACCCAGCCGGGGGCGCGGCCGCGGGCGAGCAGCTTGAGGACGGTGACGTCGGGCGGGTCCATGGTGGTCATGCGACTTCTCCTGTCGTGGTGTTGTCGTTCCAGGTGGCGTCGGCGAGGGCGCGTCGGTCGTGCTCGTCGACCCCGCCCCACACGCCGAACCAGATGCGTCGCTCGAGGGCGTACTCGAGGCACTCCGCGGCGACAAAGCATTCCCGGCACACGCGTTTGGCCGGTAGAGAGCTGGCGCCGGCTTCGGGGAACCACAGGTCCGGGTCGAGCTGCGCGCACAGGGCGCCGGCGGTCCAGCCGGGCGGGGCAGGCAGATCCGTGGTCACGGCGACCACCAGGCGCCGGCCAACGCGGTGGAAGGGTCCGGCGGGACGCCGCCGCCGCCGGCCCGCTGTGGTCTGCGCTGGCCGTCCGCGGTCACGCCGCGCGGGTTCATGCCGACCTCGAACCACGGAAGCCCCCCGGGCGGCGAGGCATAGGTGGGGCCGCAAATGCGGGTGAGTGCTGGGCGGGTCGGTGCTGGGCGGCTGGGGTGCTGGGCGGCGATGTCGTGACGGATCAGGCTGTGGACCTCGTCGATGTCGAAGGCGACGCCCAGCAGGGACAGGGCACCACCGCGGCGCACCCCGACCTCGCGGCGGCGCCCGGCCGGCCGCACCACGTACTGCCCGGACGTGGAACCCCCGTCGACGACGACGTGGCCGGCGGCGCCAGGCGCCACCAGTCGCCCCGTCTCAAGGCGGACGACCCAGCCGCGCAGGGCCAAGCCGAGCGCCAGGTCGTCCATCTCGAGCCGGTAGGTCAGCTGGGATCTGTTCATCGTTGTCCTCCACGGGATTCGCTCACCCGAAAGAAGGTGCCGGGCGGCGGGGCAATGTGACGCCCACCGCGATGCCTGTTTCGGCGCAACGAAGTGGCCCCCATGTCGCGAATCCACACCGGCTGGTTTGGGCGACCCGGGCGGGGGCCGCTCGGGTCCGAGCCTGCCAAGGCGTTGCATGGGGCGGCATTCCTGGCCGTGGTGCCGCTGCGGGACGGGTGCCCTGGTCGCGGACGAGGCTGTGCCCGGGACTCCCGGCGCGGGTCGGGGACCAACCCTTCCCGGCGCCGGGGGTCAGGCGCCCCGAGGTCGGTCTCCGCCCGGCTACCAACCGGGCGGCGAACTCGAGGTGCCCTGGGGGCCGGCTCGCGCCGGCCGGGGGTCATCATACGAAGCCGGGGGCTCCCACCGAAGGCGATCTGTGGTCCGCCGGTGGACACGACGCGCCTCAACCGACGCTGGACGCGGCGGTGGGCAGGTCGGCGCGCTGCACCGCGGCGGACGGGTCCGCGAGCTGGGCGAGCAGCCAGTCCCGGCCGGCCGGGAGCAGGACGAGGACGTCGGGCCGCAGGCGGGTGATGGCCGGCCACTGCGTGTCGTGGACGCCGCCCAGGGCGCACAGGTAGACCCCTGGACGTGGCGCCAGCCTGTCGGGGATGTCTGCGAGGGCGTCCACGGCGAGAACTACCAGCGCCGCGTCGTCCCAGCGCTGCCCGAGCGCGGTCGGTGTGAGCCAGGTGACACCCCGCTCGACCGGGATCCACGAGCGTCTCAAACCCACCGGCGCACCGTCGCGCGGCGGGGGCCGGGTCCACGCCCAGTCCGTTTCGGCGTAGCCGGGGAGCCGGCGGGTGGCGGCGAGCACGATCGCGTCGACCAGGTGGTGGGCGGCGCTGCCGGCCCAGCCGTGGCTGTCGGCGGCCAGGCGCTGGTAGGCGTGCGCGGTCTTGATCACTTCGACGGGCTCGAACCGGGCGACCGGGCGGTGGACATGGTGCAACTGCTCGACCTCGACGGGCAGGCGTCCGCGGCTGGTCCGCCAGCGCAACGCGGCCAGGTTCTCCTCGAGCAGCAGCCGGCAGGCCTCGGTCGGGGTGCCAACAACGCCGGGGACCTCGGGGCCGGTGAACGCCGCGGTGGTTTCGCTCAGCAGGAGGCCGAAGCGCGCAGCGGCGCTGACCAACAGGTCCAGCACGTCGTTGCTGGCGAGGTCGGCGCGGTGGCTCATGAGACACGTCCTGCCGGTTTGGGCGGTCGGGCTGGTGAGGCCCGAGGTGGTGACTCCGACCGTAAGGACTGGTGCTGCGAACCGTCAACCCGGTGTGGCCCCCCGCCCTCAACCGGCGGACCCCCATGCCGGTTGAGCCGGTGACGAAAACAGCCGCTGGCGGGCCGGTTTTGTCGGTGGGCGCGGGTAGCGTGGGCGTCACTACCAACTACCCGGGCCTGACCAGCCCGGGCGACCGCGAGGGAGATTTGTGATGGCTGATTTGGTGACGACGGTGACGGTGATCGATGCTTGTGGGCGGGCGCAGGTGCCGGTGTTGCTGCTCTCGGATCCGGGGATGGGCAAGTCGGCGCTGGTGCGCGGGATCGCGGCCACCGAGGGGGTGCCGTGTGAGACGGTGCTCGGTTCGATCCGGGAGCCCGCCGACGTGGCGGGCCTGCCGATCATCGGCGCGGGCGGGGCGGTGCTGGACCCGCCCGCGTGGGCCAAGCGGCTCGCGGCTGCGGGGGCGGGTTACCTGTTTCTGGACGAGTTGACGACCTGCCCCCCGGCGGTGCAGGCCGCGATGCTGGCGGTGGCGTTGGACCGCACGGTGGGTGACCTGCGGCTGCCGGGCGGGGTGCGGGTGGTGGCCGGGGCGAACCCGCCGGATCGGGCGGCGGACGGCTGGGAGATCAGCCCGCCGTTGGCGAACCGGTTCTGCCACCTGCCCTACGCGCCCAGCGTGGACGAGTGGCTGGACGGGATGACGACCGGCTGGTCGACCCCGCCCGCGTCGCGCGCGGTCGCCACCGACCCGGTGCGGCGGGCCGGGCTGGTCGCGACCGTGACCGGGTTCGTGCGGACCCGCCCGGACCTGCTGCACGTGTTCCCCGACCACGCCGCCGCGACCGGCGGGCCGTGGCCCTCGCGGCGGGTGTGGGACATGCTGGCCCGCGCTCTGGCGCATGTGCGCGACGACGACCACGCCGCGACTCAGGGGGTGACGTTCGGGCTGGTCGGTGAGGGCGCCGGGGTGGAGTATCTGACGTGGCGGGCGCAGGCCGATCTGCCGGACCCGGCGGCGGTGGTGGCCGACCCGGGAATCGTCGCGTGGGGGGACCGCCCGGACCGGGTGTGGGCGGTCCTGTGCGGGGTGGTCGGCTGGGCTGCGGCCCGGGGCGGGGTGGAGGCGTGGCGCCAGGCGTGGGGGCCGTTGCTGGCCGCAGCCGAGCACGGCGCCCCGGACGTGGCCGCAGCCGCGGCGCGCACGCTGGGCCGGGCCCGGCCAGCGAACGCGGCGGTCCCGGCGGCGGTCCGCAAGTTCCACCCGATCCTGGTCGCGGCCGGGCTGGCCGAGGCTGGCACCGCGGCGGGCGCAGCATGAACGGGCCGGGAGTGGTGCGGGCGCTCACCGGTCCCGAGCACGACGCGTTCCGCCTGGCCCGGCTGGTCGCCGCCGAACGGATGCCCTACTTCATGCACGCCCTGTTCGCCGCCGCCCCGGTGGCCGCGCCCGGGTTGGGCACGTTCGCGGTGGACCGGGCCTGGCGGCTCTACCTGGACCCGGTGCTGCTGCGCGGGGCGGGGGCGTGGACGGCGAGCACGGCGGGGGCGGTGCTGCTGCACGAGGTCGGGCACCTGCTGCGCGACCACGCCGGGCGCGCCGACGCGCTCCCCCAGCCGCACCGGCACCTGGAATGGAACCTGTCGACCGACGCGGAGATCAATGACGACCTGCTCGCCGCCGGGGTGCCGCTTCCGGCGGGGGTGGTGACCCCCGCCGCGATCGGCTGCCCCGACGGCGGGCTGGCCGAGGACTACTACGCGACCCTGACCCCACCACCCGGCCAGTGCGGCGCCACTGGCGGGGACGACGGGGGGCACGGCTGCGGGTCCGGCGCGGGCAGCGCGCCGGTGCCCGGGGAATTGGCCACCCACGACACCCAGCACATCGTGTCCGCGCCCGGTATCGGCCCGGCCGAAGCCGACATGGTGCGCCGCAGGGTCGCCCACGACATCACCACGCGGGCTACCGGCCAGGGGCGTGGCAGCGTCCCGGCCGGGCTGGACCGGTGGGCCACACACGTGCTCGCCCCGCCGACGGTGGCGTGGGACCGGGTGCTGCGCGCGGCGGTGCGCCGGGCCGTGGCCGACCGGGCTGGGCGCGCGGACTACACCTATTCGCGGCCCTCCCGGCGGCAGGTGCCCGGCATGGTCAAGCCCGCGATGCGCGGCCCGACCGTGGTCGTCACCATCGTGGTGGACACCTCCGGGTCGATGGGGCAGGGCGACCTGGACGCTGCGATGAGCGAAGTTCAGGGCGTGCTGCGGTCCTCCGGGGTGGCCCGCGACCAGGTCCGGCTGATCTGCTGCGACGCCGAAGCGGCCACCGCCGCGCGGGTCCGCTGCGCGGGGGCGGTGCGCCTGACCGGGGGCGGGGGCACCGACATGCGGGTCGGGATCGGCGCCGCCGAAACAGCCCGACCCGCCCCGCACGTGGTGATCGTGCTCACCGACGGGGACACCCCGTGGCCCGCACACCCCACCCGCGCCCGGCTGGTGTGCGCCGTCATCTCGACCCACCCACCCCACGGCACCCCGCCGTGGGCGACCACGGTCCACATCCCACCAGCCGACTAACCCGTAACCGCGCCGCCGGGCACCCCAACGACCGGCGCAGCACCGGACTGTCGGTGCCCGCCGCAACCCGTCACCCTCACCACCAACCCCGGGGACCGACCACCCCCCGAAAACCATAGGAGTCACACCATGAACCAGCCGATGAACCCTGCACTTCGGCGCTACGTCGACCGGCTGCTGGCCGGGACCGGGCTGCACGCGCAGGACGCCGAACCCGTCGCCGCCGGACAACGCCGCGACCTGCCCCCCTCGGCCGTCACGGCCGCAGCCGCGCTACGCGACGGGTGGGACACCGCCGCCCTGACCGCCACCCAGCGGGCGCAGCCGTGACCGTGGAATGGTTCGACCTCGCCCAGCGCCTGCACGCGGCCCACACCGGGCACCCGGTCCCCCGCCTGATCCACACCCCGGTCCCACCCATCCCCCACCCGGTCGCGGTGCGGGCACGGGTCCAGGCCGGGTCGGTCCTGGTCACCGCCGCCGACCCGACCATGCCAGCGGTGCACGCCCGAGACAACGACGCCCTGGCCCTACTGGGCGATCTCGGGGTGCGGGTCGGCGCCGAGGGCTGGGCGACCCTGGTCACCGACGACCCCGCCGCCCTGCCCGCGCTGGTCACCCTCGCCCGCCGCACCGACCCCGACGGGCCACAAGGTGAGGTCGCCGCGCACATCGCCTGGTGGGCCGACCGCGCCGACTTCCCCGGCACCAGCGCCGTGGTCGGGCTGGTCGAGGCCGCCCGGACCCGCTGGACCACCGGCACCGACCCCGACAGCGAAACCCACCCGGGCACTTGGCGGGCCTGGCTGGACGTGCCCGACGACGGCTGCGGCGGGCTGCTGAGCCTGCTCGGCCGGGTCACCGACACCGCACCCCTGCCGCTGCTGGGCGCCATCACCGAGGACGACGCCTGGTCCTGGACCAAGGCAGCGGGCGAGCACGCCGAGGGCTGGGACTGGCGCCGACCCGACAGCACCGCGCGGGCCGCGACCGGCCTGCGGGCACGCTGCGACACCGCCGACCTGTTCACCGCCGCCCTGCTGGGCGACCCGCTGTACCGGCGCCGCGCCGTCCACACCGGCCACGTCGTGGTCGGGCAGGTCGACCACCCACCCAACACCCGCAACCGGATCACCGTGACCTGCGACCGGATGGACGCCCGGCTACGCACCGGCAACACCGTCACCGGCTGGGTCGGCGCACCCACCGACACCGCCCCTGAGTATTTCCACGGCACCATCGCCGCGACCGCCGTGCACGCCGGGCGCCTGGTCCTGACCCTGAGCGGGGTCACCACCCACCGCCCCGAGCCCGGCACCCGAGTGACCCTCACCCCGACCGCGCCCAGCCCGTTCACCATGCGGGCCGGGCGTGCCCGCTACGCCCGGCTCTACACCGCGCGCCGATCATGGCTGACCACCGGGCGCACCCCCACCCCCGCCCGGCGCGACGTGCCACTGGACGTGCTCGTGGCCGGAGCCGAAGACACCTAACCCGTGCCCGCCGCAACCCTTCACCCCACCACCCGGGACAGGCCACCCCGCCGCCAGACAAGGAAACAACACCGATGCGAACCCTCCCCCTCCCCCTTCCCCTGCCCCGCGGCGGGACCCACCCGAGCACCCCGAGCCCGGCCACGGCGACCACACCCATCCCGCGGACCCCACCCGCGGCGGGCGAATGGCCGGGACAGGCGATCCTGCACACCCCCGAAACAGCCCGGGTGCTGCACGCGGCCTGGTCCGGGGACCCGGCCGTGATCGTGCCCAGCCCCCCCGGGTCGGGCAAGACCCGCCTGGTCGCGCTGCTCGCCGCCGCCCTCGCCCACCGGGCCGAGCTGCGCATCGGGATCGCCGCGCAAACCCGCGAACAGGCCGTCGAAATAGCCCGCCGGGTCGCACAGATCGGCGCCCCCGCGCGGCTGATGTGGGCAGCCAAAGACCCCCGCCCCGACAGCGCCACCACCCCCGCCGTGTCCGGGCCAGCGATCCGGTACCCCGACCAGGGCGGCGGCATCCTGATCGCCACCACCGCCCGATGGCTGTTCAGCGACCCCACCCGGGTCGGCTGCGACCTGATGATCGTGGACGAAGCGTGGCAAGCCACCTACGCCGACCTCGGCGCGCTCGGCGCGCACGCCGCACAAGTCGTGTGCGTGGGCGACCCAGGCCAGATCGACCCCGTGGTCACCGGCCAAACGGGCCGCTGGCGCACCCACCCCCACGGGCCCCACGTCCCGGCCCCGCAGGCGCTGCGTGCCGCCCACGGCGACGCCATCGCCGTGGTTACCCTGCGTCACACCTGGCGGCTCGGCCCGGTCACCACCGCACTGATCCAGCCCGCCTTCTACCCCGACCTGGCGTTCACGTCCCGCCGACCCCCCGAGCACCTGACCAGCGACACCGGCGCCGACCTACCCGAGATCTCCCACCAGCAGGTCACCGTCACCGGCGGACCCGGGGACCCAGCCCTGGTCACCGCCTGCGCGACCCGCGCCCGAGCCCTGCTGACCACCACCCTGAACACCGCCGAAGGAACCCGCCCCCTGGGCGCCGCTGACCTGGCCGTCGTGTGCGCCCACGTCAGCCAGGCCGCCGCCCTACGCGCCACCCTCGCCGAGCACCCCGACCTGCTCGTCGGCACCGCCAACCAACTGCAAGGACTCGAACGGCCCGCCGTCATCGTCTTGCACCCCCTCGCCGGCTACCGCGACACCAACGGATTCACCGCCCACACCGGGCGCGCCTGCGTCATGCTCAGCCGCCACCGCGCCCACCTGAGCGTCATCCTCGACGACCACACCCGCCACCTACTCGCCGCCGCCGAGCGCACCGAACCCGCCGTCGCCGGGCACCGGGCGCTCACCGAGGCACTGCTGGACACCCCCACCACCGACTAGCACGCGACACCCCGCGCTGCCACGACCCGGGCTGCGACCCCACCCCGAAGGGTGGCATCCCCCATGCCGGTTGAGCCGGTAGCTGGTGGGCGTCTGGAGATGGGGCGCACGTGGTTCGCGCACCGGTTTTGCTCGAGCAGCACCCAGCAGGAGCGGGGGGTCAGGGGGCCACCGCGTATTGGCGACCGGGCTAGAGCCGGGTGAGGGGTGCGGCCCAGGCGTCGACCAGTTCGTCGAGCAGGGATTCCCAGCACTCTCCGATCCAGGCGTCGACGCCGGCGGCCAGATCGCTGTTCAGCCTCGGTCGGCCGGTCTCCAACGCGTCGGCCAGGATGTGGGCACGGCGGCGCACGGTGGCTAGGTCGGGGCCTGCGTAAAAGCGTGCGCTCGGTACGGTCAGGATCAGGTGTTGGCGGTCGGTGTCGTCGACGGCGACACCGAGGAAGCTCAGCGGCGGGTAGAACGGGCAGCCGAGCGGCTCGTCGAAGAGCATCTCGCGTGTGCCGGTATGGAAGAAGTGTCTCGACGTCACGGCCGGCTCCTGCGCGTGGGGGGAGTGGTCAGCTCCCCGGATCGGGTTGGTGCTCACAGCCTAGGGGCGAGGTCTGACAACGCGCTGACAACCCGCCGCGCCGCACAACCCGCAGGACCAAGGGGTCCCCCCGTACCCGCGTGCGCCGACCGCCGCGAGCTTGACCCTGGGTAGCTCCCTGGCCCAAATCCCCGCCGCCAGCCAAGAGAACCTGCGCCGACCCGCCGACCCGCCCGGCCCCATGCCGGTCGCCCCTGCCGCATCCGTCCGTCTACCGGCTCGGGAGAGCAGAGGACCGACCCTGGGGCACCAAGGCCAGCCGCCATGTGCAGCCGGGTCCAAGACGACCAGCGGCCCGACGCACGACCCGGTTCTCGTCGGTGGCTGCCGCTCCTGGCTACAGCCTTGAGTCATCGCCGACGCCGCCGGCCACGAGATCGATCCCTTTCACGGCCAGGAACGGCGGACCCATCGACCCACCTCCCCCATGTTGGTCGGCGGCAGCACCTCCATGTCGCACGTCGGGTGCAGATCGAATCCTTGCGCGACGAGGACCGGGTCGAGGCGGTACTTGCAGCTCGGGCAGGTCCGGCCCATGGTCGGCGACGCTGGTGTGCACTGCGGGCAGGTCGCCTCGATGATTGCGCACGCGATGCAGGCGACGTGGGGCGGCGGCTGCTGGCCGTGGGCGCGGTCCCATGCGGCCCGCGCCGTGAGCAGGTCTGCAACCAAACCCCAGGTGGCGCTGTGGCCGGCCGATCCCAGGTGGGGTGGGCTCACGTCGGCTCGGCGCGCGGCCGCGCGCAGGATCGGTGGCGCCTGCCCGCCCACGGCGGGCCCGATGCCGTGGCTGTAGCACCACCGTGCGAGGGTTCGTGCCTCGTCCTCCTGCCGACACCGCTCGGCGCGCGCGGTGCGGGCGGAATCGGGCCTGCTCATCCAGCTCTCCTTTGCGGGGGTTCAGGTTTGAGGACCACAGCGGCGGTCGGTTTACGGGCCCCGTTGACGTAGGCGGCGCCGGCTGCCAGCCCGCTGTAAGCGTCCAGCACGGCACGCTCGGCGCAGAGTTTGGTCTCGGGGCAGAACACGCACAGTGCCATCGCGTCGGCGGCGGCTTCCTTGGCCTGCGCGGGTGTCGTGGCGGCGGCGTGCGCAGCCTCCCATTCGCTCCACTGCCGGCCCTGCCCCTTGCACTCCGCCGCGGTGATCGCAGCCGCGAGTTGGCGGGCCAGGTGCGCCCTGGAGGTAGGTCTCACCGCAGCTCACCCCGCGCCAGATGGCGGCGCGCGGCGCCAGCCACCCCGGCGAACGCGAGCAGGGCCGCGGCAACGGCCAACGCGAGCCGCGGCACGTCCAGGCCGGCGCCGACGCTGCCCGGCACCGTGAGCAGCGGGTGCTCGGCCGCGGGCACAAGCACCTGGTGGGCGAGCAGCCAGGACACGGTGTCGGCCCACCCGGTGACCGCGGCAGCAGCGACCCCCCCGAGGGTGAGAAAGCCAACCATGGTCAGCAGGAACAGGTCGTCATCCGAGCCGCGGGCGGAGGCGCCGGACCCGGTCACGACCCCTCCCCCTCGGTGTCGGGCTCGACCGGGCGACGGACGGTGAGGAGCAGGTCATCGGGGACCGAGATCAGGCCGGCCGCGTCGTCGTCGCCGCGCCAGGACACCGCGATGCAGCCCGGGTCGGCGAGGTCCGGTTCGGGGTCGCCGTCCACGACCCCCCACACCCCGGTGTCCTCATCAACCAAGACCAGGTCACCGACCTCAAGCTGGGACGCCGCCCGGTCAACGGTGGGGCCATAGCCGTAGCCGTGGTCGAAGTCCTCCTCCGCGGTATCGCGCGTCTCGTCCGGGACCACCCGCGGCCGCGGCTGGGCACTTGCCGAGCGCGGCCCAGTCGCCGACACCGAGCCCGATGCTTGATGCCCCGTAGCAGTTTCCGTTGCTGTCAGGCCGAACACCGCCATCGGGGAGGACAAGGCGCGCCCGTCGAGTGCCTTCTCCCGCCGGTGCAGCACCGGATCCAAATCAGGGCGGGTAGAGGCGAGCACCCACCGGGCGCCAACGTGGTCGGTGTAGGTCGGGTCCTTCACCACGTCGGTATCCAGGTCGGGCTCGCACTGCGGTGGGACGATCAGCAGCCGCTCGTGCCGCGTCGCGCCCGGCCGCAGCCGAGCGAGCAGCGCCGCATCCTGATCACCCGGCAAGACTTTGCGCGGGTCGGGGGTGCGGTAGGTCTGGATCTCCACCGCCCGGTTCGCGTCGTTGATGGTGGTGGCCCGGCCACGACAACCCCGCGGGATGCTGGTGCCGATCGCCGGGGACTCCCACATCATCAGCGCGCCCTGCGGGGACAGCCGGCCCATCGAGATCCGCATCCGGAAGTTGTCCCGCATGTCCCCCGCTCCCCCACCCGAGCCGGACCCGAAATACTGGGCGTCGGGGCGTTGGGTGCCGAAGATGAGGTGGACCCGGCTGGTGCGGCCCTTGCGGGCCAGCGACGCGACCCGCGACAGCACCGGCGGCACGGTCGGGTCGCCCTTCACCTTGACCTCGGCGTACCAGGCGGCCAGGTTCCCGCGGAAGTCCGCGAACTCGTCCAGGAACACCAGCAGCGGCTCGAAGTCGGACTCCCGTGCCCGCCCGGAGGTGACCAGCTGGTAGCGGTGCTCCATCACCTCCCAGGCCCGGTGGATCACCGCGACCTGCTCCTCGATGCTGGTCGCCACCACCTGCACGTTTGGCCAGTCCTGGAACCCGAGGAACTCCACCGACTTTCCGTCCACCACCCACACCGGCCAGCCGCGGCGGGTGACCTGCACCAGCAGCGTGTGCGCGGTGACCGTGTTGTGGGTCGGAATGAAAGTGCGACCGACCAGGTAGAGCCGGCTCGAGCTGTCCACGGTGATGCACCGCACCGGCACCGACGCCACCGGCTCAACCGCGGTGATGTACCGGTTCAGCAGGCGCTCCGGGGCGCAACGCGCGGTCCGTTCCTTGTGGACCAGGTGTTTGCGTTCGAGCCGGAACACCCGGTCGGTCGTCGTCCAGGCGACCGTCCATTTCGGCCCGCAGTCCCGTCCGTTGAGTGTGGCGCGCCCGGCCCGGATGGTGGCCCTGTACCCCAGGGAGCAGGCCAGCTCGTGAACGTCGTAGGCCAACTGCTGCGTGGTGTTGGTGAACTCGCAGGCGCCGACGCGGCTGACCGTGCCGTCGGTGTCCATCAGGCCCGCCAGGAGCGCCCGGCGCTGCTCGATCGAACCCCTCAGATACGGCTTCGGGATGTGCTTGGTTCGGGGTCGGCTCACCGGATCCGCGCCTCGCAACAAGCCCAACTCGTCGAGGCGGCGGCGGACCGGGGACCTCATCGCGTATCTGCGGGCACGATAGGTCTCCGGCTTGGTGGCGGGCCGCCCGAGATCGACCACCACGATCCCGTCGGCTTCCAGGAATGCCGCGACCTCGGGGTCGATGCTGGTGTAGATGGGATTTCGGGAGTCTCCGTCGCCCGCCCAGACCCCCAGCGCGTACGGCGGCAACGGAAGGTCGGCGGCGGGGCACTGGATGGGCGCCGCCACCCGGACAGTGTGGTTCGCCATCCCGTCGGGTGTGCTCAACGTGGCGGCGATCTCGAGGGTGGAGCGCACCGAGCTGGGCGCCATCGTGGTCTTGCCGTCCTTGACCCGGCCGGCGCCCCACACGGCCAGGGCCTCGAGCAGCTGACGTTTGAGGTGCAGACGCACCGGCGGCCCGGGGCTGCGACGGTGTTCGACGTGGGCGGGGATCGTGCCGGTCACCGTCTCCCGACGTTGGCTGGCCGCGACGTCGACCGCGCGCAGCACGACCTGGACCGTGTTGTAGTCCACCCCGAGCAGCCGGCGCAGCTGCGGGGTGCTCAGCTGCCCATCGGGGTCAGCGGCCTCGGCGAGGGCGAGGATGCTCCCCGCCGTGTGGTGGGGCAGGTGGACTCCCCCGGCCAAAACGGCTACGGAAAGCTGCTGCAGGAGCGCCCGGCGCGGGTAGGCGTTGACCGTCTGGATCTGCTCGACGATCTGCTCGGCGTACACGAAGTCACCCACCGGGCGGGGCTGGAGTCCGGACACGGGAAGGTCGCGGCTGAGTTGGCGCAGGATCGGGGCGGACGCCGACATCCCCGCGAGCCGGGACACGTCGGGAATGCTGATCAGGTCGGCGTCCCCGCAGTCATCCAGCGCGGCGGCCAGTCGCGCGAGTTGTGCTTTGCTCAGCCGTGGTTTGCGGATGTCTGCGCCGCGCCCTCGGGCACCGCGCTGCCGGGAGACGCGTTCCGGGCGGGTGCTGGTCGACCACAGGTGATCGGCGTCGGCGACGATCTCGCTGCCATCGGAGAAGACGATCCGGTAGCACGGCCGGCCATGGCGCACCGGGTGGGCCGTGACCACGGTGCACGCCTGGCCCTGGTCGTCGTAGACGATGTCGCCGTCGACGAGTTCGCCCATCGTGGTCCACCCCGACGGCGTCGGCACCTCGGTGTCGACCGCCAAGGGCTTGCCGGTACCCGGTGCTCCGACAAGCATGACGTTCGGATCCTGAGCCGGGCGCCACTGCATGACGTTCTGGTCCTCGTCGACACCGTAGGAGATCCGCAGCTCGTCGTAGGACGCGAGCAGGTCCGCGCCGGGGTCCACAGGTTCTTTCGGCAGCCAGATGTTGGTGGGGAAACTCGGACGGACCTCGAACCGGACGGTGTCGGCCTCCAGGTCCCAGCGGGCCCGCCACCGGCCCGGCAGCATCGTGGACACGACCCGCTCGACCCGGTATCGGTATCCGGGCGCCGCCAGCTTCGCGCCGGCTTCGTGGCGCACGTCCAGCCCAGCCAGATCCTCCCCGGCCCACTGCACGTCGGTCACCGCGGCGGTGGGCCCGAGCAGCTCGGCGATGGTCCGTACGGCCCTGACCTGCATCGCCGGGGACGTCTTCGCGTCACGCTGGGGAACCCAGCGGAGCTGCATTCGGCACCGGCGCCGGTCGTGGCGGGTGACCTCGTAGTCGGCCAGCAGCCGCCGGGCGACGGCCTTCACGAGCTCGGTGCGCCAGGCGGGGTCGGTGTCATCGACGCCGGGGGCGTACCGCAAGTCGACCCGGCGCGGGACACCGCGCCAACCCCGGCGCCACGAACGCAGCCGGACCGCCCGCCGGTCGGGGCACCGAAGCCCCAACCCCGGGCAGAGCGCCTCGGCGAGCCGATCGGCGAGCTGATTGCGGGCACTGGTGCGCAGCCCCTGGACTGCGCGACACAGGCCACCCACAACCCCCAGGGTCAGAGCGGGTCCGGCCAGGGCGGGGTGCTCGAGCAGCGGGGCGGTGCCGAACCCCGCCACCCCGGCGGCCACCAAGGCCGTCACCTGCCGGCCCCAGGTGGCCGGGCGGGGCGCCAAATGCTGGCTCGGTGCGCCCAGCAGCTCTCCCGGTCGGCGACGGGACGGGGGGCGGCGGGCAGGCGCGGTGGCGGCCACGTGTTCTCCTCGGGCTGAGTCTGAACCGGTTCTGCCCAAGGGAAGGTGCCCGCGGCGGCCCCCGTGTGACAGGCCGAACCCGAGGAATTGCCTGGGGTGGGCAACAGGGGAAGTGATTGGGGGGTGTTGGGGGCCAGTAGGTGCCGTGATGGGGTCAGCCGTTGCCCCACCTGGTGGTTTGACCCCCCACCTAAAATCGGCCGCAGGCATGGTTCTCGGAGAGGTTCTGGCTCCGGCCGATTTCTGCTGGTCTCGGAGACCGCATGCGCCCTGCGGCTTACGAGTTAGACGACAACTGCCCGGCGTGGCCCCGGCCTTCGTTGCTTGTCAAGGGCCGCCGCGGACCACGTGAGCCGGCAAGTTGCCCGCATCGTTTCAGGAGACTGACGGTCGAGACCATCACCGAAGCGTTGACCGAACCGCCCGCTCCCAAAGGACGTCCCGGGACAAGCGCACCCAGCCTGCGCGAGGAAGTCCAACTGTCTGCCCGATTCTCCTCCTTGTTGTGAGCTGTCCTCAGCCTTCCTTCACTGGTGGAAACCATTATTCGAACCGTGCGAATGGGTCGGAGGGAGTCGCGGACGAAGAGGGCAACGCGCGGCGGTCATCAGCTCACCTCGCAGCCACAGGATGAGCTCGGCGCAAACCACTGAAGGTGCGTGCATGCAACTGACGATGGGGGAGCCGCTAGATACGATCGGCGCCATGGATCTCGTCCTGAAACTGATTCCGATCGTGCTGTCAGTTCTCGCTCTGACCGCGTCCGTGCTGACCTTCCGATCAGCCAGCCGTTGGCGGGCGCGGCCGTTCCTGACCGCCAACATCACCGCCGTAGCCAACGGCCGCGCCGCGCGGTACCAGATCGACTCCATCCGCGATAACGCCATCAGCAACCAGCATGGGCTGCTCGTGGTCGGCAGTCTGCAGGACCTGGAGGTTGACGAGGGCGACTCTCAGTCCGATCAGTCGTTGAGGGGATATGCGGTCCAGATCCACAACCAGGGCAGCGCTCCGGCCTACGGAGTGGAGCTTCATATCGACCGACCCGCCGATCGGTCCGCGGCTCGCCTGGCGGTGGGGTCGTTTGTGGCCATCGGGCCGACGACATTGAGCGCGGGGGGCGACCCAACCGAGGTCATCCTGTGTGTAGACCGCGGCTATTCGTCGCGGTTCGATGGCGCCGGCCGGTGGCAGGGGCAGCGGGTCGTTGGATTGGGAGACTTCGATCCGAGTGGGTCGGTCCCTCAACTAGGCGACGGAGTTCGAGCACGGCTTACCTGGCGCGAGCCGCCGAACCTTGACATCGTCCGGTCGTGTGACGTCACACAAACGGGTACCGGGGTAGAACTCAGGGCCGGAACATAAGGCACTCCGATTCGATTGCACCACAATGCAATCCGCTTCGTATCGCGGGTCAGTTCACTGGTGGAGACCATTATTCAAACCCTGTGAAATGGGTCCCTTCGACCAGCAGGTGCTGAGCGGCCGGGCCTGAGAACCGGGCTCACTTGGGTTGGTGGTTGGCGGTTGTCCAGGGGGCTTGAGGGTCGTGCAGGGTGTCGAGCATGAGACGGCACCACGTGATGGAGGTGTTGACGGCGAGGTGAGCGTGCCGGGGGTGGAGTCCGACCCGGGCGCCGGCGGCGCCGTGGCCGGTGCCGTAGCCGCGGTTGCGTAGCTCGGCGAGGCCGGAGGTGATTGTGATCAGCCCGCCAAGGATCTTCTTCACGGCTTGGGTGCCGTCGGGGCCCTCCGCTTGTTGGTTGGGGTGCAGCATCAGCGCTTCATGCGCGGCACGCACGAGCTCGGGCAGGTCGGCGCGGTCAGCGAAGCTCAGGCCACGCTCGGCCAGGACCACCTTGGCGGTGGACTCCACGAGCTCCTTTGCGGATCCGACCGCCAGGGCGGGGTCGTCGTCGGCGGCTCCGGCCAGCCGCTCGAGTTGCTCCTCAATGGCGGCCGGGTCCTTCAGGTTCGTCAGTGACCCGGCCGGCAGTTGGGGTCCGATCCGCAGGATGCGGGCCTCGTCGGTGAGCTGGTACCCATCGTTCGCCAGCTCCCGACGCAACCGGGCGAGGCCGGTCGTGTCGCTGGCGAGCTCCTGCAGGTACCTCGAGATGAGCCGTTCGAACACCCGCAGGGCTCGGCGCACCTGGTCGGCGTCGTGCCAGTCAATGCCCTGCAGGTACTCCTCGGTCCGAGACCGGCGGACGCTGGTGTCGGCGTAGGTGATTGATTCGAGCGGCAGGAACTCCTCGTCCGCGAAGGCGTCATCGATGGCGCCGACGACCACTGAAGTCATCAGGTTGCGGAACTCGCTGCGTGTGGCGCGGCTGATCCCAGGGCGTCCGGCTCGAACCATCGTGCTTGACACGCTCACAGGATGTCAGGAGGGGCCGGCGACTCGAGTGACCACACCCGCGGCGGTGGCTCAGTAGATTCAGGACATGTCTGAGCAGATCGTTGGCGTCCCTCATCGGTGGCGAACTGGCGCTGTTAGGAGGGCCTCGTCGTAGCCATCACATCTGAGGTACGTGGGCGTGGAGAGTGGCGAAGGCAAGCGCGTCTATCCGCAGCGATCAAGGCCATTAGCCTGGGGTATTCACGGCGGTCTTGGTGATCATGGTTTTGGGGGTGTCGGGACAGTGAAAGGTGCCCCTGACCTGGGATAATGCGGATTGTTGAGATACGCAGACTCCGAGGATGGGACACCCTTCAGGTGCAGCGTAGCCGTGGTCGCAACCCGCTGGTGGATGCCGCTTTGGAGTGGTCGAACAACCTGGCGGTGAAGGTGGGTGGGGCCGGCACGGTGGCGCATGCGGGGGTGGTGCTGCCGCGGTTGTTGAGCGACCAGCTCGGGCTCACGGCCGGGCTCGCGGAGGTGCTGGCCCGGTCGGGGTTCCTGCCGATCCGCCATCGGGGTCGGGCCCTGGTCGACGCGGCGTGCGCGTTGGCGGCGGGCGCGACGTGTCTGTCCGACATCGAGGCGATGACCCGTCAGGTGGAGATCTTCGGCCCCGAGGGCGGCGCGTCGGACTCCACCGTGCTGCGTGTCCTGGACGAGTTGTCCGGGCGGCTGAACTCCGATGGGCTACGAGACTCGCACACCGGCGTGAATGATCAAGGTTATGGACCTTGCGGACACCGTAGACACCGAAGTTGTCCTTGTGCACGCTGGCGATCTTGGTCTTGACCGTCTCGTCACGTACCGCCCTCGCCGAGGGCGGCCTCGACCCGGGCCGCGTAGTAGGTGCTCGGAGCGATCGGCACCTGCGCGCTCTTGAGCGCGGTGCAGATCGGCTCGACTCCGAACGTGTCCTTGTGTCCGTCGATGAACTCGATCATCAGCGGGAGGGGCGGTCCAGCTCCGCCGCGAAAAAAGTCGATGCCGCCCGCAAGATCGCGTTCGCTCGGCGCAGCTCACGGTTCTCCCGCTCCAGCTCGACCAGCCGGGCCGAGTCGGTGCTGGTGATCCCGGGACGCGCCCCGGCGTGGACCTCGGCCTGACTCACCCAGCCACGCAGCGTCTCGACGTTGACCCCGAGCTGCTCACCGATCCGCCGACACGCCGCCGGCCGCGTCGCCGCGTCACCCTTGGCCTCGATCACCATCCGAACCGCACGCTCACGCATCTCGTCCGGGTACTTCCGTGGAGCCACCATCGTGGTCGTCCTTCCAGGCTCAGATCTCCTGAAGTAGTCCGGCATCAGTGCTGTGACCTGGGGTTTCGCGGCCGGTCTGGTCCTGCGTAACTATTGAAAC